>QCDO01000012.1 GCA_003278735.1 Prochlorococcus sp. AG-355-J09
GACACTTTGATGTTCAGTTAATAGGTGGGATGGTTTTAAATGAGTGTCAAATTGCTGAGATGAAGACTGGAGAGGGAAAAACTCTTGTCGCAACATTACCATGTTTTTTAAATGCTCTTACGGGGAAAGGGGTTCATGTTGTTACTGTAAATGATTATTTAGCTAGAAGGGATGCAGAGTGGATGGGACAAGTTCATCGTTTTTTAGGTTTATCCGTTGGTTTGATTCAGCAAGATATGAATCCATTTGAGAGAAAGAAAAATTATGATTGTGATATAACTTATGCCACAAATTCAGAGTTAGGATTTGATTATTTAAGAGATAATATGGCTACCGATATTAGTGAGGTAGTTCAAAGAAAATTTAATTATTGCGTAATTGATGAGGTTGATTCAATATTAATTGATGAAGCAAGAACGCCTCTAATCATTTCTGGACAAGTTGAAAGACCACAAGAAAAATATCAAAAGGCTGCAGAATTATCTCTGGCATTAGTCAAAGCAAAAGAATTAAGTAAAGATGGTATTGATCCAGAAGGCGATTATGAAGTTGATGAAAAACAGAGAAGTTGTATATTAACTGATCAGGGTTTTGCAAAATGTGAAGAGTATTTGGGAGTTAATGATTTATATAATCCTCAAGATCCTTGGGCGCACTATATAACTAACGCTCTAAAAGCCAAAGAATTATTTATTAAAGATGTGAATTATATTATTAAGAACGATGAGGCTGTCATAGTAGACGAATTTACTGGGAGGGTAATGCCAGGAAGACGTTGGAGTGATGGGCAACATCAGGCAATAGAAGCGAAAGAGAGTCTTCAAATTCAGCCTGAAACTCAAACATTAGCATCAATAACTTATCAGAATTTTTTCCTTTTATATCCTGGTTTAGCAGGAATGACAGGAACTGCAAAAACTGAGGAGGTTGAATTTGAAAAAACTTATAAATTAGAATCAACAGTTATACCGACAAATCAAATAAGAAAGAGACAAGATTGGTCTGATCAGGTATTTAAGACAGAGATTGGTAAATGGAAAGCCGTTGCTAAAGAAACTGCGCAAATTCACAGAGAGGGCAGACCTGTTTTAGTTGGTACAACAAGTGTTGAAAAAAGTGAATTATTAAGTTCACTTTTATTAGAAGAAAAAATCCCACATAATTTGTTAAATGCTAAGCCAGAGAACGTTGAACGTGAGGCAGAAATTATTGCTCAGGCAGGAAGGGCAGGTGCTGTTACTATTGCGACAAATATGGCTGGAAGAGGTACAGATATAATTCTTGGCGGTAATAGTGACTATATGGCAAGGCTTAAATTAAAAGAAATTTTAGTTCCTTTGTTAGTCAAGCCTGATAATGAGCATAAGCCACCAATACCTAAACAAAGAAATTCAAAATCTAAGGGTGGTTTTTCTACAAAAGCTGGTTCAAATTTGAAAAAGAACATTTCAAATTCTTCAACAAGCCTTTTCCCTTGCAAACTAGATGAAGCGATTGAAAAGAAACTTTCTCTTTTATCTGGTGAACTTGTTAAAAATTGGGGAGATAGACAACTTTCTGTTTTGGAGCTTGATGACAGGATAGCTACAGCTGCAGAAAAAGCACCAACTGATGATTACTTGATAAAGCTTTTGAGAGAATGTTTGTCTGATGTCAAAAGAGAATATGAAAAAGTTTTGATTCATGAAGAAAAAAAAGTAAGAGAAGCTGGTGGTTTACATGTTATTGGTACTGAGAGACATGAATCAAGAAGAGTGGATAATCAACTTAGAGGAAGAGCAGGAAGACAAGGTGATCTTGGGAGTACAAGATTCTTTTTATCTTTAGATGATAATTTATTAAGGATTTTTGGAGGCGATAGAGTAGCAAATTTAATGAATGCTTTTAGGGTTGATGAAGATATGCCTATTGAGTCAGGAATGCTTACTAGGTCTCTAGAAAGTGCTCAAAAGAAAGTTGAAACCTATTATTACGATATTAGAAAACAAGTTTTTGAATACGACGAGGTAATGAACAATCAAAGAAAAGCAGTTTATGGCGAAAGACTACGAGTATTGAAAGGGATTGATTTAAAAAGACAAGTAATAGGATACGGAGAAAGGACAATGATTGAAATTGTAGATGCTTATATTAATCCTGATCTTCCTCCTGAAGAATGGAATATTGATCAATTAATTTCTAAAGTCAAAGAATTTATATATTTATTAGATGATCTTAAATCTGATGATATTAATTTACTGTCAATAGAAGAATTAAAAAACTATCTTCAAGAGCAGTTGAGAATAGCTTATGACTTAAAGGAATCACAAATAGATAAAATTCGTTCTGGATTAATGAGAGAAGCTGAAAGATTTTTCATTTTGCAGCAAATTGATAATTTATGGCGAGAACATCTTCAATCCATGGATTCCTTGAGGGAGTCAGTTGGATTGAGAGGTTATGGTCAAAAAGATCCATTAATTGAATATAAAAACGAAGGATATGATATGTTTCTCGAAATGATGACTAATATGAGACGAAATGTTATTTATTCAATGTTTATGTTTCAACCTAAAACTGACGTTAATGAAAAAAATTAAATCAAAATTTTAATTATCCCCGAGAAATTCAAAAATTTCTTTATCTTTAAGATTTTGAGAATCACCAAGTTTAGAAATATCAATAGATTCTGAGCTGGCTATACATTGTAGAGTTTTTTGTAATTTAAGAATTTCATTTTCAAGAGAGTCTATCCTATCCATTAAGTTTTTTATCACATTAGCTTCTGCATCTGGTAAGGCAGAGTGAGCTAACGGATTTACTTTTACACCACTTTGATGCACTACCCTGCCAGGTACGCCGACTACAGTACTGTTCTCCTCTACATTTCGAACAACCACTGAGCCAGCACCAATACGAGTATTAGATCCCACCGTGATGGATCCAAGAACTTTTGCGCCCGCACCGACTACAACATTTTCCATTAAGGTGGGGTGTCTTTTGCCATGGCTTTTACCAGTCCCTCCTAATGTCACTCCTTGATAAAGCAAACAGTTATTTCCTATTTCAGCAGTTTCACCGATTACAACGCCCATTCCATGGTCTATGAAGACCTTTTTACCAATTTTTGCCCCAGGATGGATTTCAATACCTGTTGCTAGCCTATTAAGATGACTGAGTAATCGGGGAATCAAAGGAATCTTTAATTGCCATAATTTATGCGTAAACCTATGTATAACTATTGATTGAAAACCTGGGTAGCAAAGAAATATCTCTACTATCCCTCTTGCGGCCGGATCTCTCTCTCTGATAATTTCTATATCTGATTTAAAAGTTTTCAATACCATGGTTTAATTAATAACTCCAATTTCTTGTTTTAACTGATTTATTGTTTCGATACTTAAATAATTTTTAGCACATATTATTTCAGGTAATCGCATCAAATGTGAACGATTTTTTATTAATGTGTTTTCTACAACTGATAAACTCGGTCCATCACAAACTATATGGTTTGAAGCCTTTAAAAGTGAGAGTAATCTATTGTTATTGTCTGAGATTGCGGTCATAATCATTAATTCACTACCACGCATGCTGTGTATAATTACTTCTGCTGCTCTTAATAAACCAGGACTTATGCTAACAATACCTACACAACTTCCAGCATTTAATTCCTTGATAATTTTTAATTCCTTTTGAAAGTCGCTCAAGTCAACTGCAATTGCCCGAACTCCATGTTGCTTAGCAACTTTTTCTAGAGGCTGTAAAAAATATCTGCTTGTGACAATAGTACCATTATTTGAATTACTCAAAACTTTTTCTAATTCTTCCATAGGAACAACTTCTACTGGTACATTAACTGTTGTAGAAAGGTCTTCTGCTATTAACATAGAAGCTCCAATATCTTCTCTGGGAGTACTGACAATGATTCTTGATCCGCACTTAATACGCCAATCAATCTCATTGTTCAATATCTCTCTCGTCTCTTGTAAAGTGAATCCAAGACTTATTAAGTTGTCAATAACCTTCTTTGCTTCTTGATCAGGGGCCTTACTTATTTTGTCTTTTGCGTAAAGTGATTTTGTAAATTCTCTTTTAGTAAGATTATCTCTTACATAGATACCTGATCCAGCTATTGCTTCAACAACTCCATCCATTTCAAGTTGTCTGTAAACTTTGCTTATAGTATTACGATGGAGTCCAGTCTGCATTGCTAGTTGCCTTGTACTGGGCAGTCTGTGACCTGGCGGATAATGTCTTGCTGCAATTGCGAAACAAATTTGATTATTTAGTTGAGTAGATGCTGGGATATCACTGTCTTGTTGAATATGGAATCGCACTGTATAAAAATCCTGACTAATTTAATTTTTGATATAGTGACACTTTAACATTCGTCATATTTTTTGATAAAAATTTATCATCCATCATCTTTTTTAATAAGAGGAGTTTTGCGAGGGCTTAAAAACATAATCATGTTTCTCCCTTCTCTTTTTGGTTTTTGTTGAACTTCTGATTGCTCTTCTAAATCATTAGCCATTTTTAAAAGAAGTGTCTCAGCTAAATTTGAGTGTTGAATTTCTCTTCCCCTAAAAATTACAGTGCATTTTACCTTATCTCCCGATTTTAGAAATTTAGTAGCTTGACCAATCCGAACATCATAATCATGCTTGTCAATTTTGTACCTCATTTTTACTTCTTTAACTTCTGTTTGATGAGATTTTTTTCTTGCTTCTTTAGCTTTCTTTTCTTGTTCAAATTTATATTTACCATAGTCCATGATTCTACAAACAGGAGGATTTGCTTTTTCGCTCACCAAAACCAAATCAAGTTCTCTTTGAGATGCTATTTCTAATGCTTTTAATCTATCTATGACGCCTAGTTGTTTTCCATCTGAATCAACGACTCTCAATTGAGGGTATTTTATTCTTTCATTTATATTTGGTAGCTCTCTAACTGGAGCTCGTCGGTCAAAGCGTGGGCGTGGGGGCATTCAGTTAATTAAATAAGTTGATTGGATGATGAACAAAATCTATTTCTATAAATTTAGCTTAAAAAAGACTCTATTTTAATTATTGCATCTTTTAGTAGGTTTTTGTTATTAAGCCAAAGAGGATTATTTTTATTACGAAACCAAGTTTTTTGTCTTTTGGCAAATTGGATTGTTTTTGTTGTAGTTAACTCAATCGCTTTGTCAATTGTTGAACTGTTATTTAAAACATCCCTAGCTTCTCGATAACCAATGGTTTCTAATATTGGCAAATTAAATCCGTATTTAGAGATAAGGTGGTTAGTTTCCTCAATAATTCCAGATAAAAACATATTTTTTGTTCTTTGAAAAATTCTTTCTTTTAAATTATCTCTATCTAATCCAAGCTCTAGGATTTTCCAGTTAGGGGGTTTTTGAACTTTTAGAGTTGACAAAGGCTTACCTGTTACATAGAAGACTTCTAAAGCTCTTATTGTTCTTATATGGTCAGCAAAATTGATTTTTTTTGTTGATAATGGATCACAATTTTTTAACAGGTCCCAACATTTTTCCTGACCCAACTCTTCTAGCTGTCTTCTGATATTATTTTGAGGAGGGACATTTGGTACAAAAAATCCTTTTGTTATTGAGTTCATATACAACCCACTGCCTCCAACAAGAAAAGGTAAATTACCTTGTTTAATTTCCCCCTCAATAGATTTTTGAGCAATTTCTTGAAATTGTTTTACATTAATTGGATTGATTGGTTCTTCAATATCTATTAAAAAATGCTTTATTTTTTTTTGTTGAATTTTAGATGGCTTGGCTGTTCCAATATCCATGGACTTATAAATTTGTCTTGAATCGATATTATGTATATGAGTTTTAAAATATTCTGCAATTTCAATAGCTAATTCTGTTTTGCCACTTGCAGTAGGCCCAATTAAAATAATTACATGAGGTAGCGACGCAGACATATGAATTTCTGATGAAAAAAATATTAGCTATATAATTAAAGTGATTAAATTTTTCATTGACTTCGAGCCTTTATCTTATTGCGGTGGTAAGTTTAATGAAATACCTTTTAAAAATAACATTTTAAAAGTCTAATATTTTTTTTATATTAAATGAGTGAGGACAAAAGATCTAATAAAATCTCAAATGATTACGGCGCGGAACAGATACAGGTTTTAGAGGGGTTAGAACCAGTTCGTAAGCGCCCTGGGATGTATATAGGTTCAACAGGACCTAGGGGATTACATCATTTAGTATACGAGGTAGTTGATAACTCGGTTGATGAAGCACTTGCAGGACATTGTGATCACATTGAAATAGTTCTTCGAGCAGATGGTTCTGCTTTGATTTCTGATAACGGACGAGGTATTCCAACAGATATTCACCCAAGAACAGGGAAAAGTGCCTTAGAAACTGTACTTACTGTTCTTCATGCAGGAGGTAAATTTGGAAGTGGTGGTTATAAAGTTTCAGGGGGTCTACATGGTGTAGGAATATCTGTAGTTAATGCTCTAAGCGAATGGGTTAATGTGACTGTTTATAGGGATGGAAGCGAATTTAATCAAAGATTTGAAAAAGGTGTATCAAAGGGTGAATTGCAAACTAAAAGGCAGACTGGCAAACCATCTAAGAAAGGAACAACTATTTGCTTTAAACCCGACAAAACGATTTTTTCGGGAGGAATTGAATTTGAATATGCTCTTCTTTCATCTAGATTAAGGGAGTTAGCTTATCTTAATGGCGGAGTAAAAATTGTTTTTAGAGATGAAAGAAATCAATTTTCAGATGGTTCTTTTAAAGAAGAAATTTACTTATATCAAGGGGGCATTAAAGAATATGTTGAATACATGAATGCTGAAAAGGATTCTATTCACCCTGAAATAATTTATGTTGACTCACAGAAAGAAAATGTATATGTAGAAGCAGCTTTGCAATGGTGTTCAGATGTATATTCAGATAATATTTTAGGATTTGCAAATAATATTAGAACCATAGATGGAGGAACTCATATTGAAGGGCTTAAAACAGTTCTGACCAGAACTTTCAATAATCTTGCAAAAAAGAGAGGCAAAAGAAAGGATATTGAAAAAAATTTAGCTGGCGAAAATATTAGAGAGGGTTTGACTGTTGTTTTATCAGTAAAAGTTCCAGATCCCGAATTTGAAGGGCAAACAAAAACAAAATTAGGAAATACTGAAGTACGGGGAATTGTGGATTCTCTTATTGGGGAGGCTCTTACGAAATATATGGAATTTAATCCTGGAATTTTGGACTTGATTCTTGAAAAAGCTATTCAATCATTTAATGCGGCAGAAGCTGCAAGAAGGGCTAGAGAATTAGTAAGAAGAAAAAGTGTTTTAGAAAGTTCTACATTACCGGGTAAATTAGCAGATTGTAGTTCTAGAGACCCCTCAGAATCAGAAATTTATATAGTTGAAGGAGATTCAGCTGGTGGCTCCGCAAAACAAGGACGAGATAGAAATTTTCAGGCTATTTTGCCTCTGAGGGGTAAAATTCTTAATATTGAAAAAACTGATGATACTAAAATTTATAAAAATACAGAAATACAGTCATTAATAACAGCTTTAGGATTAGGAATAAAAGGGGAGGAGTTCGACGAGAGCTCTTTGAGATATCATAGAGTTGTAATTATGACGGATGCTGATGTTGACGGTGCTCATATAAGGACTTTATTGCTGACATTTTTTTACAGATACCAAAGACAACTTGTTGAGAAAGGTTTTATATACATTGCTTGTCCTCCTCTTTATAAAGTTGAAAGAGGTAAGAATCATAATTACTGTTATAACGAGAATCAATTAAAGGATACAATTCAAGGTTTTGGAGAAAATGCAAATTATAATATTCAAAGATTTAAGGGATTAGGTGAGATGATGCCAAAACAATTATGGGATACAACTATGAATCCCCAAACGAGGATGATGAAAAGGGTTGAAATCGAAGATGCACTTGAAGCTGACAGAATATTCAATATATTAATGGGAGATAAAGTTGCACCAAGAAGAGAATTTATTGAAACCCATAGTAGCAAATTAGATATGGCAACTTTAGATATATGATTAATAATGTTCTCAAGAATTTTTGTTTAATTAGTTTTGCATTAATTGCTCCAATTTCATTACCTGCTGGTGGGATCCAAAAAAGTTTAAATCAAAATAAGTTTCCTAATAATATAAATGAAATTATTTTGAGTTCCAATACTTCTCTTTATTCTTGTCCTAAAATTTATGCTAAGGAATTATTAGTTCTAGATATAGGTACAACTTTATCAGTCCTTCAAGATTGGAAAGTCAGCAAAAATGAAACTTGGGTTAGGGTTGAATTAGCTTCTAATAAATTTTTAGATGATCCTAATAAGATTTTAAAAGGCTGGATAAAAATGTAAATTTTGGATTTTAGTTCAATAAGTATAATTTTACTCGGCAGTACTTTTGGATTAATACTTAGAATATTTATACAAAATAATTTTAAAAAAAGTATAGGTTTTGATATTCAAAATACTTCAATAGTAAACTTTTTATCATCTTTTTTATTAGGAAATTTAGTAGCTTTAAATTTTGTTAATAACGAAATACTAATGTTATTTTATAGTGGTTTTTTAGGATGTTTTAGTACATTTTCTTCGTTTATATATCAACTATTTGAATTATTTAAAAAGAGACAATTCCTAAGATTATTTTTCCACTATGTTGAGGTGATAATTTTTTCATTCCTGTTCTTTTATTTAGGTTATTTTCTTATTCAGTTGTTTTAAGTGAAAATAAATAATTCGATTTACATTCTTTTAGCTGCTTACTTAGCAACTTTTTTAAGATTAGTTATAAATAATAATTTTTTTATTTCCATAATTGGATCATTTTTAGTAGGTTTTTTTATCAATAGAAAATTAAGTTATAAGACTGAAAAAATTTTATTGAGCGGTTTTTTTTCTTGCTTTACATCCTTTAGCGGATTTATATATTTTTTGTATACAATTTTAAATCAAGGTGATTGGATAAAATTTATAATTTTTTTTAATTTAATCATTATCGTAAATGTATTCACAATGCTTTTCGGGTTCTGGATCAGTAGAAAAATTGTTTAGGGTAATATAATGATGTTGTTACTTTGATAAGGGATTATATTTATGAATGAAAATAATCTTGAGACAGTTACATCTTTATCTTCAGATTTAAGTACAAGAGAAAATATTACTATTCAACTTGAGAAGTTGCTCATCGCGGGAAATTATGATGAGGCAAAGTTACTTTTAGAGCCTTCCCAACCTGTTGATATTGCAGATGCTATTGGAAGCCTTCCACTAATATTGCAGGCATTAGCATTTCGATTATTAAAGAAAAATGAAGCCATTGAGGTTTATGAATATTTAGATCCAGTAGTTCAGCAAACTTTATTAGAAAGACTTCGTTCAGGAGAAGTTTTAGAAATCGTTGAAAAAATGTCTCCTGATGATAGGGTTCAACTTTTTGATGAATTACCTGCAAAAGTTGTACGAAAATTTTTATCTGCACTTAGTCCTGGTGAAAGGAAAGTAACAGCTGAATTACTTGGATATGAGCCTGAAACTGCCGGGAGATTAATGACAACTGAATTTATAGATCTTAAAGAAATGCAAACAGCAGCTGAGGCTCTTTCTTTAGTTAGAAAAAGAGCCCCATTTACTGAAACTATCTACAGCTTATATGTTACAGATAAAGAAAGGCATTTAACTGGTATTCTATCTTTAAGAGATCTTGTAACTGCTGATCCTTCTAAGCCAATTGGAGACGTTATGACAAGAGATGTAGTTAATATCGCTACAAATACTAATCAAGAAGAGGTTGCTAGAGCAATACAAAGGTATGATTTTTTAGCTCTCCCAGTCGTCGATAAGGAAAAAAGACTTGTTGGGATAGTAACCGTCGATGACTTAATTGATGTTATAGAACAAGAAGCAACAAGAGATATTTATGCAGCGGGGGCAGTACAACCTGGCGACGAAGATGATTATTTTCAAAGTAGTTTGTTTACGATTGCTCGAAGAAGAATTTTATGGTTATTAATTTTAGTTTTAGCAAATGGTTTAACGACCAAAGTTATAGCTATGAATGATCAAATCTTGAAAGAAATAGTCTTATTAGCTGCATTTATTCCTCTACTCATAGGTACTGGGGGGAATGTTGGTGCTCAAAGTTCAACGGTGGTAATTCGAGGTTTAAGTACTCAAAAACTGAAGTCTCTTGGTGCAATTAGGGCAGTAGTTAAGGAGGCAATAACAGGTGCTCTTCTAGGTGTTTTTATGATGCTTGTAGTATTTCCGTTCGCTTGGTGGCAAGGAGAAGGACCACTAATCGCCTCTGCGGTGGGAATAAGTTTGATATCCATAACAACTTTAGCTGCTACAACAGGAGCGATCCTTCCTTTGTTGTTTGCCAGGATGAAATTGGATCCAGCCTTGATGTCTTCCCCTTTCATTACAACCGTAACTGATATTGCAGGTGTATTTATTTATCTCAGTACAGCAAAATGGCTATTAAGCTCTTCATTAGTCTGATTTCAGTAGGTATTTATTCTCATTTTTGTAAAATTGTGGATTTTTTTGTTTAACTTTACATTTCTTAATGGTATTGTTTACAAAACATCATTTAACATAAATGTCTTCTGAAACAATAAGTGAAAATAAACTAGCATCAATCACAAGTATAAAAGCTAGTAATGATGTAGATCTTGTTCGATCATACTTGAGGGATATAGGAAGAGTTCCATTACTATCGCATGAACAAGAAATTACTCTCGGTCGCCAAGTTCAAGAGTACATGGAAGTTGAAAGAGCAGAATTAGAATTTATTGAATTAACAGGAGATAAACCTACTATTGATGAATTATCCACCAAATTAAGCTTATCTTCTTCCATAATTAAAAAAAGAGTGAGAGCTGGACAGAGAGCTAAAGAAAGGATGGTTGCAGCAAATTTAAGATTGGTGGTAAGCGTTGCAAAAAAATATACAAAAAGAAATATGGAACTTTTAGATTTAATTCAGGAAGGAACTATAGGACTAGTCAGAGGAGTGGAAAAATTTGATCCAGCAAGAGGATATAAGTTTTCAACATATGCATACTGGTGGATTAGACAAGGTATTACAAGAGCAATAGCTGAAAAAAGTCGTGCGATAAGGCTTCCAATTCACATAACTGAAATGTTGAATAAGTTAAAAAAAGGTCAAAGAGAACTCAGTCAAGAAATGTCTAGAACTCCAACTGTCACTGAACTTGCTAAATACGTAGAGCTTCCTGAAGATGATGTTAAAGATTTGATGTGCAAAGCTGGACAGCCAGTTAGTCTTGAAACCAAAGTTGGCGACGGGGAAGATACTGTTTTACTAGATTTACTGGCAGGGGGTGAGGATTTGCCAGATGAACAAATTGAGATGGATTGTATGAGAGGTGATCTGCATTCTCTTTTACATCAATTACCTGACCTGCAATGTAGAGTTTTAAGAATGAGATACGGAATGGATGGTGATGAGCCAATGTCCCTTACAGGTATAGGAAGGGTATTGGGAATAAGTAGAGATCGAGTTAGAAATCTTGAAAGAGATGGATTAAGAGGCTTAAGAAGGCTTAGTGATAATGTAGAAGCTTACTTTGTTTCTTGAATAAATTCATTTATAAACTCATTTGTTTTTTCAGGTTCTTCATCATGAGGACAATGACCAGCACCATCAATAATATCTAATCTTTTAATATTTTTAAATTGTCTCTTCCACTCTCTTGCTTCATTTAAAGATTCCCAAGGATCTTTTTCTCCCCAAATCAATTGGATTGGAGCATCAACCTTATCGAAAAGGTCAGTTGCGAGATAGTCATCAAATAAGTTAATAAAACCACGAAATGCTTCTTTAGAGTTTTTCCTTTGAGAGGGTTGATAAAGTATTTCAATCAATTCTTTATCGATATTTTTCCTTGTAGGGTAGGCTTGTTCAAGAATTTTCTTAATAACTTTTGGATTAGCAGCTCTTGTAAAAAGTGTATTGCTAATTAATCTTTGTCTGACTATCGTTTTAAGGACAGGTCTCAGTAGATTCATTAAAATATCACTTTTTTTTAAACGTTTATCATCCATAGTTCTTTGCGCACAATCAATTAAAATAACACCTTTGCAATTATCTTTGAGGATTTCAGCAGCTTTCAATGCAATAACACCACCAATTGAATTTCCTACTAAGTAAACAGGAGATTTAATTACCTCTGCACAAAATGTTGATATTTGATTACCCCATAAGTCAAATGAATATTTAATTGAATTTTCTTTACGAGGTTCGTAATCTAATAAAGCACTAGGCTGACTGCTTTTCCCAAATCCTAATAAGTCAATTGCGTAGCATTTAGAAAATTCACCAAGGAAATCTTGATTATATCTCCAGTGGTTTTTTGATGCCCCAAATCCATGAACTAATAAAATTTTAATATTTTTTTCAGAAGTAGATTCTTTGGATAAAGACCAAGAAATTTCCCAATTTTTCCACTTCCAAGTTTCAGATTTATTTAAAGACACTATGAGTATGCTTTTAATTAAACTTTAATTCAAAAAAAAATTATTCGTTTTTTAATAAATTATTCTTAGTTAAGAAAAGGCGTTTATTTTATGAAGAAGAAAAAAGTCATATGTATTGGAGAGGCTTTAATAGACAGAATCAGAAATAAGTCAAATCAAGGATTTAAAGATTTTTTGGGTGGGGCGCCGGCTAACGTTGCTTGTGCATTAAGAAAATTAAAAATAGATTCAACATTTATAGGAAGTTTGGGTAATGATGATAATGGAAAAAAATTCATTAAACACTTTAATGAATTGGAAGTTAATTTAGATTTTTTGCAATTAGATAATGATTCATCTACTCGTGTAATTAATGTTGATAGAGATAAGTTTGGAGATCGTTTTTTTTCAGGCTTTGAGGAAAGTTCTTATTCATGCTTTGCAGATGAAGTTCTTAGTAAGAAATTAATCCAAAAAGAAATTTTAAATTTGGAGAAATCTTTTCTAGAAACAAAATATTTAGTTACAGGAACGATTTTGTTATCATCTCCAATATCAGCAGAGACCATTTGTTTTATTCTTGAACAGGCAAAAAAATTTGAAGTCAAAATAGTTATTGATTTGAATTGGAGAGAGGTCTTTTGGGATCATTCAAGTTTTTCATCAGAAATTACTAAAGCCGCGAGAGTTAATTTAATCAAAAATTTTTTAAATCATGCAAATGTTTTAAAACTTGCCAGGGAAGAAGCAACTTTGTTTTTTGAGGATGAGAATCCTTTGCTAATATCTCAACAATTGTCTAATAGACCAGATGTAATAATAACTGATGGAAAAAATCCCGTTGCATGGTATATCAATGGATTGCAGGGAATTACTGAAACTTTTTCATCACAAAAAATAGTTGATACAACTGGTGCAGGTGATGCTTTTTTAGCTGGCTTAATTTCAAAATTAATTTCTTTTGGCTATCCTTCAAATGAACTTGAGATAGAAGGTTGTATTAAGTTTGCAAGTGTTTGTGGATTATTAACTTGTCTTGGTGAAGGCGCTATTGAGCAACAGCCGTATTATGAGAAGGTTAATAAATTTTTGGGATCTCTTATTTCGTAGTTCCTGCCATATTTTTTTGCGTAACTAATTTTTATTTTCCAGAAATTATTAATAACTGGTTCTATTAATTCTGGCCATTCAATAACTAAAATAGCTTGTCTTTGTATTGCTTCTTCTTCTTCTGAAAAAAAAATTTCTTTTGCTGAAGAGCTATTTTCTAACCTGTATAAATCAAGGTGAATTAGCGGAATTCTTCCAGAGTTATAGTGATGCGATAAGGCAAATGTAGGGCTTGTGATGTCCTCAGAGATTGACAAACCATTTGCAATCCCTTGAACAAATGAAGTTTTCCCAGCCCCAATTGGACCCTGTAATAAAACAATTGATTGTGGATTTAATTTGTATGAGAGTTTTTTACCTAAATTTAAAGTTTCTTTTAAATTCTCAACAAACACAAAAAAATGCAAAAATCATTTATAGTTTAATTGTAAAGCATTTAATAGATATGGTTATTGCGAATTCAGTTAAAACCTCCACACCTAATTACATTATTGCCGATATTTCTTTATCAGATTTTGGTCGCAAAGAAATTAAAATTGCCGAAACAGAAATGCCTGGACTAATGGCACTTAGAGAAAAATATCAATCTGAAAAGCCACTAAAAGGTGCAAAAATAGCAGGAAGTCTTCACATGACTATTCAGACAGCAGTCTTAATAGAAACTCTTGTTGATCTTGGTGCAGAAGTGAAATGGGCTTCATGCAATATTTTTTCAACTCAAGATCATGCCGCTGCAGTTATCGCAGATCAAGGAATTTCTGTATACGCAAAAAAAGGTGAGACTCTTGATGAATATTGGCAATATACTCACTATATCCTTGATTGGGGTTCAGACTCACCAAATATGATTCTTGATGATGGGGGTGATGCAACTGGCTTATTGATACTTGGTAGTAAAGCAGAAAAAGATTTATCTGTTTTAGATAATCCCGGTAACGAAGAAGAAATTGCCTTATTTAATTCTATTAAGTCTAAGTTGAAAAATGATAGCGACTTCTATTCTAGAATTAAGAGTAATATCATTGGTGTTACTGAAGAAACTACAACTGGAGTTGCAAGACTTTATCAACTGCAAAAGCAAAATGCTTTACCTTTCCCTGCTATCAATGTTAATGATTCAGTAACTAAGAGCAAATTTGATAATTTATATGGCTGCCGCGAATCTTTAGTAGATAGTATAAAGCGTGCAACTGACGTGATGATTGCTGGGAAGGTTGCTTTAGTAATGGGTTTTGGAGATGTAGGTAAGGGTTCAGCCCAGTCATTACGTGGACTTGGTGCAATCGTAAAAGTTGCTGAAGTTGATCCAATTTGTGCTCTTCAAGCAGCAATGGAAGGTTTTAGCGTTGTTACGCTAGATGATGTTGTGAAAGATGTAGATATCTTTGTTACGGCTACAGGAAATTATCAGGTCATAACTCATGAAAATCTTATCAAGATGAAGGATGAGGCCATTGTTTGTAATATTGGACATTTCGATAATGAAATTGATGTAGCTTCATTAAAAAATTATCATTGGGAAAATATTAAGCCGCAAGTTGATCATATAACTCTACCAAGTGGAAACAAAATTATTCTTTTAGCTGAAGGTAGATTAGTAAATCTAGGCTGTGCCACAGGCCACCCAAGTTTTGTTATGAGTAATTCTTTTACTAATCAAGTATTAGCTCAAATTGAACTTTTCAATAATTCAGAGCAATATGCGAAAGAGGTTTATGTTTTACCAAAATACCTAGATGAAATGGTAGCTAGATTACATTTAGATAAAATTGGTGCAAAATTAACAAAATTAACTAAAGAACAGGCTGATTATATTAATGTATCTGTTGATGGACCTTATAAACCAGAACTTTATAGATACTAAGATTGAGTTTAATTTTTGTAAATTTTCTTACTTCAATTCCTGATTACATTAGTTTGGCTGTTGAAAAAAACTCAACAATTGCATACCTTACTATTTGTCTGGCTATGTTTTTAGAAAATATAATCCCCCCAATTCCTTCGGAAATAATAATGCCATTAGGTGGTTTTTTTGTTTATCAACAAAAATTAAACTTCTATATTTTAGTTTTTTGGGGATTACTTGGAACAATTCTTGGATCATTGCCTTGGTATTATTTAGGTAGATTGGTAAATGAAAAAAGACTTTCAAATTTTTTAGATAAAAAGGGAAAATATCTGGGTATTTCTTCTAACGATCTCAATAAAAGTAAAAGGTGGTTTGATAAATATGGAGTTTCTTTAGTTTTTTGGGGCCGATTAGTACCAGGTATAAGAACTTTAATTTCAGTTCCCGCTGGCATAGAACTTATGCCATTAAGAAAATTTTTGATTTGGACTACATTAGGGAGCTTGATATGGGTTGCACTTCTCACTTATTCAGGATATTTATTTGGTGAAAACTATCTAATCATTGAAACTTATTTAGATCAAATAAAATATGTTGTAAAGCCAATTTTAATTTTAATTTTTTTATTTTTTTTTATAAAAATACTTATTAGATTTTTAAAAAAGAATAGAGTTTAGAAAGGAATTTCACTTGAGTTATTGCTGTTGGAATATTGATTATTATCAGACTCTTTTCGTGAGCCTAGTAAGTTTAATCTATCTACTCTAACAACTGGTTTATATCTATCTTCTCCAGTATTTTTATCTTTCCAACTATCAATTTTAAAACTTCCTGTAATTCCAATTAATGATCCTTTTTTTACATAATCTGCAGCTATTTGTGCTTGCTTGCCCCATATTTCTAGGTTAAACCAATCTGGCTCTTCATCTCTGCTTCTTCTGTTAACTGCAATTGTGAAATTTGCTACGATGCTGCCTGATTCAAAATATCTGACATCTGGTTCTCGTCCTGCTCTGCCAACAAGGTTAATAGTGTTAATTTCCATAATTTTTTTTTTTTTAATACTACTCATATTTCTTGGTTCTGCTCAAAGTTTTACGTGCTATTCATAACTAAACGACAGAATTCCGAGAGCTTATCAAAAAATAGATATATTATTTATAAAAGGAAATTCTTATTGTGATTTTTAACAGATTTAAATTTTCTCGAGATATTGGCATAGATTTGGGAACGGCCAATACTCTGATACACGTATCAGGAAAAGGCGTTGTTTTACAAGAGCCTTCTGTGGTAGCTATGGATTTAGAAGAAGGAATTCCATTAGCTGTTGGTAAAGAAGCAAAGTTAATGCTTGGCAGGACCCCTGGCAATATAAGAGCCGTAAGACCACTAAGAGATGGGGTTATCGCAGATTTTGATGCTGCAGAACAAATGATAAAAACATTTATTCAAAAATGTAATGAAGGCAAGGGGATAGTAGCCCCAAGGATAGTGATTGGTATTCCCAGTGGAGTTACTAGTGTTGAGCGAAGAGCAGTAAGAGAAGCTGGATTAGCAGGAGCTAGAGAAGTTCATTTAATTGATGAACCAGTCGCAGCAGCAATTGGAGCATCATTACCAGTAACTGATCCAATTGGAACAATGATTGTTGATATTGGTGGAGGTACTACTGAGGTTGCAGTATTAAGTTTAGGTGGAACTGTTTTGAGTGAATCTGTTCGAATAGCAGGCGATGAAATAAATGAATCAATTGCTCAATATCTTAAAAAAGTTCACAATTTAGTTGTTGGAGAGAGAACTGCAGAAGATATCAAGATTAAAATTGGATCTGCATTTCCAGATGATGATTTTGATAAAACTACTTTAGAGGTTAGAGGTTTACATCTTTTATCTGGTCTACCTAGATCAGTCACTTTGTCTTCAGGAGAAATCAGAGAAGCTATGGCTGAAACACTTAGCAAAATAGTCGAAGCTGTAAAAAGAACTTTAGAGCGAACCCCTCCTGAACTTGCTGCAGATATAGTTGATAGGGGGATTATGCTTGCAGGTGGTGGAGCTTTAGTGAGAGGCATTAATGATTTATTGAGCGATGAAACAGGAATTTTTACTCACATAGCAGAAAACCCATTGCTTTGTGTAGTGAATGGTTGTGGAGAGGTGTTGGATGATTTTAAAAAACTCAAAAGAGTTGTTGATACTCCGGACTTTATAAGGAATGCTATAAGAGATTAATGTTATGTTAGGTATCCGACGAATTTCTACTAATCGTTGGTGGCATAAAAAGAAAAATTGGCTTTTCTTTGCAATTTTTTTATCTTTAGTTTTTGTAAGACTATCAAAAGGAGCTTTTTATAAAGATTTTTATTATTTTATTTCAAAACCTTTTTGGCCTGGTCAATTTCAAAAAGAAATTATTCTTGAGAGTATTAACCAAGAATATTTAATAAAGTTTAATCTTCTTAAAAAAGATAATCTAAGATTGAGAAAAATCTTATCTCTTCAAGAATTATCTAATGATGAAAATATTTCAGCTGCAGTTATTTCTAGAAAAACAGGTAGTTGGTGGAGACAAATAATTTTAAACAAAGGTTCAAAGGATGGAGTAGAAATTGGTAATATAGTGATTGGTCCAGGAGGATTATTAGGCAAAGTAAAGAATACTTCTTTATTCACTTCATCGGTAACTTTAGTAACTTCTACAGAAAGTAAGTTAGGCGTTTGGGTGGATAGACTTCAAATCAATGGATTACTCGTCGGTTTAGGAGATGATTATCCTAGTCTAATACTTTATTCAAAAGATGCTGATATTAAAGTCGGAGATTTTGTATCATCATCTCCTGCTAGTACGTTATTACCTCCAAATATCCCTATTGGTATTGTCCAATCTATAGATGAGACATTGAAATCAAAAAAAACAGCAAAAATTTCACTTTTAGCAAAACCTCATGTTATTGATTGGGTGCAAATTTTAAAAGTAAATATTTAATGAATAAATTTTTTTCAAACAATTTATCAATAATAAGCTTTTTTTTTATCCCAATTATTTTTTTGTGGCACCCTAGTTGGCTTGGATTTTTAGGTGTTCAGCCATATTGGCCATTATTTTGGTTATTGCCTTGGTCAATGATTAATGGATCAATCAATGGATTAATATTTGGTTTGTTTTTAGGTCTAATCTTAGATTCTCTAACTTTAAACGAAAGTTTTACTCAAGTACCGGGCTTAATTGTTTGTGGGTTTTTGTTTGGGAGAATTAAATTACATAGTGATATTTTATTGGGACATTTCAGGTATGGTTTAATATGTTCTTTTGGAAGTTTTTTATGTGGAACTCTTTATTTTTTACAAATTTTGTTTAGAAATTTTTCAGATAGTAATTCTTTATTTTTGATTCACAGTATTAAAAATATCCTAGCGGAAGTTTTTCTGACAGGTTTTTTTGCACCCTTTATTTGCTCCCAACTTTTAAGAATGTTTAAATTTTCAAGAAGAAAAATACAGTAATAAATTCTGCCAAGAGCAAAAAGTGTTTGAAAAAATTTATATATATTTTCAAATCATTTAAAAATTTTATAAACATTAGGAATATCTCTTTGAGGGTTCGTAATGTTATATTTTTAATTGTTAGAATAAATATTCAATGCAATAGTTCTTTGCTTTGAAATATCGAGAAATCTTTTTTAACTATGTCAAAAGCAAGAATTTTAGTTGTTGATGATGAACCAGCAGTTTTGAAGGTATTAGTTACGAGGCTTCAACTAGCAGGATATCAAGTGTATTCAGCTACTAACGGTGAAGAAGCTCTTGAGTCTTTTCACAGGGATTCCCCAGATTTGATAGTTCTCGATGTTATGCTTCCAAAAATGGATGGATTTGCTGTTTGTAGAAGAATTAGAGCTGAATCAGTAGTTCCAATAATATTCTTAACAGCTTTAGAGGCTATTTCAGAGAGAGTTGCAGGTTTGGATTTAGGAGCTGATGATTACTTATCTAAACCATTTAGCCCAAAAGAGTTAGAGGCTAGAATAGCTACCATTTTGAGAAGAATGGGCCCAACTGTTTCGGTTACGGAAACTAAAGAAGTTCCTTCAGGCAAAGGAGTAATGAAATTTGGAAGTTTAGTTGTTGATACTAATCGCAGACAAGTTTCAAGAGCAGGAGATAGAATTAGCCTAACTTATACTGAATTTAGCCTCCTAGAATTATTGTTTGATGAGCCTGGAAAGGTTGTCCCGAGAGCAGAAATTTTAGAACAGCTATGGGGGTATCCTCCTCGTAGAGCCGCAGATTTAAGAGTTGTAGATGTGTATGTAGCTAGATTAAGAGGTAAATTAGAACCAGATCCAAGAAATCCAGAATTAATATTAACTGTTAGAGGAATTGGTTACGCTTCTCAGAGAGTTGGTGAAACAGCAACATCTTTGGCAAGTTGAGCCATAGTCTGATAATTTTATTAAATAAAACAAATATTTTAATATAAATTTTGTCTGAAATAAAAGAGGCGCGCTTACAAAAAGCTAATACACTCGTTAGTAAAGGATTTGCTTCTTACGCACAGAGTTTTAGGGTTTCAAATACTACAAAATTTCTTATTCAGAAATTTGATTATTTAGAAAATGGTCAAGAGGAAGACTTTAGTGTTTCTATTGCTGGAAGAGTCATGGCAAAAAGGGTAATGGGTAAAATTGCCTTTTTCACAATAAGCGATCAAGATGGTCAGATTCAGCTTTATCTAGATAAAAAGATTATTAACTTAAATTTAGAAAAACAAAAATTACTTTCTTTTGAAGATATCAAGGAAATAGTAGATATTGGTGATTGGATAGGCGTATTCGGAACTATTAAAAAAACAAACAAAGGTGAGCTTTCAATTAAAGTAGAAAAATGGGAAATGTTATCCAAATCATTACAACCTTTGCCAGATAAATGGCATGGATTAACTGATATTGAAAAAAGATATAGACAACGTTATCTAGATTTAATAGTTAATCCTCACTCTAAAAATGTATTTAAAACAAGAGCAAAATGTATAAGTTTTATTAGAAAATGGTTAGATAATAGAAATTTTTTAGAGATAGAGACTCCAATTCTGCAATCTGAAGCTGGTGGTGCTGAAGCAAGACCATTTATAACTCATCACAATACATTAGATATTCCGCTATATCTAAGAATAGCTACAGAATTACATTTAAAAAGAATGGTAGTTGGAGGATTTGAGAAAGTATATGAATTGGGAAGAATTTTCCGTAATGAGGGGATTAGTACAAGGCATAATCCAGAATTTACCTCAGTTGAAATTTATCAAGCTTTTTCTGACTATGTCGATATGATGGATTTAACAGAAGAATTAATAAAAGAAATTGTAGCTGATGCATGTGGTTCTTTAACAATAAATTATCAAAATAAAGAAATTGATTTTTCTAAACCTTGGACAAGAATATCTATGAAAGATATTGTCAAAAAATATACAGGGATTGATTTTGATTCTTTCAGTGGAGACTTACAAGCAGCAAAACAAGCTGTTAAAAGGATAAATGTTGATTTCTCTAATAAAGTCAATACTATAGGAAGACTTTTAAATGAGGTCTTTGAGCAAAAAGTAGAATCAAAACTTATGGAACCCACTTTTGTTATCGATTATCCTGTTGAAATTTCTCCTTTAGCTAGGCCTCATCTTGATAATAAAGAAATGGTTCAGAGATTTGAATTATTCATTGTTGGTCGTGAGCTAGCAAATGCGTTTAGTGAGTTGATAGATCCTGTAGATCAAAGAGAAAGAATGCAATTACAGCAATCTCTTAGAGATGAAGGGGATCTTGAGGCTCACTGCATAGATGAAGATTTCTTGAATGCTTTAGAGATTGGTATGCCTCCTACTGGAGGATTAGGCATTGGCATTGATAGGCTAATTATGTTAATTACTGATAGCGCATCAATTAGAGATGTAATCCCTTTCCCATTGTTAAAACCAGAAATAACTTCCAAAAAAAGTTAAAATTTACCCTTGAATGAAGTAAAATAGATAAATCAATCCAATACGAAATTTTTAAATGAGTGGTGAACGTGTTGGTTTCCGTTTCAAACACGCGGATGCAGTAGTAAAAAGAAATCCTCAGGGCCGATCAAGACGAGGATGGGTTATTGAGCCAGTAGAGCAAACTACAAGTAGAGGTACAAAAATGCCTGCATACAAAATTCGCTGGAGAGATAGTGAGAGGCCTGAAACAGTCTTACAGCATATGTTAATTGCAGATCCAGATCCTTCCCCACCTCCAAGTTCAGTAAGTTTAGATTTATAGTTGCAATTATTCTGGATAATAATTTTACCTTTTTAGCGCAGAGTTGATTTCTTTTTTTATACTTTTTTGTTTTTCATCTTGCCGTTTGTCATATAATTTTTTCCCTTTGCCGACTCCAATAGTTAGTTTTATCCATGAGCCTTTTAAATAAAGAGATAATGGAACAATAGTCATTCCTTTTTTTTCAGTATTGGATTTCATTTTGATTATTTCTTTTTTATGCAGAAGCAACTTTCTATTTCTTAATGGATCATGGTTAAAGAAAGACCCTACATTTTTATGTGGTGAAATGTGAACATTTAATAATAAGATCTCACCATCTCTAAATGAACAGTACCCATCTCTTAAGTTTGCTTTTCCGTTTCTAATGGACTTTACTTCAGTCCCTAAAAGTTCAATTCCAGCCTCAATTGTTTCAGATATTGCATATTGAAATTTTGCATATCTATTCTCAGCTAAAAGTTTAAAAATTTTTTCTTTGTTACTTTTTTTTTTAACTTTGTTTGAATTTTTTGCCATTTTAGTTATAAAAAATCTTTCTACTCAGAATAATTGCAATTAACCTTTCATTATGGCAATAATTTCTTCCAATATAGGCGATAATGACTTTTCTCTTCGTAAAAAAGAGCTTAGGCTAGTTGATTCAAAAAGAATTACCGAAGAAAACAGAAATAAAAATCTGAATTTAGCGAGGCCTCTTACTTTAAAGGAATTTATTGGCCAAGAACAACTTA
The DNA here is from genome assembly GCA_003278735.1 of Prochlorococcus sp. AG-355-J09. Taxonomy (GTDB): domain Bacteria; phylum Cyanobacteriota; class Cyanobacteriia; order PCC-6307; family Cyanobiaceae; genus Prochlorococcus_A. The sequence continues at coordinate 22,484 of QCDO01000012.1, forward strand.
AATCTTCTTTAAAAATAGCTATAGATGCTTCAATTTTTAGAAAAGAACCTATGGAGCATACTCTTTTATACGGACAGCCTGGTTTAGGTAAGACTACTCTTGCTTTTTTGATAGCCCATGAATTGAATACAAAATGTAGGATAGCGACTGCGCCAGCAATTGAAAGACCTAGAGATATCGTAGGTTTACTTCTCGGATTAAAAGATGGTGAAGTTTTATTTATCGATGAGATACATCGCTTAAATAAGTTAACTGAAGAGTTGTTATATTCTGCAATGGAAGATTTTAGACTCGACTTAACCATGGGTGCTAATAGAGGAGCCCGTTGCAGAACAATTAATCTTCCTAGGTTTACTCTTATTGGCGCGACAACTAAATTAGCCTCAATAAGTGCACCTCTAAGAGATAGATTCGGTATATCTCAAAAAATTGAATTTTACAAATATGATGAATTAAAACAGATAATTGTTAATTTCTCCCGATTAATAAATCTCAATTTAGATGATGAAGCATCTTATCATTTAGCAAAGATATCTCGAGGGACTCCAAGAATTGCTTTAAGATTATTAAGACGAGTTAGAGATTATGCTCAGGTTGTTTATAAAAGTAATACGATCTCAGTGAATTTAATAAATAAAGCTTTAAATTCTTACCAAATAGACGAAAAAGGTTTGGATTCTTTAGATAGACACTATTTATCTTTTCTTAGGCAAAACGATAATATTCCAACTGGCCTTGATTCAATTGCAGCTGGCTTAGGTGATGATTCTTCAATGTTAGAATTTGTAGTTGAGCCATATTTAATCAAAATTGGTTTTCTTAAAAGAACTCCTCGAGGAAGATTGCTCACTGCTATGGGGAAAAAGTACATTGAATCAAAAAATGATAACTTTTAAAAAAGTTAAGGTTTGTTTTTTAATAATTTTTGTTTTTTTGAATATTTTTTATATTGCACCATGCTATTCATTATCTTTGAGGGAGGATTTGTTTAAAAATGCATTAGATTTAAGTTCAAGCGGAAAATTTAATCTCGCTTTACAAGAATGGAATCAATACCTCGATTCTTATCCCGATGATGCTGCGGGTTTAAGCAATAGAGGAAATGTAAGACTTGTTATAGGAGATTTGAAGGGATCAATAGATGACCAAAATAAGGCAATAAGTCTGGATCCTACGGAAATAGATCCCTACATTAACAGGGGGATAGCAGAGGAAGCATTGGGTCTATGGTCGCAAGCGAAAAAAGATTATATGTTCGTTATTTCGCAAGATAGTAAAAATTTCTCTGCATTATATAATTTGGCTAATGTAGAAGGATCTACATCACATTGGGAAAAAGCTAGAGATTTATTTTCAAAAGCTGCTTTATATAATCCTGGATTTGCTATGGCTAGATCGAGTATGGCGTTAGCAGATTTTCAGTTGGGTAACTTTGATGAATCTGAAAAAGAATTAAAAAAATTAATTAGACGTTATCCAACTTTTGCTGATGCTAGGGCCGCTTTAACAGCTTTGAATTGGTCCAAGGGCGAATCTGGGAAAGCAGAAAGTAATTGGATAGCGGTAACTGAATTAGATCCTAGATATAGTGATGAAGAATGGTTGAAAAAAATAAGAAGATGGCCTCCACAACCAATTGGAGATTTAATGAACTTTATCGATTTAAAATAAGTTATGAATAGAGATCAGTTTTATGAAAAAATTGATTCGTTTAATGATGAATTAATTCACTTAAGAAGACATCTCCATGCACATCCGGAATTAAGTGGACTTGAAAATCAAACGGCAATTTTGATAAGTGGTTTTTTAAAAAATATTGGTTGGAATGTTAGAGAATCTATTGGCAGGACGGGAGTTGTAGCTGATTTTGGGCCCTTAGATAAGGGCATTATAGGTTTAAGAGTAGATATGGATGCTTTGCCAATATTTGAGGAAACCAAATTAAGTTTTTCTTCAAAAGTAGATGGTGTCATGCATGCCTGTGGTCACGATTTGCATATATCGATTGGATTGGGGGTGGCAAAAATTATTAAGGATTTGAAATTAAACTTTGGGACTCGGATAATTTTTCAACCCGCTGAAGAAATTGCAAGCGGAGCTAGATGGATGATTAAGGATGGTGCAATTAATGGTTTAACTCATATTTTGGGGGTCCATGTCTACCCAGATTTATCCGTGGGGACTATTGGTATTAAAGAGGGGAGTTTAACTGCAGCTGCTGGAGAACTTAAGGTAGAGATTAAAGGAAAATCAGGACATGGTGCTCGACCTTATGAAGGAGTTGATGCTATTTCGGCTGCCTCTAAAGTGATCTCGGGAATTCAAGAATCAATAACACGGAAATTAGATCCTTTAGATCCCGTGGTAATAACTTTTGGTAAAATTAATGGAGGCAATGCATTCAATGTTCTTGCAGAAAAAGTTAATTTAATTGGTACGGTTCGATGTACTAATCATAAACTATTTAAGAATATCGGTAATTGGCTCAATGAAAATATCACTTTATTAGCTAATAGTTGCGGCGCTGAAGCGAAAGTAATATTTAGAGAAATCACTCCGGCAGTTAATAATAATTCTGAAATTAATAGAGTCCTCAGAGATTCGGGAATTAAGGTTTTGGGTCAAGAAAATGTTATCGAATTACAAAAACCATCATTAGGAGCTGAAGATTTCGCTGAATTTTTAAAAGATATACCTGGAGCTATGTTTAGGCTTGGCGTTTCCAGTTCAAATGGATGTGCTCCGCTTCATAGTTCTAAATTTGATCCAGATGAAAGAGCTATTGCTATTGGAATTAAAGTTGTAACAGAATCTATAGTAAAATTAAACAATGAAAAAATTAATGCAATTGGTAAATGAATTTTAATAAAAGGTTTATTTTATCTTTTGTGGCTCCTTTCATGATCCTCATATCTTCTATCGGATTGATATTTAGGGAAAATTCCAAGAAGATTTTTTATTTACCTATCGGCTTAATGGGGATTGTAATTATTTTGGAGAGGGGTATAAGCAGACAATTGGACAGGAAAAATATTTTAAAAAAGATAAAGTCTTATCAAAAAGTTAAATAAAATTACTTTATTTATTTTTACGCAACATGAGATGACTATTTTTTAGAAAAGAGCTATTAATAATATAAATACTAGGGGTGCTAAGAGTTTTAACTTAGCTGAGATCATACCCTTTGAACCTGAATCATTAAACTTGATGAAGGGAAGTGAAGATTTGATCAAACTTTAGTAATAACACTTTTAAAAAATTTGTAAATTATGAGAAGTTCTTGGATTAAGCCTCGTTTAGGGAAAGACAATGTAACTCAAATGAACTTTGCGAGAAACGGATATATCACTGAAGAAATGGACTTTGTTGCTAAAAAAGAGAATCTTCCTTCTTCTTTAATAATGGAAGAAGTTGCAAGAGGAAGATTAATTATTCCAGCTAATATTAATCATTTGAATCTTGAGCCAATGTCTATAGGCATTGCCTCAAGATGCAAAGTTAATGCCAATATTGGTGCTTCCCCTAATGCAAGTGATATCAATGAAGAAGTAGCGAAGCTAAAACTGGCAGTTAAATATGGAGCTGATACGGTTATGGATCTTTCTACAGGAGGAGTAAATTTAGATGAAGTGCGGCAAGCAATAATTCATGAGTCTCCTGTTCCTATTGGAACAGTTCCTGTGTATCAAGCATTAGAAAGTGTACATGGTTCAATAGATAGATTAACCGAAGACGATTTTCTTCATATTATTGAAAAACATTGTCAGCAAGGCGTAGATTATCAAACTATACATGCTGGGCTATTAATAGAGCATTTGCCGAAAGTCAAAGGAAGAATTACTGGAATTGTCAGTAGGGGGGGAGGTATTTTAGCCCAATGGATGTTACATCACTTTAAACAAAACCCTCTTTATACAAGGTTTGATGACATTTGTGAGATTTTTAAGAAATATGATTGTACTTTTTCTCTAGGAGACTCATTAAGACCTGGATGTTTGCATGATGCTTCTGATGATGCCCAGCTAGCTGAATTGAAGACCTTAGGCGAGCTTACTCGAAGAGCATGGAAACATAATGTTCAAGTTATGGTTGAGGGGCCTGGTCATGTTCCTATGGACCAAATTGAGTTTAATGTTAGAAAGCAAATGGAAGAATGTTCAGAAGCCCCATTTTATGTGCTTGGTCCATTAGTGACAGATATATCCCCTGGTTATGACCATATATCAAGTGCTATTGGGGCGGCAATGGCTGGGTGGTATGGAACTTCTATGTTATGTTATGTAACGCCAAAAGAACATCTAGGTTTACCAAATGCAGAAGATGTAAGAGAAGGCTTAATTGCTTATAAAATAGCTGCTCACGCTGCTGATATCGCAAGACATAGAGCTGGAGCCCGTGATCGAGATGATGAACTTAGTCATGCAAGGTATAACTTTGACTGGAATAAACAATTTGAACTTTCATTAGATCCGGAAAGGGCAAAGGAGTACCATGATGAAACACTGCCTGAAGAAATCTTTAAAAAGGCTGAGTTTTGCTCAATGTGTGGCCCTAAACATTGTCCAATGAATTCAAAGATTTCTGATGAATCTCTTGATCAGCTAAAAGATAAGCTTGAAGAATGCAATACTTCAGTGTAGTTATCAATTAGTAGTTATAGAATTTCCTTCGTCTTATTAACTACGTTTTCGACAGTAAATCCAAAATTTTTCATACATTCTCCACCTGGTGCTGATGCACCAAATCTGTCCATAGTAATACAAATCCCCTCAAAACCTGTATATTTATGCCATCCAAATGAATGGGCAGCTTCTACTACAACTCTCTTTTTCACACTACTAGGTAAAACACTTTCTTTATAAGATTCTTCCTGCTCTTCAAAAAGTTCTACACAAGGCATAGAAACAACTCTAATTTTTTTACCTAAGCTTGAAATTTCCTTACTTGCTTCAATGCAAAGATTCAGTTCACTTCCAGTGCCAATAAATATTAGATCTGGTGTTCCTTCACAATCGGAAACTACGTATCCTCCTAGAGCAACTTTGTCGATCGAAGTATTTTCTTGATTAGGCATACCTTGTCTACTCAAACAAAGGGCAGAAGGTCTTTTTCGATTTTGAATTGCAAGCTTATAAGCTCCACTAGTCTCATTGCCATCTCCAGGTCTGAAAACAAGCATATTAGGCATGGCACGAAGAGAAGGGATAGTTTCAATAGGTTGATGTGTTGGGCCATCTTCTCCTACCCCAATTGAATCATGTGTTAAGACATAGATTACTCCTAATTCGCTTAGTGCCGAAAGCCTCATTGAGCCCCTCATATAATCAGCGAAAACAAGGAAGGTTCCACCATAAGGGATAAGACCACTGTTGTGATAAGCAATACCATTAAGTACAGCTGCCATTGCATGCTCTCGTACACCAAAATGTAAATATCTTTTTTCAGGGCTATGTGGCTGGAATGATCCAGTTTCGCCTTTTATATCTGTGTAATTAGAGTGAGTTAAATCTGCAGATCCGCCAATTAATTCAGGTAGGTTAGGACCTAGAGCACCTAAACATATTTGTGAATGCTTTCTGGTGGCTAACCCTTTATCATCAGGCGAATAAGAGGGGAGATCTGAGTCCCAATTTTCAGGTAATTGACCATCTAACATTCTTTTTAACTCTGTTCCTTCAGAGGGATATTTTTTTTGATATTCTTCAAATTTAGAATCCCATTCTTTCTCTAAATTTTCACCTTTGTTTATTGATTTTCTAAAATGTGCATATACTTCATCGGGTATTTCAAATGGAGCATATTCCCAATTTAGGAACTCTCTAGTTAATCCAGCTTCTTCTTCTCCAATAGCTGCTCCATGAATTCCAGCAGTATCTGATTTATTTGGAGAACCAAAACCTATGGTTGTAGAAATTTTTATAATTGAAGGCTTGTCTGTTATTAATTTTGCTTTTTTGATAGCTTCAGTGATTCCTTTAACATCATGATTCCCATCTTCAACATGTTGTACATGCCATCCATAAGCTTCGTATCTTTTTAAGACATCTTCGGTAAAAGATACGTCGGTTCGTCCATCAATAGTTATTTGGTTATCATCATAAAGTGCAATTAATTTTCCAAGCTTAAGATGACCAGCTAACGAGCAGGCCTCCGATGCAATACCTTCTTGATTACAGCCATCACCCATTATTACGTAAGTATAGTGATCAACGATATTGCAATCAGGTTTATTGAATTTAGCTGCTAAGTGTGTTTCAGCTATTGCTAAACCAACTGCATTTGAAATTCCGGCTCCAAGAGGCCCAGCTGTAACTTCAACACCTTCAGTTTCGAATGTTTCTGGATGTCCAGGAGTTTTTGATCCCCATTGCCTAAATTCCTTGATATCTTCTATGGAAACTGATTTATATCCTGTCAAATGAAGCAAGGAATATAACAACATGCAGCCATGACCAGCTGATAATACAAAACGGTCTCTATTGAACCATTTTGGGTTATTAGGGTTGTGATTAAGAATGTTTTGCCATAAAGCATAACCCATAGGAGCACATCCCATTGGCAATCCAGGATGTCCACTATTAGATTTATTTACTGCATCTACAGCAAGCATTCTTATACTATTTACACAAAGTGATTCTAATGAAACAGATGCAGCGACCATTGTTTTAAAAAAAGTTAAGTTGGAAATACAGAATTGGTTGTCTTCAATTCATTTTGCTGAAAGCAAGGCAAACATTGTGACCACCAAACCCGAAAGAATTTGAAAGAGCAACTCCTACTTGAGTTTCTCTTGCATTATTTGGTACATAATCAAGATCACATTCAGGATCTCGATTTACGTAGTTAATTGTAGGAGGGATAAAATTATGTGTCAAAGAAAGTATACAAGCTACAGCTTCTATACCTCCTGAGCCTCCTAGGAGATGACCTGTCATCGACTTAGTAGAGCTTACAGGAATGAGGTAAGATCTGTCTCTAAAAATAGATTTAATTGCAGAAGTTTCATTTTTATCATTAGCTGATGTACTTGTTCCATGAGCATTTATGTAATCAACTTTTTCAAGGCTAAGACAAGCGTCTTCAAGTGCTAATTTGATAGCTTCTGCCCCTCCAATCCCTCCTGGAGATGGAGCAGTTATATGATGAGCATCACATGTTGTTCCATAACCAACTATTTCTGCATAAATTCTCGCATTCCTTTTTTGTGCATTTTCTAAAGTTTCTAAAACAAGAATTCCAGATCCCTCTCCAATAACAAAGCCATCTCTTTCTGCATCAAAAGGTCTGCTAGCGGTTTGAGGGCTTTCATTTCTGGAAGAAAGAGCTTTGGCACTGGCAAAACCAGCTACTCCCAGAGGTGTAATACTCGCTTCTGCTCCCCCACAGATCATTGCATCTGCTTTTCCAAGTTGAAGTAATCTAAAAGAATCACCAATTGCATTTGAACCAGCAGCGCAAGCGGTGGAAACAGAGGAACTTGGTCCTTTTGCACCTAAAGCGATAGCAGCCAATCCAGTGGCCATATTTGGAATCATCATTGGGACTGTAAATGGACTGACTCTTTTAGGCCCTTTATGACTCAAAATTTGAGCTTGACTTTCCATAGTTAGTAAGCCTCCAACACCAGAACCAATAATCACTCCAATTCTTGATGCATTAGCTTCAGTAATTTCAAGTCCAGAATCATTAAAGGCTTGCTTTGCAGCAATCACTCCAAACTGTGAAAAACGATCCCATCTTTTGGATTCTTTAGCTTCAATAAAATGCTCAGATTGGAGATTTTTTACTTCTGCAGCAAATTTGCAAGGGTGTAGTTCAGGATCAAAGAGAGTAATATCTGAAACCCCATTAGTACCTGTTTGAAGACCGACTAAATATTCATCAATGTTATTACCAATTGGAGTTACTGCTCCGATACCAGTAATAACTACTCGATGGAAATTTGGCATCCTATACTAACCTTTTTTTTCTTCGATGAATTTTACTGCATCGCCAACAGTTGCTATTCCTTCAGCTGCTTCATCAGGAATTTCGATGTCAAATGCTTCTTCAAGAGCCATTACTAATTCAACAGTATCTAAAGAATCTGCACCTAAATCATTTTGGAAATTTGAATCTGATTTGACTTCTCCTGCGTCAACGCTTAATTGTTCTGAAACAATAGAACAGACTTTTTCGAGGATTTCTTGTGACATAGTTTATTGAAATTACTAATTATCTATATGATTTTATGCCCTAGAGTTAACAAGAGTGAAGCATATCTTAATTTTTTTAATTTCTTTGTAAGACAATAGTATTATAAAACGAGGTTCAAAAGACAATTTTTACATGTCACACGCAGTTAAAATTTATGACACTTGCATTGGTTGTACCCAATGTGTAAGGGCTTGCCCACTAGATGTTTTAGAGATGGTTCCTTGGGACGGTTGTAAAGCTGGCCAAATAGCTTCATCTCCTAGAACAGAGGATTGTGTAGGTTGCAAAAGATGTGAAACGGCATGTCCCACAGATTTCTTAAGTATTCGTGTTTATTTAGGAGATGAGACTTCTAGGAGTATGGGGTTAGCATATTAATTTTTATAGTGCAGTTTTAAGAGAGTCCATGTTTTAGTAAATACGCATTTTATTTCAATATAATTGAAAAAAAAATTCGTATGTGCGGAATAGTTGCTGTAACTGGGTATAAAAAAGCATTACCATTGTTAATAAATGGTTTAGAAAAACTTGAATACAGAGGTTATGATTCTGCAGGTATTGCAATAATAAATTCCGAAACAAATTTTATTTCTTGTAAAAAAGCAGAAGGAAAACTAAAGAATTTAATAGGAAATCTTAATGATTATAATATTCCTGGAACTGTTGGTATAGGACATACAAGATGGGCAACTCATGGAAAGCCTGAGGTTAAAAATGCACATCCTCATACCGATAGTTCAGGAAATATAGCAGTTGTTCAAAATGGCATTATTGAAAATTTCCAAGATTTAAAAAATAAATTAGAGAAAGAGGGTATTATTTTTAATTCTGATACAGATACCGAGGTAATTCCCCATCTAATTCAAAGAGAGTTAAATACATTAAATAAACTTAATCTCGAGAATAATGGGTCAACATTATTAGTAGCTGTGAGAAATGTTTTATCGGATTTAGAAGGATCTTATGCTTTAGCAGTTTTATGGTCTGGTGCTCCAACCTCTTTGGTAGTTGCAAGAAGACAAGCACCCCTGATTATTGGTTTGGGTGAAGGAGAATTTATTTGTGCAAGTGATACGCCAGCCATTGCAAACTTTACGAATATTATTTTGCCTATGGAGGATGAAGAAATAGCTTTGTTGACTCCGCTTGGAATTGAAATATATGACTCAAGCAACGAGAGACAATATAGAAATCCAGTTTCTTTAAAAGTCTCAGAGCAAATAATGGATAAAATGAATTTCAAACACTTTATGTTGAAAGAGATATATGATCAGCCACAAACAGCAAAAAACTGGCTGGAAAATTATTTAACTAAGAACTCAGATAATGGTCAATATCAAATCAATTATCCATTTGACACAGATTATTTTGAATCAATAGAAAGAATTGAAATTATTGCTTGTGGTACAAGTAAACATGCTGCAATGGTGGGCAGCTTTTTATTAGAACAATTTTCAGGTATCCCCACAAATGTCTTTTATGCAAGTGAATTTCGATATTCACCGCCTCCACTATTACCAAATACATTAACTATTGGAGTCACTCAATCCGGAGAAACTGCAGATACAATTGCGGCTATCGATATGGAAATTAAAAGACGTTCTTCAATTGAAAATAAAAAATTTAAACCCAATCTTATTGCAATAACAAATAGAAAAGAGAGTTCCATAGGAAGGCAGATCTCAAATATAATTGATATCTGTGCAGGAATAGAAGTTGGAGTTGCGGCTACAAAAACTTTTTTTGCTCAATTACTTTCTTTTTATGGATTAGCCATAAAATTTGCTCAAATAAAAGGTAATCAAAGTCTTGATGAAATAGGCAAATTAATAAACGAACTCATAAAACTTCCGCCATTACTGGAAGATCTTTTAGAGAAACATAATAAATCTTCAGAAAAGCTAGCACATGAGTTTTTTAATATTAAAGATGTTATTTTTTTGGGAAGAGGAATAAATTATCCTATTGCCCTTGAAGGCGCATTAAAACTTAAAGAAATCAGTTATATTCATGCAGCTGGATATCCTGCTGGTGAAATGAAGCATGGTCCAATAGCTTTATTAGATAAAAAAGTACCTGTAATTTCTATTGCCTCACCTGGTGAGGTTTTTGATAAAGTGATCAGCAATGCTCAAGAAGCAAAAGCTAGAGATTCATATTTGATTGGTATTGCTCCTGAATGTAATGGAACTGAAATCTTTGATTATTTAATGAAAGTTCCTTCCTCTAATGAATGGATTTCACCTCTACTTAATATACTGCCTTTACAATTATTGAGTTACCATATTGCAGCTCATAGGGGACTCGACGTGGATCAACCAAGAAATTTAGCTAAAAGTGTAACTGTTGAATAATGAGTTTCTTAAAATTTTTCTTTTTTTAATTTATAGCTCTAAAAGTCCATTTGGAGGATTGATGATTAGAAAATTATTTTTTATATCTACTAATGGGACTATTTCTTTAACAAATGGTATGAGAACTTTTTTTTGATTATTAAATAGTTCAATAACAAGTAAATTATTTTTCTCATTTTCTAAATTGATAACTTTCCCAATTTTTTTTAATTCATCATTTTCTAAGATCTTGACCTCTAGATTAATAAGTTCTAATAAGTGAAATTCTTCTTTTTTTAATTTGGGTAGTGTATCCGCTTTAACAAGAATTTTAAAATTTTTCAATTGTTCTGCATTATTTCTTGTATTTATTCCTTGGAACTTAACTATGAAGGTTTCTTTCCCAGGCTGTTTGAAACCAGATATAAGTTTTATTTTTGAAGGTGGTTCATTTTCTTTTTGCAACCACCTAATTCCCGGTTTTAAAAATCTTTCTTCAAAATCACTTAGAGATTTAACCTTTACCTGTCCATTAATTCCATGACATGATGTTATCAATCCAACAGTCAACCATTCATTTTTGATTATCATATATTGTATTAGAAAAAGTGTTTTATGGAATTATCTACTAAACCCATACTCCCTGGATCTTTTGTTGTTGTAAAAGACACCAATTCTATTTATAGAGGATATAAAGGGTTTGTACAAAGAGTTACAAGAAAAAAAGCAGCGGTTCTGTTTGAAGGAGGTAATTGGGATAAACTCATAACTTTTCAGATAACAAATTTAGAAATAGTATAAAAATTAGATTTTACCTATAGTAATTAATTTTTCTATCAAAACTCTAGCTGCATTTGTTTCTGCTTGTTTATGGGACTTGCCGAATGCAGATGATTCTTTTAATCCTTCGATAAATATATCGCAAGAAAATCTTTTGGGGTCCCCATTTTTCTTTGAGACTTCAATTATTGTATAAACTGGCAAATCAAAACCTTTACTTTGACACCACTCTTGCAATACTGTTTTAGATTTGAATTTATATGGAGATTTTAAAAATATTTCTGAATCTTTCTCCCAAATATCATCTAACCAAAGATTTACTTCCTGAATGGAATTAAAGCACTTGTAAATAGCACCGACTAAAGCTTCTGTAGCTTCACCAATAATAGTATTTTTTGAATTTTCATCACCAAGAGCTTTAGGTCCTTTAATTATTAATTTTTCTATATCAATTTTTTCCCCTAATTTAGTTAACCATTCATCACTTACAATATGTGCTCTTAGTTCTGATCTTTCTCCTACACTCATTTGCGGATATTTTTTTTCAATAAAATTAGATGCTGCTAATCTGAGGACTGCATCTCCGAAAAATTCTAGTTTTTCATAATTTAAAATGTTGTCTTTTGAGGAGTGGATAAATGCTTGATTAAAATCTTGAAAAATTGAAATATTTTGAGTCCTAATTATTTCAGAAAATCTTTTTGATTTAATATTTAAAGATTTTAAAAAAGTAGTTAATTGATTAATTCTCTTTGCATTAATTATATTGGTCATCTGATTTGAATAATCACAATAATTAGAAAGCAGGTCATAAGCCGGGTTCTGTTCATCTTAATTAATAAGATGGGCAATCATCTATCTAGGACTAGAATTACTTCACAGTCTCAAGCGGCGCTTAAAAGTAGATTGTTTAATGGTCATAAATCTACTAAGCCTTGCTCCCAGCCGGGGTTTACCTAGCCAACACCTCTCAATGTTGCTGGTGCGCTCTTACCACACCCTTGCACCCTTGCCATACATAAAGTATTAGGCGGTATGTTTCTGTGGCACTATCCTCACGGTTACCCGCACTGGGAATTACCCAGCAAGCCTGACCATGTGGGAGCCCGGACTTTCCTCAAGAAAGTTTTATTTTGTTTCCAAATTAAAACTTTCTTGCGATTGCCTCTCCTGCTTTCATTTAGCATAATGCTTAATACTCCAAAAATCATCTATTGGGGCTGTAGCTCAGCAGGATAGAGCAACGGTTTCCTAAACCGTAGGTCGTGGGTTCGACTCCCGCCAGTCCCGTAAAAATAAAAAACTATATGTAGTATGTGTGCAAACTTGCTACTCTCTAGCTAGCGTATAGTTAGTAGAAATTCTTTTATGGCTAAGTTGCATGATATGCGTTTAAAGCTCTTAATTCAACAAGAGCATGAACGCATTTCTAAATCCCAACCTAATGATTTAGATCTTTCAATAGTTCAAGCAAGATGCCTTTGCTGGCTTGCTCTTTTGGCGGAAGCTCACGAAGATCAAGCAAATGATGCTGAAAAAAGAGGTGATGCCGAGCAAGCAATGGGATGGTTTGCTGATTCTATGAGACTGAGAGATGTTATTAATTTGGTTACTAGTATAGAAATACCTTTGCCAGATAGCCCAGATTCACTCGATGAAAATGACGAATTATTTGATGGCCCTACAATTTTGCCCAAATAGTGAGATGATATAAGAAGAATTGTATTTTCTTTTGGCTGAAGAACAATGTCAATGCTCTGATTGTCAGAGATTTTATAAAGAGCATGATCGTCTGATTAGAGAATTTCCTACTTTTAAGCAGCAACAAGAATTAAATTGGGCATCTATTCAATCTTTCAGAACTCTTTGTACAAAAATTACTGATGAGTTGCAGAGAGAATTATCTGAAAGAGAATCTAATAAGGATATCAGTCTAGAAGAAAAACATATTTCTGCTAAAGAAATTACTGAAGCTTTAGATGAACTTGAAAGTGTTAATGCCTATTTATATTCAATTGAAGCATTAATGGAAAGAATATTTGATACAAAAATTTCCAATAATATTGAATCTAAATTTAAAGAAATTGCAAATGAATTAGCCCCAGACCCATTAAATATTGATCGATTAATTTTGAACAGATTATTTCATCAAACTCCAGATTCACCAGATAAGAAAAATATTAATTAGTTAACTCTTCGACATCGCAAGTAATTTCAACTGGCATTGGTGATACTTTCCAAATAGATTTGCAATACTCTCTAATAGATCGATCAGAAGAAAAATATCCTGATCTAGCAGTATTTAATAATGCCATTTTATTCCAAGCTTTTTTATTATTCCAGCATTCACTGACTACATCTTGTTTGTATAAGTAGTCTTCAAAGTCGGCCATAACAAAGAATGGATCATGTCCTGTTAAACTATTTAATAAAGGTTTAAACAATTCTTTATCCCCATTGCTAAAGTGGCCTATTTCAATTAGGCGAATAACCTCTTTAAGTTCTGGGCATTGATCAATAAATGTTTTGGGGGAATAATTATTATTTTTTAAATCCATAATTTCACTTTCAGTTTTACCAAAAAGGAAGAAATTCTCTTTTTTAACAAGATCTCTTAATTCAACATTAGCTCCATCTAATGTTCCAATAGTTAACGCTCCATTCATAGCAAATTTCATATTTCCAGTGCCAGATGCTTCTTTCCCAGCAGTTGAAATTTGTTCCGAAAGATCCGTTGCAGGATAAACTATTTCACCAAGTTTAACGTTATAGTCTGGTAGAAAAACAACTCTTAATAGACCATCCATATCAGGATCGGAATTGACTACGTCAGCAATACCATTTATGAATCGAATCATCAGCTTTGCCATAAAGTATCCTGGCGCAGCTTTACCTCCAAATATTATTGTTCTTGGTACTTCAAATTTGTTTGTACCATTTTTGATTCTTAAATATTGAGCAATAATTTGAAGAGCGTTTAAATGTTGCCTCTTATATTGATGTATTCTTTTTACTTGAACATCAAATAAACTGGATGGGTCTACAAGTATTCCAGTTTTTGAATGGATAAAACTAGCTAATTTTCTTTTGCCATTTAGTTTGGTTTCCTCAAATTTTTCTAAAAAATTGTTGTCATCTTTTTTTTCTTCTAACTTCTTAAGAAGTTCCATATTTGTTATCCAATTTGGACCAACTTCTTCTTCTAAAAGGTTAGATAATGATGGATTAGATAAGGCAACCCATCTTCTTGGAGTAACACCATTGGTTACATTTGTAAATTTTTCAGGCCATAATGCTGCGAATTCAGGCAGAAGTTGTCTTTTTATAAGATCTGAGTGAAGAGCTGCAACACCATTAATATGATGGGCTCCAATTGTAGCCAAGTGGGCCATCCGAACTGATTTGGAGCCTTCTTCATCAATTATTGACAGTTTTTGAAGGATCTTGTCATCTCCAGGATAACGTAGTCTTAATTGCTGTAGAAATCTCCAATTAATTTCATAAATAATTTCTAGATGACGAGGAAGAAGATCGTTAAATAAACCTAAATCCCATTTCTCTAAAGCTTCTGGTAATAATGTGTGGTTGGTATAAGCAACTGAGGAGGTTGTTATATTCCAGGCTTTATCCCAGCCGATTTGATATTGATCAATAAGAAGTCGCATTAATTCTGCAACTGCAATGGCAGGGTGGGTATCATTTAGTTGGACTGTCCAATGATTAGGGAATTCTGTTATTGGTATTGATCTTTTTTCAAGGCTTCTCAACATATCTTGAAGAGAACAACTTACAAAAAAATGTTGTTGTTTGAGTCTTAATCTTCTACCTTCGTCAGTTCCATCATTTGGATATAGAACTTTTGAAAGTGTTTCAGATGCAACTTTTTCTTCTACTGCACCATAATAATCACCAATATTGAACGCATAAAAGTCAAAACTTTCAGTTGCATCAGCTCTCCATAATCTTAATCTGTCACATGTATTTACTCTGTATCCTAAAACTGGAACATCATGAGGTACTCCAATAGCATGTTCAGAGGGAATCCATCTTGATTTGTAGTTCCCTTTATCATCTCTATAACTTTCAGTTCTGCCTCCAAAACCAACAAAACATGATTCGTCTGGTTGTGGAAGTTCCCAAGGCCATCCCCCTTTTAACCATTTGTCAGTTACTTCAACTTGCCAACCATCCCTAATTAACTGATTGAATATTCCAAATTCATATCTAATACCATAACCAACTGCTGGAACTTGTAGTGATGCTAATGATTCCATATAACAAGCTGCGAGTCTGCCAAGTCCACCATTTCCTAATCCAGGCTCCTCTTCAACTTCAAGAATTGTTGACAATGATTCAATGCCAAATCTTTTTAAAGCATCTTCTGCTTCTTGAGTTATTCCGAGATTTAAAAGATTATTACTTAATTGAGGGCCTATTAAAAATTCTGCGGATAAGTATGCGACTGTTTTTTGTGGTTTTTTTCTTATGACTTCTTGGCTGGCTAAATATCTTGTCATTAGCCTGTCTTTAACTGCATAACTTAAAGCCATATACAAGTCGTGAGGACTTGCAGAAGTAGCTAACTTTCCAAGGGTATAAAATAGATGGGCTGTCATACCTTGAAAAACAGCATCAGAATCCATGCCAGCCTTTTCAGGATCTAAGTAGCAGCCTGGAGTAGGCAAGCGTAGATCGAAGGGTTCTTTGGGATTCATTGATTTAGCCATATAATAGACAATAGCTATTTTTTTGAAAATTTCTTTGTTGTAACTTCAGATCCACACTTGTTGAGTATTTTTGCTTTTTTCTTACATATTTCTTAAAGTGGGCCCTCTATAAACTATCTTCCAATTAGGTAGTTTATTTTTTCTCTCATTTCATATGTATTCTTTACTTGCTGAATTAAGTGCACATGATTTAGAAGTTGCTGAAACTTTGATTGGAGTTATTAGGTTTCTACTGATATTTTTAGCTGCAAGAGCATTAGCAGAAGTATTAGTAAGACTAAGTTTACCAACGATAGTAGGTGAGCTGCTCGCAGGGGTTGTAATAGGGGCATCAGGATTCCATTTGTTGATACCGCCCTCGGCAGGAACCGAATTAAATGAAGGACTTGTAAATGTTATTAGCTCGTTGGCGTCCATCCCCCCAGAAGCGGTACCTGATGTTTATTTCGAAAGTTTTCCATCCCTCCAGGCAGTAGCAACTCTCGGATTATATGCTCTTTTATTTTTAACAGGATTAGAAAGTGAGTTAGAGGAATTAGTAGCTGTCGGAGCTCAAGCTTTTACAGTTGCTATGGCTGGTGTAATTTTACCTTTTGCCTTTGGAACTCTTGGATTAATGTTTATTTTCCAGGTAGATCTAATTCCAGCAGTTTTTGCTGGAGCATCTATGACAGCAACAAGTATAGGAATCACTGCTAGTGTTTTTGGTGAGTTGGGATATTTAAAAACTAGAGAAGGACAGATTGTTATTGGTGCAGCAGTATTAGATGATATTTTGGGAATTGTAATTCTGGCTGTTGTTGTGGCTCTTGCTGCAGGAGGTACTTTAGAAATTGCTCCTATTGTTAAATTAGTTGCTGCAGCTGTAGTATTTGTAATTGCTGCTATCGCATTAAGTAGAACAGCAGCCCCAGGGTTTGATTGGTTATTAGATAGATTAAAGGCTCCTGGAGCCGTAGTGGTAGCTTCTTTCGTGATACTTGTGCTGTGTTGTTTTGTTGCAACAGCCATTGGATTGGAAGCAGCTTTAGGTGCTTTTGCAGCTGGACTAATTCTTAGTAGTTCTAAAAATAATCACGCAATCCAACAATCTGTTTTACCTTTAGTATCCTTATTCGCAACAATTTTCTTCGTATTAGTGGGAGCTGGAATGGATTTATCAGTTATTAATCCACTTGATCCAACAAGTAGGTCAGCTCTTGTAGTTGCAGGATTTTTATTAGTGGTAGCAATTATTGGAAAAATTGCTGCCGGGTGGGTATTTTCGAGTGATAAACCTACCAATAGATTAGTTGTAGGTTTGGGCATGATGCCTAGAGGAGAGGTTGGTTTAATTTTCCTTGGGCTAGGAACAAGCGCTAAGTTGTTAACTCCTTCTCTTGAAGCAGCTATTTTATTAATGGTTATTGGAACTACATTTCTTGCACCTGTTCTCTTGAGAATTGTTCTAAAAGATAAGCCACCAAATGATGGCAATAAAATTTCAGATGATGTTGCAGCTGATCCTGTAGGTCTTCTTTAAGAAATAATTTTATTAGTATTGATTAATATAGTAATTTCATTAAATGGAAAAATCAGCTCTGACAGATAGTGAGGTAAATTATAACTGGAATTTTTTAAATTACCCAATACATACTATTTCTGCTAAGCCTGAGCAAACATCAAAAGAATGTGCAATTTTATTAATTCATGGTTTCGGGGCCTCTACGGATCATTGGAGATTCAATATCCCTATTTTGAGTAGCAAATATGAAGTTCATGCGATAGATCTTCTTGGTTTTGGAAAAAGTCCTAAGCCCCAAGATGTTGAATACTCAGGATCTTTATGGAAGGATCAGGTTGTTGCTTATGTTCAAGAGAAAATAAAAAAACCCACAATTGTTGTTGGAAATTCACTAGGTGGTTATGCAGCATTAGCAGCTGGTGCAGAATTAAATGATCTAAATGCAGGAGTGATATTACTTAATGCTGCGGGATATTTTAGTGAAGAAAAAACTATTAAAAAGAATATGTTGCAAACTTCAATTGAAACAGTTGCCGGCATATTTTTGAAAAATATTGTTCTTCAACGTTTGATTTTTGAGAATATGAGAAATCCAAAAAATATTAAAAAAACTTTGAATCAAGTTTATGTTGATAAAAAAAATGTTGATAATTTTTTAGTTGAGTCAATAAGGAAGCCTTCATTAGATTTTGGAGCTTTTAATGTTTTTAGAAGTGTATTTAACCCATCAGGTCCCCAGGGATTGCCGTTGGATAAGCTATTCGCAAAACTAAATGCACCATTATTACTTCTTTGGGGAGGGAAAGATCCATGGATGAATACTCCAAAAAAAAGAAATTTATATAAAAAATTTACACCAAAAAATACAAAAGAAATTATTCTTGATGCAGGACATTGCCCTCATGATGAGATACCTGAATTAGTTAATCAGCATATTTTGGATTGGGTTGATTCTCTTTAAGCAATAATCGTGAAACTTCAATTATCTAATGAGGACCAAGGAATTTTTGTTTTTCAATTAGATAAAAATAATTACATTAAATTCTGTCCTAAAAGAGGAGGCGTTATTACAAATTGGGTTTCGGATGGTAATGAAATACTTTATTTCGATGAAACAAGATTTATGGACAAGACAAAAAGTATTAGGGGAGGTATTCCAATCTTGTTTCCAATTTGTGGAAATCTCAATACCTCTAGTTCAGTATTTGGAAATGGTTATTTGCAATTACCACAACATGGTTTCGCTAGGGATTTGCAATGGCAATACTCCTTCAATGAAAATGAAAAATTTTTATGTTTATTTTTAAATGCATCTAAACAAACCAAAAAATATTATCCTTTCGATTTCGAACTAAAAATAGAAGTTACCTTAAAAATTAATTTTTTAGAATTTGAAATTACAATCCATAATAAAACAGATTTTGCTATGCCTATAAATTTTGGTTTGCATCCTTATTTTAATGTTTCAGATTTCAAAAATTTAGAGTTTGTTGATAATCCACTTAATTGTCAGGATCAAGAAAGAAATTCTATAAGTAATACTTTGGATGAATTAAACAAAATTAATTTAGGAGTTGATCTACTTATGTATACTTCCGGTAGAAGCTCTTTTCGAGATAAGATTTTTAAAAGAGAGGTAACTTTAAATCATCCATATCCTTTTGATTTAGGCGTTATTTGGAGTGATCCTCCAAGAAGAATGATATGTCTCGAACCTTGGACTAGTCCCCGAAATTCTTTTGTTGATGGATTTAGAAACATTATGATTCCCTCAAATGATAGTAAAAGGTTAAATGCCTCAATACAAATAAAATCCCTTAAGTAATCATACAATATCTATGAAATTTGTTGTTATAGATGATGATCCCACAGGCTCTCAAACTGTTCACGATTGCTTATTACTGCTTAAGTGGGACTGCTCAACTTTAGTCAAAGGATTTGAATCTAAATCTAATTTATTTTTTATTTTGGCTAACACAAGGTCACTATCGGAAAATGATGCGAAATTAACAATAGAGGAAATTTGCAAAAATCTTAAAACTGTAATTACTTCTCAAGCCTATGAAGAAGAAATTATTTTTATAAGTAGAGGAGACTCTACTCTTCGAGGACATAACTTTTTAGAGCCAATTGCTCTAAATAGTTGCTTAGGTCCTTTTGATGCTACTTTTCATATTCCAGCTTTCATAGAGGGTAAAAGATTAACAATTAATGGATCTCATTTTGTTGATAAAACTCCTATTAGTCAAACAATTTTTGCAACAGATAAAATTTTTGGATATGAGACAAGTAATGTCAAGAATCTTTTATTTAAGCAAAGTAAATCGCAAATAAATTTTGAAGATATTCAAAATCTTTTATTGTCAGATATCGAAATTCTAAATGATGAAGAAAATAATATTGTTTTTAAAACACTAAAGAACTTGAAGAATAATAAACATGTAGTTGTAGATGTAGAAAATTATTCTCAACTAAAAAAATTTTCTTTAGTAATTAAAAAATTAATTAAACAAAAAAAATTCCTTTTTCGAACTGCAGCAAGTTTTATAAGTTCAATTTCTGAGAAAAAAAGTGTCTCTCAGAGTGAAATATTTTTCTCTAATTTAAGAATAAGAAATAAAGAAAAGAGTTTTCTTCCAGGACTGATAATTGTTGGGTCTTATGTAGAACTTTCAACAATGCAATTGAATAATTTATTAGTGATAAGTAATTGCAATCCAGTTGAATTAGATGTTTTTGAATTTTTTAATATTACTTCATCAGATAATAATCAGAAGCGAAGGAATTTGTTTAAAAATAAATTTTTGAAAGAAATTAGATTTTCTTTTGAGAAAGGAAAAACTCCTGTTTTGTTTACTTCAAGAAAATTTATGTCTTTAGATGATTATGAACTATTTAATTTTTATAATTTACTTGCTTGTTTTATTGCTGAATTAGTCGCAGATTTAAAGTATGAAATAGGATATATGATTTCAAAAGGTGGAATAACAACAAATTTGATTCTTAGTAAAGGACTTAATGCAGATTATGTTTATCTTGAAGGACAGATTTTAACTGGCATTTCAGTGGTGACTTACAATCTAAAAAATGGCGAAAAACTTCCAATTGTTACTCATCCTGGAAACATTGGTACTAAAGATTCACTGGTTAATATTTGGAAAGTTTTTGAAAATAAAAATAATTTTTAAAATTAGAAATTTGAGATAATTTCTTCAGCAAAACTGCTGCAGGATAAGGGTTCTACTTTTGGTTCCATTAAGCGTGCTAGATCATAGGTGACTTTTTTTTGCTCTATTGCCTTACTTAAACCATTAGTAATTAAGTTAGCTGCCTCATTCCAACCAAAATATTCAAGCATCATTACACCACTAAGAATTACCGAGCCTGGATTAATCTTATTTAAGCCTGCATGTTTTGGCGCAGTACCGTGCGTAGCTTCGAAAATTGCTGCATTATCTCCAATATTTGCACCAGGAGCCATACCTAGGCCACCAACGATTGCTGCAGCTGCATCAGAAACATAGTCTCCATTAAGATTTAAGGTTGCAAGAATTGAATATTCTTGAGGTCTAGTTTGAATTTGTTGAAATATACTATCAGCTATCCGATCATCAACAAGAATAAGTTGTTTCCATTTTCCATCTCCATGAGAATTTGATATTGATGCAATAACTTCTTTAATTTCTTCGCAAATGAATGCTTTTTTGTTATTTGTAAGCTTGTCAAAACCTGGTTCAATTTTTCGAGCATTATTTTCAATTGTAATTTCTGGATTTTTCTGAATATTATCTAAAATCCAGCTTTCTCTTTCTGTAATGCAATCTTCTCTAAATTCATTTACTGCTAATTCATATCCCCAATCTCTAAATGCACCTTCTGTATATTTCATAATATTCCCTTTATGTACAAGAGTCACATGCCTTTTATCTCCTGATAATCTTTTGGCATGTTCAATAGCTTTTCTAATATGCCTTTGGCTACCAGATTTACTCACCGGTTTTATTCCAATACCTGATCCGTCGGGTATGGATCTATTTTTTAAATTTTTACTTTTTGGTATGACAACTTTATTTAAGTGATTAATTAATTCAAGACAATTATTATCCTCCGCTTCCCATTCAATTCCCATGTAGATATCCTCAGTATTTTCTCTATAAACAATAACGTCTAAATTTTGGGGATTTTTGTGAGGGCTTGGAGTTCCTGAATAATATTTGCATGGTCTAACACAGCTATATAAATCAAATATTTGCCTTAATGCAACATTAAGAGATCTAATACCTCCACCGATAGGAGTTGTTAAAGGACCTTTGATGGCTACACCAAAGTGTTTGATTGCTTCAATAGTATCTTGTGGGAGGTAGTTATATGTCCCATAAAGTTCACAAGCTTCATCTCCTGCATAGACTTTAAACCAATTAATTTTTCTTTCATCTCTATAACTTTTTTTAATAGCTGAATCAAGAACGATTTGAGTTGCAGGCCAAATATCAACTCCAGTACCATCACCTCTAATAAATGGGACAATTGGATTATTAGGAACATTAGGTTTGCCTTGATTAAAAGTTATTATCTCGCCTTCATTAGGTAAAGTTAATTTTTCAAATTTTGGCATAGCATTGAATTAATAAAAGATAACTCATTGAAGTTCCTCGTATTGTAATTTGTAATGAGTTGTTTTCTTTAAAACCTAGAAATTTATTATTCAAATGTGAATAGAGAATAGTTTATTGATCAGCGTTTCCACATCTTTATTAAAAGAAAAAGAAGTTAATAAGCAAGTTTAAGCAAATTATGTCATTTTCAAAAAAAATACTCAGCTACTTATGAATGCGAGTTCAAATGTAAGTAATATTGAAATAGCTAATAAAATTGCTTCCACTGCAGCTTTGTTTAGGAAATATTTTCCAGATGCAAGCGTAAACTTTAGTCCCTGGGACAATTCAAATAATGAATCCATGCAAGATACTATTGATTTTGCGTTTCATTTCCCTGGTTGGAGTCCTCTTATTGAATGTAGAGCAATACTTTTACAATTAAGAATTGAAAATGATAAAAATGGAAGAGTTCCGAAATTGTTGGGAATAATAATGCGAGGTATGATTGTTCCCTCCGAGAGATGGAGAGTGGCTACCATCGGTGATTGGGAGATGACTGGTACTCATTTACCGCAAAAGGAACAAAAAGAAAACCTTTTTTTGGTTTGTAAAGAACTTTATAAGCTATTCTCTAAAACATCCGCTGGTAACAAAAATTAGCTGTTTTATGTATTTTCCTTGTAGATTAAATACACTTACAAAAATAATTCAAAATATATGGCAGTTGCTCTTGCAGGACAATTAAGAGAAGGGACAAAAAAATCCCATACTATGGCAGAAAATACTGGCTTTGTGGCTTGTTTTTTAAAAGGAGTTGTTGAAAAAAAGTCTTATAGAAAATTAATTAGTGATTTATATTTTGTTTATGAAGCTATGGAAGAAGAAATTGAAAGACTGGTCAATGAGGAACATCCCGTAATAAAACCTATAGGTTTTAAATCATTATTCAGGAAAGATACTCTTATGAATGATCTTAAATTTTATTTTGGTGAAAACTGGAAGAATGAAATTAATATTTCTCATTCAGCAAAAGAATATGTTGAAAGAATTCGAGAGGTCGCTCAAAATTCACCAGAGCTCTTAGTTGGTCACCACTATACTCGCTATATAGGAGATTTATCTGGGGGGCAAATCTTGAAAAGGATCGCTAAAAAAGCATTAAATTTGCAGGGAAATGATGGTTTAAATTTTTATGAATTTGAATTAATTGCTGATGAAAAGAAATTCAAGGAAGAATATTCCCTAACTTTGAATCAACTTCCAATAAATCAAAAGACAGCTGATCAAATTATTGATGAAGCTAATCAAGCTTTTACTTACAATATGAAAATGTTTAAGGAGCTTGAAGGTAACTTGATTGCTGTTTTAGGCAAGATCGTATTTAATTATATTACAAAAAAAGTTAGGAAAGGAAGTACCGAAACCTAATATTTATGTTTGACTCATTAGTTGACTTCCTTAAAACCAATATTGATGAATTAAATGGACATGAAGTACAAATATCTAGTGAATTCAAAGAACATCAAAATGAAGACTCAAAATATATTATTAAAAATTGGCTTTTTTCATCTCCCGAATATAGAAAGTGGCGAATAACAAGATTAGATGGTGGCAAAAAACTGCAAGTGTTCAATACGGTCGCATATCCTAATTTTGGTAGTGAATTGCCTATTTTAGGAGCTGATATTTTATGGTTTGGAACTTCTCAAAAGTTATTAGCAATACTTGATTATCAACCTTTAATTCAAGAAAACAAATATCTTGAAAAATATTGTTCAAGTTTAGGTAGTATTAAGAAAAAATATTCTTCATTTGATAATAATAAAATGAAGAATATATATGATTCAAAAAAGTATTTTTCTCCATGGGTGATTATATGTAGAGGAAATAAATTAAATCTTGATAGAGATTTAAATAATATATTCCATTCATTTGTAAATAATTATTTGAACATTTATAAATCGAATCCTGTTAATCAATTTTTAAATGCAGAAGAAATAAAGATTAATCAAATTAAATATGATAAGTACAGTTTTGAAAAAGACCCTGCAGATAAATTGTTTAAATCTTTTTTTGGAGAAAAATGGACAAAAAAATTTATCAATAAATTTTTATTTACATTAAATAATGAGATTATTCATTGAATGTTAATACAAGATACTATTTTTTATAGGCCAGATTGGAGATGGCATAATTTTTTAAAATATTTAACAAATAATTTAAGTAAATATAACTGTTTAGAAAAAACAATACCCTCGGAATATTCTTATAAAGATTCAACTTATGGTTCAAAAAAATCAAAAAAAAATGTGAATCTATCTACTTGGGGTGTAACGCATAAAAAAAGAATTCAATTCGCAAGGGCAGTTTGTATAAATAGTCCAAATTATTCTGTTTTAAATTTTTTAATTATTCCTAATACTATTTATAACGTCCCATTTTTTGGTGTAGATTTTGTTTCTCTACCTAATAGTTATTTACTAGTGTTAGATTTTCAGCCTTCATTAAAAATACAAAATCAATACAACAATGATTTATTAGAAAAACTTATAAAACTCAAAAATCATTGTCATTCATCACTCCCATTAGCTGAAAAAATGTCTGCTGATGTAGCTAAATTTTTTTCTCCAGGAGTAATATGGTCAAAATTACCAAAAGAAGAAAGAAGTGATTTTTTAATTACCAATCAGCTTTATAATTCATTTAAGGAATATCTTGATTTGTATTTAGAAATTCTTTTCGAAAGTAAAGAAGTCAATGTTGAAATGCAAAAAGAATTAGTAAACGGTCAAAATAATTATTTGAATTATAGAAAAGAAAACGATCCAGCAAGGCCAATGTTGTCGAGTTTGTTTGGTAAACAATTTACTGAATCTTTAATTGAAGAAGTTTTATTTGCTACTTAAAAGTCTTATAATTATTGGAATTTGAAATCATATGAATAAAATTTCTGTTCTCTTTGTATGTTTGGGAAATATTTGTAGGTCTCCTGCAGCAGAAGCTATCTTTTTAAGTTTACTTGAAAAGAAGGGATTAACCGATGGCTTTATTGTAGATTCTGCTGGAACTGGGAGTTGGCATATTGGGAAAAAAGCTGACTCTAGGATGAGAATTGCGGCAGAAAGAAGAGATATAAATATCTTAAGCAGGGCTCGTCAAATTACTAGCAAAGATTTTGACCAATTTAACTATATTCTTGCGATGGACGATTCAAATTTTAGAAATATTCAAGATCTTAAAAATAGAACAGTTTCAACTGGTTTTGCATCAATAAAAAGAATACAAGATTTTAGATCAGTTTTTAATGAACAAGAAGTTCCTGACCCATATTTTGGAGGGGATGAGGGATTCGATTATGTCCTTGATATTTTAGAAGACTCTGTAAACGGTTTTTTGGAAAGTATTTCTTGAATTTATTTGATCTCAGTCTCTTTAGGAATTTTGTCATTATAAAGTTCAATAATTTTATCCACTACCTCATTAATTGTATATCCGTCCGTAATAATTTCTATTGCGTCATTCGCTTTTATTAGAGGTGAAATTTCCCTATTGGAATCTTCAAAATCTCTCTTCTTTATAAGTTCTTTTAATGTATGAAGGTCTATTTCTTGTGAGTCTTTACTATTTTTATCAGATTTTCTTCTTTTTGCTCTTTCATCGATGCTAGCAGTTAAAAATATTTTAAGTTCTGCATGAGGAAAAACAGTAGTTCCTATATCTCTTCCCTCTGCTACAAGTCCGCCTGATTCTCCAATTTTTCTTTGTTCTTCTACTAAGAATTTTCTTACTTCTTTTATTGAGGAAATTTTAGAAACGATGGAACTTATCTTTTGCGACCTAATTTCTTCAGTAACACAGTAGTTATTAATATAAACATCCTGATCTGAATTTGTATTCGACTTAAAAACTATAGATATATCTTTAAGAATATTCTGTAATTTTTTTTCTTTTTTATAGTCAATCATTTCTTTCATAATAAGCCAACTCAATGCCCTATACATTGCGCCAGTATCTAAATATAAAAGTTTAAGTTTCTTCGCTATTGACTTTGTTACAGTACTTTTACCTGAACCTGCTGGACCATCAATTGCAATAATCGGCCTTCTTTTCATTAGAAAAACGTGATCAATTAATCTTGTCTCTCCACATCTTATCGCACCAGCCAATAACGAAATATTATCCTCAAGTCTTGCTTTTTGGAGTGTTTGAGGGTGTAAATGTTCTAAATATTCAATTGAAATTTTTTTTGCTGATAGCTTCTTAATTATTTGTTTTAAGTTGATCTTTTTACTTTGTTGAAAATTTTTTTTTGCTTCTAATAACTCACTTGAAAAAAACTTAATCAATTTTCTTTCGTTTTTTGATAAATGTACATTACGTGAACTTAGAGGAATTCCATCAAAATCTCTTTGTGTAGGTATGGATTTAATAGCAACATTTAATTTCTTTCTAAGGACAAGATTTTTTAAAATTAAAAGTTGTTGCCAATCTTTTTCTCCTAAGTAAAGATTTTTTGGCTTGATGAGATTAAGTAATCTATAAACTACAGTACAAACGCCATCAAAATGTCCAATTCGATTTAATCCACATAATGCAGAAGATAATTCTTTTGAAGCTTTTAGGAATTTAATATTTTTATTGTTCGGTGGATATATATCGTCATTACTTGGGATGAAGATAGCATCTGCGCCATTTGAAAAGGAGATTTTTATATCATTATCAATTGTTTTAGGGTAATTCTCTAAATCTAACTTGTTATCAAATTGAAGTGGATTAATAAAAATACTTACTAAATTAACATTAGAATTGTCATTTTTTGCTGTTGAAATTAGTTTCATATGACCATCATGAAGATTACCCATTGTTGGAATAAAGTTAATTTCACTATTTATATTTCTCCTCCAATTTTCTATCTCTTCAGTTTTCCTTAAGATTACTTTCTTCACTTTGTTTTTAAAAAATAAATCTATTTGATAAATAATTACTGGACAAAAGCAATCTTAGGAGGAATATCTATATAGGGAAAGTCTATCATTTTTATTTCATGGATTACAAAACATCAGGTGTTGATATAGAAACTGGGCGAGAATTTGTTTCCGAAATTAAACAGGCAGTTGAAGGAACTCATACATCTAATGTGATTGAGGGTATTGGCGGGTTCGGAGGTTTGTTTAGAATTCCTATCGATAGTTTTAAAAAACCAGTTCTTGTTTCAGGGACTGATGGTGTTGGAACAAAATTAGAATTAGCTCAAAGTAAAAACTTTCACTTTGAGGTTGGTATTGATTTAGTTGCTATGTGTATGAACGATATCATCACTAGTGGTGCAAAACCTTTATTTTTTCTAGATTATATTGCTACCGGTAAGCTTGATAAGAAACAATTATTGAGGGTCGTTCAGGGAATTTCACATGGATGCGGAGAAAATAATTGTTCATTACTCGGTGGAGAAACTGCTGAAATGCCTGGATTTTATTCAAAAAATAAGTATGATCTTGCAGGATTTTGTGTTGGAATAGTTGATGAGGATAAGCTTATTAATGGTACAAAAGTCTCTGAAAATGACTTAATAATTGCTTTAAAAAGTAATGGAGTTCATAGTAACGGCTTTAGCTTAGTAAGAAAAATTATTCAAAACAATAAACAAATAGATAAAGAATTTGAAAAAGTTTCTCACTTAAATTTTTATGATGAGTTATTGAAACCTACAAAAATTTACAATAATGTAATTAACCAAATGTTATCTGAAGATATAGAAATTAAAGCAATGTCTCATATAACTGGAGGAGGAATTCCAGAAAATTTACCAAGATGTATTCCTTCTGATTTTATTCCTTATATCAATACCAATTCTTGGCAAATACCTATTTTATTTAAATTCCTTAAAGACAAAGGATCTATTCCTGAAAAAGATTTTTGGAATACTTTCAATCTTGGAGTGGGATTTTGTTTAATTATTGATAAGCAATTTAAGGACGCGATATTAAGTATCTGTAAAGATTATGATATAGATAGTTGGGAAATTGGAAAGATAGTTCGAAAAAATGATTCAACAATTAGTAAATTTTTACCAGGAATTTTAACTTAAATTTTTTTATCTTTTTTAAATGAGTTTAAAAAATTATTTTTTATACCCAAATGAAAAAGTTAGGTGTAATATAATAAAATTACCGCCGAATTATATCGGAAGTTTAAGTATTAAGATTTAACCTCTATTCAATGCCCTTTGCAAATAATCAAAGAATTACACGTAGACGTAGTTCAGCTGGTCCTACACCTCCAAACAGACCAATAGGTAATAATTCTGAATCAATTGGTAGACAGGCTCAAGGCCCAAGGCCAACATTCTTGACACTAAGGGATCACGGAAAAGTTTTTGTCGCTGATTTACCTAATTTGTCCGATGGTCAATTAGCGCATATTAGTAAAGAAGCTAATGAAGTTTTAAATAGTTTGGAAAAAAGACTTAGTGATCTTGAAAATGAACCTAATGTTAGTAATCCGGAAAACGATACGCTGATAAAAGCTTCTACCAAAAGAGATGTCACACTGAGGTTTATTAAATCAATAGAAGAAGAGCAAGAACATAGAAAGAATAATCCTGCTTTAAGAGATGCTGCATCTGAATCGTTACCTAGAACTTTTCTTGAGGTTGCAAGACATAGATTGCCTGGAGCAACTTTTGATTCATTACTTCGAGAGGCTCTTGAAGCTTGTGCAGTTGATGAAAGTACTAAAGAAAATCAAGTTATTGATGAGCCTAAAGAAACTGTAAAAATTATGGATATACCTTCTTCCAACACTAATGCTTCACTTGTTGTTAGTATCGATTCAAGTGATGATTCCAAGAATGACTCTATTTGATTCAACACAAGAGTTAACAAGTTTTAAAGACCAAAATAATTCAAAAATTAACCTTAATTTAGAGAAAGATCCCATTTTATGTAACCATTGCAAAAGGACTGCATCAAATGGTGTTAGATGTTTAGGAATGTGTGTAGCAGATAATGATTACTAAAATAATTTAAATTCTTATATATATAATCTGATGAAAATAATTAGTAAATCAACTAAATTTTATTTATTAATGGATATCAGGTATTATTTAAAAAATAAAGAAAAAATTATTTTTCTATATCAATAAGTAATTGAAATTTTATAACCTTTACTTGAAATTGAAGTTCTTAGAAAAATTCATAATTAAATGCGTAAAAAAATTAAATAAGGCGGCACCCAGATTCGAACTGGGGATAAAGGATTTGCAATCCTCTGCCTTACCACTTGGCCATGCCGCCGAAAAAGATTCGATTGAATCTTTTTATGATCTTAACAGTAAGGTGTCTCATTCTATATTATTTATATGTAATGGACATGGAGAAGATGTAATCGCATCGGAGATAATAAAAAGATTACTAAAAAAAATAAAAAATAAAAATATTGAAGTTTTGCCGTTAGTAGGAAATGGAGATGTATTTAATTCCATAAAATCAAAAAATTTTCGTAAAATAGGATATTTAAAAGATCTGCCTAGTGGAGGTTTTAGCAATCAAAGTCTGAAGGGATTTGTGCTTGATTTGTTTGCAGGATTTTTAATCGATAATTTAAAAAATTTTCTACTTGTAAAACAGAAGTCAAAATATAACTGCAAAATTATCGCAGTTGGGGATTTCTTGCCATTACTCTATGCTTGGAGCTCAGAATGCGACTTTAGTTTCATTGGAACTCCCAAAAGTGATCATACTTGGAGTAGTGGCCCAGGTTGGGATTTAAGCGATTTTTATCATAAGTTGAAAGGTTCTGAATGGGATCCATGGGAAATATTTTTAATGAAATCTCCAAGATGTAAAAATTTAATTATGAGAGATAAAATTACAGCTAATAATTTGTATAAAAAAAATATTGATGCAAAATACTTGGGTAATCCAATGATGGATTTTGTTAATGTATCTAACGACAAGATATCAAATATTAATTCTTTTAATAGAATTATTTTATTAGTTGGAAGTAGATACCCTGAAGCTTTTAAAAATCTTGATAATTTTCTAAATTGTTTGCAAGATTTTGATTTCTCAAAGGATTTGCTAATACTTTTGCCTTTGAGCATTAATGCGAATGTGATTCAAATTCAAAATTATTTAAATAAATATGGTTTTATAAAACAGCGGAAAACTAAATTTCTAATTGATGAAGATTCTGTGTGGAAAAAGAATAATCAATATGTAGTGATTGGAAAAAGTAAATTCAATTCATGGGCCAATATGGCAGAAGTTGGCTTGTCTAATGCAGGAACTGCTACAGAGCAAATTGCTGGCCTTGGAATTCCATCTCTTTCTCTACCGGGACCTGGACCACAATTTACAAAATCATTTGCAAAAAGGCAATCAAGATTATTGGGAGGTAGTGTTTTAGTTTGCAAGAATAAAAAAATTCTTTTAAAACGTTTAAGTTTACTTTTGAAAGGAAAAGTTGATAGGTTAGAACAAGCAAAAATTGGAAAAAAAAGAATGGGGGAATCTGGAGCAAGTAAGAAAATCGTAGATGCCATAAACCTTCATTTGTTATCTTAGTAAATGGCACTAGCTTATTAATTATTAATTCTTTTATGTATCCAATAAATGATCGGCAATATCTAAAAATTTGTGCAGAGATTGCAAAACTTATGAGTATAAGCTTATCTTCTGCTAAAAAGAAAGTAGAAATTCAAATTGCAAAAGAAGGCTCGAAAACTATTCAAGAAAAAATTCAAGTTGCGCAAAATGTTTTAAAAATTTGTGAAAAAAATGATGGAGATAAATTAAGTTCTTCAAGAATACTTGATAAGCTTATGGAAGCTCTTGATGGCGAAGATAATTTTTTAACTGAAGATTGATTCTTAATGTTCAAATATATTTGAGAATTTTAGTATGTCTAAATCAGCATGTACAGAAACTGTTTCGAAACATTTTTGAGCTAATTCATATCTATTCTCTCTTTCTAAGATAACTTTTAATTTTTGCATAGCTTCAATTAAATATCTAACATCATTTGCTGCATAATCTAATTGATCTTTTGTTAAATCTTCGTTTCTACCCCAATCACTACTTTGCGAGCTTTTGTCCAGTTCTATACCCAACAATTCATTAATTAAATCCTTTAAACCGTGTTTATTTGTATAAGTTCTTGCCAACTTACTCGCAATTTTTGTACAAAAAATATTTTTTGTATTAATTTCAAGATTGCATTTTAGAGCTGCTACATCAAATCTCGCATAGTGGAATACTTTAGTAATTTCGTCATCTTCAAGAAGTTTTTTTAAATGAGGTGAAGAAGATGTATTAAGTTCGATTTTTATACACGATGTTCTTTTAAATTCATTGCATATTTGTACTAGACAGAGTCTGTCTCTTCCATGAATTAAACCCATTGCTTCAGTGTCGATAGCTAGATAGGATGATTTTTTATAAAGATTGTATAAATCTTCTGTTAAATCGCTATAAAGAAGATCAATATCTTTATTTTCAATAGTCATTTTTAATAAGTATTTAAGGGAATTTAAGGTTTAGAATATTACTTAAAATTTTATTTAATTAAGAATTTTTATCCATCAGGAATATTTTACAGAATAATTTTAAAAAATTATAATATGATGTAACTTTAATTTTTATTATGAAGTTACTATAAAAAATTACTAAATGTCATATTCCTTAAATTCAACATTATTGCTGACAATTCTCTTGGCCATAGGATTATTTTTTTTTCTTAGGGCTTCCAGTAAAGATAGAACAACCACCGTTGAGATTGCATCTTCTCAGCAGCCAATTAAAGTTTTAAATGGTTTATGTGAATGGCTTAATATGAGGGGATGGAAGCAAACAGGAGGAGATTTTGAACAAAGAATTTTAATATTCAAGGGTCAAGTTGTATCTAGTAAATTTTTAGCAATTTTTTTAGGTTTTCTTGGCGGTTTTGGTTCTTGTGCTTTGGGATTAGTAATCATTCAAATATATCCTGAATTGGGTTGGTGGCCTATTCTTTTGGGGTTAATAGGTGGACCTTTGTCTGGAATTGTTTATTTTAAAAAATCAGCAAGAGAGGAGAAATTTGAATTAAGGTTGATCAACGAAAATGAAAATGATTCAACTTTTATGAGACTTAGAGCCCATAGAGATGAATTAATCTCTTTAGAAAATGAACTCGGGGAAAAACTCCAATTAAAAAGTGACGGTTCTTTATTTAAGACACCTATTTAAGTTATTTTAAAATTTTATTCGATAATTTTTAATCAAAAATATTGTTTTCTAAACAGAATTTCTCTAACTCTTTATCATTTAGCCAATCTTGGGGTTTTGTAAAAATTGCTGTGAGAAATTCCTCTCGAGAATTCTTTCTAGCTTTATATCCATATTCCCATCTAGCTAAAGGCGGTAAGGACATTAATATAGATTCAGTTCTGCCATTTGTTTGCAGTCCAAAAATCGTTCCTCTATCCCAAACTAAATTGAATTCGACATATCTTCCTCTTCGATATAGCTGGAATTCTCTTTCCTTCGATGAGTATGTTTGAGAAGCTCTTTTTTCAATAATGGGCAAATATGAAGGGAGGAATGCCTGCCCACAGTTTTCCGCTAAAGAAAATAAATTATCCCAATTTAAATTAGATTTGCCAATATTTTGTGAAGCTTTTGATGCCTCTCCATTTTGATTATTTCCTCTATAAATATTGCCTGAACCATCTTGATAATCATAAAAAATACCTCCTATGCCTCTAGATTCATTTCTATGTTTCAAGAAGAAATATTCATCACACCATGGTTTGAAAACTTTATGCAAATTTTTATCAATTTTCTCACAAGCCTTTTTATGTTCATTATGAAAATTCCTTATATCAGTAAGATAAGGATAAAAAGGAGTTAAGTCTGCACCTCCCCCAAACCACCAAACAGGACCAGCTTCGAAATATCGATAATTAAGATGAACTGTAGGAATAAAGGGATTCTTAGGATGCAACACCATGGAAGTGCCCGTAGCAAACCATTCATGACCTTTTGCTTCTGGTCTTTGAGAGATTATAGATTGAGGTAATTCTTTTCCATGTACTTCCGAAAAATTTACTCCTGCTTGCTCAAAAATAGAACCATTTTTCAATACTCTTGATCTTCCACCGCCACCTTCGTCTCTTAGCCAGGATTCTTCTGTAAATTTTCCTTTGCCATCTATGTTTTCAAGCCCGTAACAAATTTTGTCTTGTAGAGTTAATAAGAGATTTTTAGTTTTTTCTCTAGAGTTTTTAGGAGGTTCTTTCGACATGTATTTAGTAAATCTTGAAGAAAAAAATTTTTTTGTTAATTATAAGTTTCCCTTTATAATTTCTCTTAGGGGGTCCTTATTGCTTATTATTTGATAGTTCGACATAGTTCTTAATCTTTTAAACAGTCGACTACCTTGTCAAAATATTTAAAAATTTAATGACCACAATAGAAGATGCGAATTTTGCTTTACAAAAAGTTCTAGATGCTGGATCACAGAAAAACGTAATTGAATTAGCTTGGATTAAAAACGTAAGAGTAACTATACCGAGAGTAATCGTAACATTATCATTGCCATCGTTTGCAAATTCTCAGAGAGATAGAATTGTACAAGAGGTTAGAAAAGTACTACTGAATTTTGAAGATATTGATGATGTTCAAATAGAAATAGATAATAATCCTTCCAAAACAGAATCTCAAAATCAAAGTAATGCTCCTCAGTTACAGAAGATTGATGGGATTCGTCATATCATAGCTGTGAGCAGTGGTAAAGGTGGAGTTGGGAAAAGTACCATTGCAGTTAATCTCGCTTGCTCTCTTGCTAAATTAGGCTCTAAAACTGGGTTGCTCGATGCGGATATATATGGACCTAATACTCCTTCAATGATGGGAGTTGCCGAACAGAATCCAAAGGTTACAGAAGGTAGTGGCAGTGATCAAAGGTTAATACCAATAAATAAATATGGAATTTCTTTGGTATCAATGGGTTTCCTCATAGAAGAAGGTCAGCCAGTTATATGGAGAGGACCAATGCTTAATAGTATTATCCGACAATTTTTGTATCAAGTTGAATGGAATGATCTTGATTTTTTGGTTATTGA
This sequence comes from Prochlorococcus sp. AG-355-J09, assembly GCA_003278735.1. GTDB lineage: Bacteria > Cyanobacteriota > Cyanobacteriia > PCC-6307 > Cyanobiaceae > Prochlorococcus_A. Next base: position 56,728 of record QCDO01000012.1, read on the forward strand.
CTTGCCTCCTGGAACAGGAGACGCCCAAATATCACTTTCTCAATCTGTGCCTATTTCTGGAGCTATAGTTGTCACTACTCCTCAACAAGTATCTTTACAAGATGCAAGGAGGGGATTAGCAATGTTTAAACAACTCGGAGTGCCTTTACTGGGAATTGTAGAAAATATGTCAGTATTTATTCCGCCAGATATGCCAGATAAAAAATATGAAATTTTTGGTAAAGGTGGTGGACAAACATTAGCTAAAGAAAATGATTTACCATTATTAGCCCAAATACCTATTGAAATTCCTCTCGTTGATGATAGTAATAAAGGTGTACCAATCTCAATAAGCCAACCCAATAAAGAAAGTTCTGTTGTATTTGGTAATTTAGCTCAATTAATTAAGAATGAATTTATTAATAATTAATTGATGTTTAGGAGAATTTCTTTAGTAAATAACAGAGGATTTTTAACAAAAAAAGACAACTTTAATAGAGGTTTTTTATTTTCTCCACTACTTATAATTCCCCTGTTTTTAGTTATTATTTCGGGTTTATTAATAAAAAGTATTCAGGGTGATTCTTTAGTATCGAACTATTTAAGTCATACTCTAACTGGTTTTTTAGGTTATTTTTTAGCCTTTTTTATTTCTTATATACCGTTAGAAAGACTTAGAAAGTATTTGGTCCCATTTTATTTTTGTACTTTAATATCTTTATTACTAATTTATTTTTTTGGGATTTCAGTTTCTGGAGCTCAAAGATGGCTAAACTTTGGCATCTTTTCTTTTCAGCCTTCAGAAGTAGCTAAACTTAGTACTGTATTAACTCTTGCTTTAGTACTCGACAAAAAAACAATTCTTACAATAAGAGATTTAGTATTGCCTTTATTAGTAGTAGTTATTCCTTGGTTATTAATTTTCTTTCAACCGGACTTAGGTACTTCTTTAGTTTTACTCGTTTTGACAGGTGTAATGCTCTATTGGTCGCAAATGCCGATAGAGTGGATTTTGATATTAGTATTTTGTATCATCACTGCTTCATTATATCTAACCTTCCCAACTCTTCTTATTTTCTGGATTCCAGTTATAGGATATCTTGCTTATAGATCTTCGAAAAAGAAAATTATTTTTTCTGCTCTCGCTATTGCGTTACATTTATTAGTGGCAAAGTTGACACCAATCTTGTGGCAATATGGCTTAAAAGAATATCAAAAAGATAGATTAGTTTTATTTTTAGATCCAAATAGAGATCCATTAGGTGGTGGATATCATTTGATACAGAGTCAAATTGCGATTGGTTCAGGAGGATTATTTGGGACTGGTTTGTTACAAGGTAAGCTGACTAATTTGCAATTTATACCGGAACAACATACTGATTTTATATTTA
>QCDO01000013.1 GCA_003278735.1 Prochlorococcus sp. AG-355-J09
TAGTATTAATAAAAAAGCTTTATGACTTTTGTCATTACTACACCTTTATACTATGTTAATGATAAGCCTCATTTAGGAAGTGTATATACAACAATAATTTGTGACTCAATAGCTAGGTATAAAAGGCTTGCAGGTGAAGATGTTATTTTCATCACTGGTGTTGATGAACATGGTTTAAAAATACAAAGAACAGCTAATGATAAGGGTATTGAACCAAAATCACATTGTGATCAAATCTCAGAAGTCTTTAATAATAATTGGATAGATTGGAATATATCCTTTGACAAATTTATAAGAACAAGCTCTAAAAATCATGAATTTGTTGTTAATGAATTTTATGAAAGAGTAAAAGCATCAGATGATATCTATATGGGAGTTCAAAAGGGTTGGTATTGTGTCGGTTGTGAAGAATTTAAAGATAATCCAGAAAACTCATCAACATACAAGTGTCCAATACATCAAAAAAATCTAGAATGGAAAAATGAAGAGAATCTCTTTTTTAGGCTTTCAAAATATCAAAAGGAAATCGAGAAAATAATCAATGAACCTTCTTTTATAGAGCCAATAGAAAGAAAGAATGAAATTATAAATTTTGTTTCTAGAGGTTTAAAGGATTTTTCAATTTCAAGAACAAATGTTACATGGGGAATTCCAGTCCCTGGTTACGATAACCATACCTTTTATGTGTGGTTTGATGCTTTACTTGGGTATGTAAGTGCCATTAGTTCTGATGCGACAGAACATTCATTGGAAAAATCAATTAATAGAGGATGGCCAGCTGATGTTCATTTAATTGGTAAGGATATTCTGAGATTCCATGCTGTATATTGGCCTGCAATGCTCATTTCTGCCAAAATGAAAGTTCCTAAAAAGGTTTTTGGGCACGGATTTCTTACAAGAGAGGGGCAAAAAATGGGTAAAAGCTTAGGAAATGTACTTGACCCTGATTTATTGCTTACAAAATATGGAAATGATCCTGTAAGGTGGTACCTCATTAAAGACATATCACTAGGAAATGATGGAGATTTTCAAGATAAAAGATTTGTTGACATCATCAATAATGACTTGGCTAACACAATTGGTAATTTATTAAATAGAACATCATCTATGTCTAGAAAATGGTTTGATAATAAAGTGCCAAATAATGAAAAAATTTTCAGTGAAAATAAATTAGAGAATTTTGCCAAAATTACAGTTAAAAATTATATTTATAACTTTGATAGCTATAAATTAGATTTAGCAGCTAATGAAGTACTTAGCCTAGCAATTAATACAAATTTGTATTTGAATGATAATCAGCCATGGCTGCTAATAAAAGAGAAGGATAATCTTCCTTTAGTTAAAGAAATTATTTATAACGTTTTAGAAAGTACCCGAATAATAGGATTATTATTACTACCTTTATTGCCCGAATTATCTACAAAAATTAATGAACAACTTGGCTCTATATACAGAGAGGAAATTCCTTGGAAAAAACAATTAATTTGGGGATTATTAGTTAACAACTCAAGTCTTCCTAAACCCACTCCAATCATAAATAAACTTGAGTATGAGCAAAAATTTTAGATTAATAATTTTCCTTCCATTATTTATGCTTGGTTGCGCCTCAAATGTAATTGATGAAAATAAAGTTATACAAAAAATAGACAGTTTAGATATGACTATTTTCTCTAAAAGTGGAGATAAAAAATATTCTATTACCAGTCCAAATTCAAGTTATGACAATATTGAATTAAAATTCGAATTAAAAAAACCTATTATTAATATTCTTAATGGTAATGAAACTATTTATATTATTAGTTCAGAAGAATCTATATTATCAGATAACAATAAACTCTTGAAAATGAAAGGTAATGTTAAATTAAAAACTTTAAAAAAGAATGAGAATATTTTAAATGCTGATAATTTTATTTGGAATATAGAAAATACTAACTATCTATTAGAGGGAAATATAAGATTTGAAAATAAAAATATTATCTTAAATTCAGGGAAAGCCATATTGAGTTCAAATAACATAATTGAATTTTTTAATCCAGTAAAATATATAATTAAAGATGAAAATAACGAAAATAAATATGAAATAAACTCAGAAAATGCTTTCTATAATTTAAATACTGAATCAGTAAATTTTGAAGCAAAAGATAAAAGAGTTAAATCAATAATATATTTTTAAATTTTATTTTTTGAGAATATATTATTAACTTTTTTAGACCAGTTATTAATCCATTTTTCATCAGATTTCGTAAAACACTTAGCACTCCAGCCTCCAATCAATATGAAAGCCTTATTATTTATAGGTACAACTAAAATAGATGGGATTTCAGCACAAAAATTATAAAATTCATCTCTTCCAGGATAAAATTTAGTGTTTGCCAATGATATTAATTTCATATCTTTAATAGATCTCAGACAAGTTTCCCCAGGTTTAAAATTATTACTTGCAGTGATACCCCTTCTCAATATATTAACGCCATCATTGTGGATTAATATTGCTGCTGCTGCTGTAGAAGTTAATATCGCTTCAGAACCCCATGCAAGTTCATTAATAACTTCATCTGGCATGTTTCTATCGAAGAGAAACTTATTTTCTCCTTTTAAAACAGCTTTCTCGCCAGCTATGGGTTGGAATTGTTTAAATAAAAAACCTATCAAAATAATAATTAAAGAAGCTATTGCAGCTAACACTTGTGCTCTTTCAAGCTCTGGAGTGATTGTTTCTATTGAAATGAAATTTGCTATCTGAAAAACAAAGAGTATTACACCAACTGATATTAATGATTTCCCATTGAATCCCATATTTTAAATATGTTATTTCTAATTAAATTATGCAAATATTATATTCTTTAGTAGATTTAAAATTACTCAAACATATGGTTTTTAATATATAATTAACCAAAACATCTCAAAATGAACCTAAATATCAATAAATATATACTTTCCATTATCTTTACTGGCTTTATTTTTATTCTTATTCCTTCGACTACATACGCAAATGAAATTAATACTATAAATAAATATTTTGGTATTACTCAACAGAAGACTGTTATAAATTATGAAAAAAGTCAGCCCTCCTCCATCGACAACCCTGTAGTGGATCCAAATTTTAACACTATGAGATCAAAAGATACTGAGAGTTCAACTGCTACTTATATAGTTGTAGGTTTGTTAATTGCTGCCACAATCATTCCTCTAGCAACATGGTGGTATTTCTCTAAATAATAGAGAATTTATGAATGCCAAGGATTTAAATATTAGTGAATATTCAACTCATATAGTTTTTATTACAGGGGGAACAAAGAGTGGGAAAAGTGAATTCGCGGAGCATCTTGCTAAGGGGTTAAAAAAATTATCATATGTTGCCTTATCTGAAAACAATTTGGATGATAAAGAGTGGCAAGATAAAATTAATTTACATCGAAAAAGAAGGCCAAAAGATTGGAAATTAATAGAAACAACAGATCTATTAAATACATTAAGGAATGAAGAAGGTCCATTATTGATAGATTCTATTGGGGGATTCGTTATGAAAATTATTGGCAAGGAACAAAATGAATGGTCAACAAAAATGAATTCACTTATAAGTCTCTTAATGAAAAGAAAAAGCATAACAATTATTGTTGGAGAACAAGTAGGTTGGAGTTTGGTCTCTGAATATAAAATTGGGAATACATATATTGAGAGAATCGGCGAACTTCAAAAGAGAATAACCAAAATATCAAAAGATAATTGGCTGGCCATAAACGGCAGAGCAATCAAAATAGATGAAATAAGTATTGAAATACCCACTTAAAATTGGAAGTCGCCCTTTTTGAACCTAGAATCCCACAAAATACTGGTAATATTGCCAGATCATGTGCTGCATTTAATATACCTTTAAATCTTATAGAGCCCTTGGGTTTTAAACTAGAAGATAAATATTTAAAAAGAGCAGGTTTAGACTATTGGCCTTTAGTTACTGTTAATCAGTATGAGAATTTTGAAAAATTTTTAGCGTCAAAATCAACAAAAAGAATAATCTCTTTTAGTAAAAAAAATGGATTATATTTGAAGGATTTTAAATTTAAGCAAGATGATATTTTGCTATTTGGGAGAGAAGATTTAGGATTACCCGATTCCATTATTGATAAAAGTGACTTTTTAATATCAATATTTATGCCGAATATACATACTGGAAACAATTATCAAAAAGGTGTTAGAAGTCTAAACCTTTCTGTAGCATGCGGAATTGCTATATATGAGGCTCACAAACAAATAAATTTTCAAAATGGTAATTAAGTACAACCAATGCCTTACAATATTCCCATGTCTCGGTAGCTCAGCTGGTTAGAGCGGCGGATTCATAGCCCGCAGGTCGCGTGTTCAAGTCACGCTCGAGACATTTTTAAATACTTTTCAATTGAAAAACATATGTGAAATTTTAATTTAATTAAACAATTAAAGACAATAATGGTTAATTCACTCAGCACAGTCTTAAATACAAAAAAATCTAAAGCAAAATATCCAGAAGCAAGAGTTATAGTTCTTGATGACAATTTTAATACTTTTCAGCATGTCGCAAATTGTCTTCTAACAATAATCCCAAGCATAAGTGAACAAAGGGCATGGGATCTAACCATTAAAGTTGACAAGACAGGATCTGCAGAGGTGTGGAGAGGTAATCTTGAACAAGCAGAGCTATATCATGAGCAACTATTCAGCAAAGGATTAACAATGGCTCCAATTGAGAAAACATAAAATAAGTAAGATTGACAGAAAATTATTGGCTTATAAATTCGAATCGTTCAAGGGTTAAAAGGTTTTCAAAGAACAATCAAAATAAAGATAAATTTTTTGAATATATGTTTATTGACTCTGGAAGAATTCTTGGTGTTTTAGGAAAAGAACCACCTCTTATGACAACCAGAGAAGAACTTAAAGTTGATGAAGCTAGAGATGAATGGAGAAAGTTAATCGCTCATGGTTGGAGGAGAACCAAACTAGTTCTGGATGACTATTAGTATCCAATATTGTTACTAGGATTAGTTATATAAATTATGAGATTTAGGACATAGTTAGCGGGTAAATTTAATGGCTTCAAAAGTAACAAAGCCATTCCTTGAGTCACGTTAAATTCTTTATTTTTCATAAAAAAATAAAAGTCTCATTTTAATTATAAAAAGACTGTCAAATACAAACTAAAAATAATGAAAAAAAAGATACATAAGCATTTATTGATTAAGGATTTTCTAGAAAACTAATATCTAAAACTTATTTTAAAAAATTATAGATTTAGGGTTACTTGTTTATTTTTTAACAAAAAAATAAACGTTATAATTTAATAATTCGCATTATTTATTACTTAATAAATACCCAATGAAATATCTCATCACAAGCAAAAGATCAAGAGCTTTATTTGGTATTGGAATAATTGCTATAAGTATTGGATTAATATCAAAAAAAGTAATTAACTATCCATCTGGAGGATGTATGAGAGGTACTCAAGAAATAACCTTTAATATCTAGCCATTAATCACCTTACATTTTTCTTAATTCATAAATCCAGTCAACTTTGATAACTCTTTTAGTGAAAGTACACCTAAAATTAGTTTTCCATTTATTTCCCATGTGGGAAACCCTTTAATTTTTTTATCAATACATAACTGGGTTTGACTATTTATGCCATCTCTTGCACATTCAACCACATTAAGTTTTTTATAAGCTTGCTTACCAAATAATTCACTTTGATTAAGGCAATTAGGACACCAATATGCTGAATATTTAACTACACCATTATCTTTGAGGTATTTTGCCAACTCGATTGATTCCCTAGTGCTTTCTGAGGTAACTATAAGTTCTCTCTGATTATTTAAGTGGGAGCTATTTATAACATTTGAGAAAGGAAGCAAGACTAATAGTGGGATTAATAGGTTTTTCATTTATTTACTACTTTTCCTCCATATTTTCTTACTACCTTATCAAGCAAAATTCGTATATCTTTATTTTTAAGTTTCTCTATCTGCTGAAGATTTTCAAGAAGATCACATATTTGATCCTGTGTATCTTCATTTAATTCACTTACTGCCATTTATATTTAGAGTTTTTATAATTCAATTTTAAATCAAAAGTAAATTTACATACTTATTGTATTTATATTTTTTTATTGCTATTTTTTTAAAGCGGGCTAAGGTTCATATCTCCACGAGGATTTAGTCCGCTTATTTTTTAAAGTTTCAATTTATATTGGATCCTTCTTTAAGAAATCGATTAGAAATATTAAAAATATTTATCTCTGTTTAATTTCTAAATTCCATTGAAAAGCATTCTTGTAAAATTTTAATAGTGTGACACTATTTATTCAATAATGTTGTTATTTCGCTTCATAACTTTCTTAAAATACTTAAACTCAATAAATTCATGCATCATTTTGATATCATCAGATAATACTTTTTTATTAACTGCATATTCGTCTACATTAAGTGAAGAACTATTATTTTCAGAAAATGTTTCGTGATCAAAAGAAAAGTCTATAAAATCCCTATTATTATTTTGATTTTGACCATAAGATTCATTTAACACTCCTCGAGACCTTAACGCTTCCTCAACCAATAAACCTGTTACTTTTGACTGACTAAACTCATTAGCTGCGCACAATTTTTCAATAATTTCATGCACTTCTTCACTTGGCAAAAAACCAATTCTTTTCCTCGGAGAAGGCATAATAAAAAAATCAGTGTGACACTTGCACAATATAAGTGTTGCACTATATTTGATTTAAGTCAACTAATTTTGCTATGCATATTTTATTATTTCCTGTCGGATTTATTCTTTGGTATCTAGCTTATGAAGCAAAACCTATCATTAATGATGAAGTAACACTTAATTGGGAAGAAAAAAATACAATTAAAAGAAATAAACTTTTAAATATAATCAAAGAAACATTTTAAAATTTACTGTTAATCGATTTTGACCATTCCTTGTGCTTATTATCTAGATCTGAGATTGACTGTTTTTGATAAGTAAATTTGAGTTGATTTTCGTTAAGTGATTTTTTTGTGATAATCATCTCTTTAGAGAAAAAATATGGAGTGTTGTAACTCCTAATTTTTTTTTTGACTTCCATATTATGAATTTATCTATTTTTTTTTATATGACTTAAAAGGTTATAGTCTCAATATTTTTATATTCTTTTTATATTTCCTTCATATGTGTTTTTAGCACGTTTGTAAAAAATATTAGTTTATTAAATAATAAAGGCTATATTTAAACAAAATATATGTTTTATCATGAATCTAAAGGAGAGAGGGATTACTGTTGGAGATTTACTAATAATACTAATAATAATAATCACTTCTACAATATTAATTAAGTCACTTAACAAGGATAAGAAAACAACACTTAATTATAGTAATCAAGAGCAAGTTTCTTATAAGGAAAATTACTATCAAAAATTTATTTGAATAGCTTATATAAATTATTTATAAAACTCTTTTTTAATTGAATTAACTATTAAGAATCTCATATGTAAATTACAAGAATTAATAATTATCAAAAAATGAGTTTATGTATTTTAAATATTTTGATTGAATGATTTAGAACTTTCCCATTTCAAGTTATCGTTTAAATCATTGATATCATTTGATATTGAAACTAAATTAACCATTTGAAGAATTTGACTTTTATTTAGCCTATTAATAACAATAAGTTTATTAAGCATTTCTAAAACAGATTTATCATTAATATTCATTAATTGTATAAAAAGCTATGATCCTTCAATTCAAATACTTTACATTATAGTTTTAAAAATTTCATTATATTTTTTATGCTAAATATAAAAAATATTTATAAAATCATCAAAAATAAAACTTTTGCTTATATGAAAATATCTTAAGCTCAGTTTTTTATAAATTCGTTTATTGTAAAAAGAAAAAAAATGAAAAAAAACTCCAAGAAAGATTACCTTAATAGAGATGAAGTTAATGAAATGATTGAATCAGCTCTAAGGAGACATAATAGAAGATCTACAATAATATCAAGCGTACTTGGCTGGATCTTAATTGGAGGCTATTCGTTTGGACTTTTTCAAGCAGTTCAAAATGTCTAATTAATCTTTTCTTTAAATAAGAACTTCCTAAATGATAAATTAATATAAGACTAATTATTTTTTATGAGGGAATATATAAAGGCAAATCTTACAGTGATAAGAAAATATTTAAAAAAACGAAAAAAGTATACATCAAAATTAAATAATGCTTCGATAATGGAAGAATTCAAAGAATGGAGCAAAGATCCATTACCTGAGACAGAATCAATATGGACTTTACCTGACTTAACGAAGAATGAAAGATTAAAAAATTTTTGTCGCTCAATTAAGAAGGAAATAAGATAAGTTTTTAACTACCTAGTTGTATATGATTTACCTTTAAGTAAAAATAACCCGCAAATCCAACTATATTCAAAATTACAACGAAAATCCAAGCTCCAATTGGCTGATTAGAATCAAATTTTTTTATTTTAACTTTTTCCTTTAGTCTTTCAATATATTTAGCCATAATTAAAAAACATTAAAAAGAATATTTCTAATTATAGAGAGTTAGATTTTAAGGAATCTTAAATAAAATAAAATTTCTTTTATTTCGAATTTTTATTGTCAAGCCTGTTAATGGGATATTTAATTAACTCCTTTTTGAGATTTTTTAAAAGTTTATTGTGATTCAAAATTGTAAATTTCCTAGTAAAGGAATAATGCCATTTCATTGAATTAAAAAAAAACTTGCTAATTCATTATTAATAAAATTATAATACTTATTACGGTCAAACAGACCATAAATAATTTAAATAAGGACAAATTTTTCATGAGCTTAAAAGTAGGCCAAGAAGCACCAGACTTTAGTGCTACAGCAGTATATGATCAAGAGTTTAAGGAGATTACGCTTTCAGGTCTAAGAGGTAAATGGGTTGTTCTATTCTTTTACCCACTAGATTTTACATTTGTATGTCCAACTGAAATAACAGCATTTAGTGATAGATACCAAGATTTCTCGGCACTTAATACAGAAATACTTGGTGTATCAGTTGATAGCAAGCACTGTCATTTGGCTTGGATACAAACCCCAAGAAATGAAGGTGGTATAGGTGATATTAACTATCCGTTAGTTTCTGACTTAAAAAGAGAGATTTGCCAGGCTTACAATGTTCTAAATGATGATGGGGAGGCTGATAGAGGTTTATTTCTTATCAATCCCGAAGGAGTAGTTATGCATACGACTGTTAACAAGGCTCCTGTAGGTAGAAATGTTGATGAAACGCTAAGGATTCTTCAAGGCTATCAATACGTTGCAGCAAACCCTGATGAAGTGTGTCCAGCAAACTGGACCCCCGGGGAGAAAACAATGTTAGAGGACCCAAAAGGTAGTAAGGAATATTTTTCTGCGCTATAGGAGAATTAGAAATATTTAAGTAAGTAATGAGTAGTAAATAATTATAAAAAAATAAAAAATAAATATATTCAAAAAGGGGATAACATCCCCTTTTTGAGGTTTGGGCACGATCCAATCGCTTAAATTAGTTTTATATGATAAAAAGGACCACGCATAAAAAGAAATTTCTATTGCGACAAGGATAAAAAGATTAATTAAATTTAGGTCATTTAAACCAAAATATCTATAAATATGAAACTGATCATCAACACTAATATTAATAATTTGAAGATGCCAAAGATAGAGAGAAATCAAAATAAAATTTACCAATATTATTTTTTTTAAAATAAACCTAGATTTTTTAAAAATTAATAGGATAGAAATTAAAAATATGAAAAAACATAACTGTGGAATATCCGGTTTTGGGACATTAATTCCTTCAAGAAATAAATTAATTATAAGATCAAAATTTATATATATATAATCAGCTATTAAGAAAGAGAGAAATATTAAATTTATTGCTACTAAGAATAATAATCTTTTTCCTTTAATTATTTTTTTACTATGGATTTTATCCTTAGTAAAACTATAATCTGTATAGTTTTTTAAAGAGTTTATATACACCAAAGATGGACATATTGCTCCGCTCAAATAGTAAAGGATTAAATAAAAGGAAATATCATTAATATTGAGTGAATACAAATTAAACCATTGTTTTTGTACAAATGGAAGAATAAGTAAAAATGAAAGTGTAACTAATAACTTCGTTGTATTGTTTTTAATTATCAAAAAAATATTTTTTTTTAATTTAAAGCAATTAAATCAAACTTTCAACAATTTAGAAGTTGTTAATTTAAAAACTTTTTTATCGATAGTTTCTTGATTTAAAAGTATATCAACTAATTTATCTAGTAATACTCTATTTTTTTTCAATATTTTTATTGAATTATTTAATGAAATTTTAGAAATATTTATGATTTCATTATCTATTCTAGAACTGGTATTTTCTGCTATGAGAGGCTTTCTTCTAAATAATCCATCTCCTAAATACATTTCATTATTATCAGAATCCATTGAAATTGGACCAATAATTGAAAATCCATATTTTGTAACCATTTCCCTTACGATATTCGTCGCATAAGAGATATCATTTATGGAGCATTGTGTAATTTCACCTTCACCAAAAACTATCGTTTCTGCTGCTCTTCCAGCTAAAGCAATTTCAATTTTTGAAAATAATAATTTTTTTGAAATCAATCCACTAGAAATTACATCTTCATCAGGGCATATTTTTGTATATCCTCCTATAGATCCAGATCTAGGTAAAATCGTAATTTTATCAACTGATTCAATTCCATTTCTCACAGCAGATACAATTGCTCTACCTACTTCGTTATAAGCAATAATTTTTTTCATATTAGGAGAAGTTATTAATGAGCTTCTTAGGCCAATTGTAATTTTATCAAGAGCATTTTCTATATGTAGATCACTTATTAATTTAGATTCGTCTCTTGCACAGTGGATAGCACTCTCGTTCATCAAATTTGCAAGATCTGCTCCCGAAAATCCAACTGTTCTAGAAGCCCAATATCCTAAGTCAACTTCGCTTGAAAGTGGTTTGGAAAGTGAGTGAACTGAAAGAATTTTTTTTCTTCCATCTAAATCTGGAAGCATTACTTCAATTTTCCTATCAAATCTACCTGGTCTTAATAATGCTGCATCCAAAATATCTGGTCTATTTGTTGCTGCTAAAACAATAATCCCAGAATTATCAGCAAAACCATCTAATTCAGTAAGAAGCTGATTAAGGGTTTGTTCTCTTTCATCATTTCCACCTCCGATCCCAGACCCTCTTTGCCTACCAATGGAATCAATTTCATCAATGAAAATTATACAAGGAGATTTGTCCTTAGCCTTAGAGAACAGATCACGTACTCGGCTTGCTCCAACACCAACAAAAAGTTCTACAAACTCTGATGCCGATATTGAGAGAAATGGCACTCCTGATTCACCAGCAATTGCTTTAGCTAATAATGTTTTACCTGTTCCTGGTGGGCCTATTAGAAGAACTCCCTTAGGAACTTTTGCTCCAAGATTTTCAAATTTCTTTGGTTCTTTCAAAAATGTTATTACCTCTTTTAATTCCTCAGCGGCTTCAGGGACGCCAGCTACATCATCGAATCTCGTTTCTACATCGTCAATAGTTATAAATTTAGCTTGATTTTTGGTAAAACCAAAAGCTCTGGAAGCCAATTTTGATGTACTTCTCAAGATTAAAGCTATAGCTAATATGAAAATCAGAAAAAGACTTATTGAGGCAAATGAATTAGCGGCTGAGGCTTCTTTTCTACTATTGTTAACAGTTAGATCTACCTTATTTTCAGTAGCCTTTTCAAGGATTATTTGATCGTTGTAAAGGATAGGTATTTTAAATTTATCACCATTTTTATACAGAACATCAATTTCTCTCTGCCTTGGATAGAAAAATATTGATTCTATTTTCCCCGTCTCTATATCTTCTAGAAGATCCGAATAACTTGATTTAGAATTTGAATATGAGAATTTTGATCTAAACACTAATCTTTATAAGTGATTAATAAAGCATATATGCTTATTTAATAAATTGACGTATATAAACAAAATATACTCAAAAGTTTTGGAGATAACCAGTTAAAGGTTATATTATTATATGGTAATAAAGAAACAGAATGGCTGTACCAAAGAAGAAAAAATCTAAGAGCAAAAGGAACCAGAGGCACGCTGTTTGGAAAGGTAAAGCAGCAATAGCAGCTCAAAAAGCAATATCTTTAGGTAAATCAGTTTTAACTGGGAAAGCTCAAGGATTTGTTTATCCTATTGAAGAAGAAGAAGAGTAGCTTCTAAGATCCTAATTTAAATGCTTCAAGTATAACGGCATAAATTGCACCAATTCTTAATTTATCAACTACGGTCCATAGATAATAAAATTTGGAACTTGCGAGAGGTTTAATTCTTATAATGATTTCAATAAAAACAATAATTATTGGAACCATAATTAACTCATTTTTACCTTCAGATATAAATTTTGTGAGAAAATTTGCGAACAAAAAATAACCTGTCAAAACAGAAATCAGTCCAATAGATTTTGTCCTCCAAGTATCACTTAGAAAACCAAAAAATATATTATTTAACTGGTAGGTGATTCTTGAAAAATTAGTTTTTTGCATTACTAAAAGAGACTAAGTAATCACTCAGAAAACTATAGTCAATATATGATTTATTTAGTTTAGGGCCTTTAATTACGTTTGCCACATTATTCTCATCACCAAGACTGTCTAAAATACAATCTAATTTAATATTTTCCTCGAGAACAATTGGGATATTTGAAGGGACAAAGATTGTAGGTAAGTTAGCTGCCAAGGAAGATTTCAATCCTGGATTGGAGTCTTCAAAAACAATTGAGTTGTTTTTATTTATACCACTTAATTTGATTGCCTTTAAATATGGCAATGGATTTGGTTTCTTTAATTCAACGTCTTCGCTTGAAATAATGAACTCAAAAGGGTTGAAGCCATTAAAAAGATAATCAACAAGTAGATTGACTTGAATTCTTGAACTTGAAGTAACAATAAATTGTCTTACTTTTTTTCTATGTAATTCATTTATTAATCTAAAAACACCAGTTTTTAAACTAACGCAATTACTTTTTATAATTTCTAAATAATGATACTGCTTTGTTTCATGAATTTTGAGAATTAAATCTTCTGACAAAATATGATTATTAGATTTAGCGTAATAAGCTATCCTATTTTTGCCTCCATTTATCTTCAGAAGTTTTATATATGAATTAGTATCCCAATTCCAATCAATATCAAGGTCATTAAAAGCATTATTAAAAGCGGGTAAATGGGCCTCTAATTCAGTATTCGCGATAGTACCATCTAAATCCCAATAAACACCCTCAAGATAGCTCACCAAAAAGACTTTCTTTTATTTACGGTAAAATACGAGAGCAATTATTGCTGGTCCTGCTAACGCAACTACAGCCAAAGGAATAAGTGTTGCCATGATTAATGAATATGTTTTGTGATACTATTTTTACAAATAAATGACGAAAATGTACTGCTACGTTACAAGATTGAATTAAATTATGAAATCATGGACATGTATAGAAAATTGTGGAGCTTGTTGTAAATTCGACTTGAATGAAAGAAGTGATTTGACTATCAAACTTAACAATGAAGATATAGCTTTGATAAATTCGATGACGGCTAAAGACGGTTGGTGTAAAAATCTGGACAGAGAAAATAAAAAATGCTTAATTTATGAAACCAGACCACATTTTTGCAGGGTAAGTGAATTTTCAACTTCATTTAAAGGATATTTGAAATCTGGTGATAAATTTTTAATAGATTGCTGCAAACAACATATTTCATCAAATTATGGATACCAAAGTAAAGAGATGAAAACTTTTAGAATTGCTGTTTCAGGAAAATGAATAGTAAATTAGAAAAAAAAGAAAACAATCTAGAAAAAAGTTTTTTTTCAATATTTATAACGACATTTACAACAATCTTTATTGCTGAACTAGGCGATAAAACTCAGATAGCCACATTAATGCTTTCTGCTGAATCGGGCAGGCCAATAGTAGTTTTTCTTGGAAGTTCTCTAGCATTAATAAGCTCTAGCATAGTAGGAGTTCTTATTGGTAAGTGGGTATCAAAAAAAATATCTCCTAGCAAATTTGCTTTATCTACTGGTACTTTAATGATATTGATAAGTATATTTTTAGCTTATGAAACATTTAAAAATTATTTATAAATGGTTTTAAGTTTATTACTATCAACATTTCTAACCGTTTTCATAGCCGAATTAGGTGACAAAACGCAACTAGCTACCTTAACTATAAGTGGCACTTCAAATAAACCATTAGCAGTTTTTCTAGGATCTTCTTCAGCACTTGTTTTTGCAAGTTTACTTGGAGCTTTAACAGGTGGTTCTATTTCAAGTTTTTTACCCGAAGTAGTTCTTAAGTCAATAGCCTCCATTACATTTTTCATCATTGGTATAAGGCTCTTTATCAACTCTTTCACCATCGAAAAAGAAGAAAAAGAAGAGAAAGAAAATAATTAGTTTTAAGCTTGGATAATAAGGTGTAATAATGAAGTGTATACCCCTAAATTAATTTAAAATTTTATTTAGATCATGTTCACATCATCTTCAATAATTGATAATCTTAATCAATCAGAGGGGTTAGAATATAAAAAACTATGCAGATTATTAAAAATAACAAAGAAATCTGATAAGGATAAATTAGATATTGCTTTAACAGCTTTAGAAAAACTTGAAATAATTAATAAAAATGAAAATGATGAATATACTTGCATAAAGCATAATGATCATCTTGTTGCCAAAATAAGATGTAGTAGCAAAGGCTATTGCTTCGCTGTAAGAGGAAAAGACAAAGAAGATATCTACATTAAAGAAAATCTACTTAACTATGCATGGAATGGAGATAAAGTTTTAGTAAGGATAATAAAAGAGGGATATAGAAGAAGATCACCTGAAGGAATAGTTGATTGTATTCTAGAAAGATCAAATCAAATACTTCTTTCTAAAGTAGAAATAATAAACGATGATGTATATGCAATCCCAATAGACGATAGGATCCTTTCTAAAATTAAACTTCCAAAAGAGAATAAAAAATACACATTCAAACCAGAAATCAAGAATATAGTAAAAGTTGAGATTGATAGATTTCCAATAGGTCAAGAAGAAGGACTAGGTCATGTGATTCAAGAACTAAAACTTAACAATAATGAGGAATATGATACAGACTTTGTTTTATCTAAAAGTAATATCGTTAATTCATATAATTTAAATCATATTGAATCAAAAAAAATAGAACAAAGGGAGAGGATAGACCTTACAGATAAAAACTCTTATTTATTCAAAAGTTGGAATTCTAATAATTCTCCAATGCTCCCAATGATTCAAATAGATCATGTGAAAAATAAAAGTACTAAATTATGGATACATACAAATAACCTTGCAGAAAGAATAGACCTAAATAGTAAAAAATCTCTAGAAATATTATTTAAAGGGTTTGAATCATTACCGTTATTAAATGATTGGCAAAACTACCTTAGTGAAGCCATAAGAAATGATTCTGAATTTAAAGTTGGTGAAAAGAATGAAGCGATAAGCCTCTGTGTGCATTTAAATAGTGATAATGAAATAATTGATTGGTCGTTCCATCTTACTTTAGTAAAATGTAGTCTTAATGTTGGAAGTGATCATACTGAAGCACTTCTATCTAGAAAAAGTAAATCAAGGATAACGTCTCGGGTATTAAAACCTATAAAAGAATATATCGACGATTTAGATAACATACTTGAAATTTCATGTTCGTTCAGACAAAAACATCTTTTGGAGGGTATGGTTGAAATTCCTGCACCAATTAATAAAATTGAGTCACTTGAAGAATTTTTTATTCACAATCCAGCTGAATATTCAAAAGGATATTTTGAATCATTAAATAAAGAAGATTGCCAAACTTACCTTTCACCAATACTTTATGAAGCTAATTTAATATGGTTCAAACATTCAAATCAATATGGCTTAAAAAGCGCAGGACATCTCTCAAATGAAATAGATTATGTTAATGCAAATGAAATCATCAAATATTCAGAATTTATTGATAATGATATAGAGCTTAATGAAGATGGCAATTTGACATTTAGTCAAGTAATTAAATTATGTGGCGATGATAATAAAAAAAGAATCTTACATAAACTTTTAATTAATGAATTTAAGGACAATGAAATAAGGTTGATATCTAAAGATCCTGATAATGATGAATCAGAAAAATTATTTATTTCTCCATGGACAATTCCTGGATTTGACTTTACTAATCTTATTAACCAGTACTGTATTTTTAATATGATAATAAATGGTAAGAAGTCAAAGAAAAATAATATTGATGCAATCAATATATCGGAAAGTAGTTCATTTGACTTAGTAAATTGGGATATATTTAATTCATCAATTTCAAAAAATCTAGAAATATTATTTAACAAGTATGTGATAGATAAACTTAATGAATTCAAGTACAAAGTTAATCAATATAAATCTAATATGATAAATATAAAAAAAGTAAGAAAAGCAGAAAAATTACTAGGTAATATTTATAGTGGGTTTATTTTATCAGTGCAAACATATGGTTTCTTTGTTGAGATATCAGAACTAAATGTAGAGGGTTTAGTACATGTAAGCACTCTTAATAATGATTGGTATGAATACAGGTCAAGGCAAAATCTATTGATTGGAAGAAAATCTAAAAAATCATATAAAGTTGGAGATGCAATAGAAGTAAAAATAATAAAAGTCGATATTCTTAAATATCAAATTGATTTAGAATTAACATAAATAAATTTTCACAAAATATATTATGGAAATATTAACCAAAAAAATTTAAGATAACTTTTAGTAATTATGTTTAAGAAAAAATATTTACTTTTAACTCTTTTTTTAATAATAATTTTTCAAATTTTATTATATACAAATAATAATCAGAAGACTTCATTTAGATACTTTAAATGGACCCTCCAAGAAGTAAGCATAGGTAAGTTAATTAGTATTTCGTTTTTTTCTGGTTTATTAGTAAGCACTTTATTAAATACAAAAATTACTAGTACTAGTTTCAGAAAAAAAACTTTCGAAAATGTGGAAGATGATTTTGTATCTAATAATAATGAGGAAGAAATAGAACCAAACGTTGAGATGCCGCCACAAAGGGATATTAGAGAAACTCAACCAACAATTTCTGTTAATTACAGAGTAGTCAAAAATATGAATGATATTAACATTAAAAAAGATCAAAGTTATTCAAATCAGGATAATAAAGATGACTGGGATAATGCTGATAATGATTGGTAGAAAAATAAATTAATTAAAAAATGTTTTTTTAATTTATAATGAAATAAATAGTTTTTTTTATGGAAGAAAATTTAGACAAAAATTATGAACTAAATAAAGAAATATCTGACAACACTACTAAATCAAACTCAGAGGAAATAAAAGGACCTAAATCAGAAAAAGCTATCAATATGGATATAAATAATGGTGATTCTGCTACTAAAGTAGTTATAAAAAATGAAATTAATAACCCCGAAAAACCCATAACAAAACCAAAAAAAGAACTCCCAGTAGAGAAAAAGCCTTTCCAAGAATTTATTAACATGCACCTAATTCCTTCACTTACTGAGGAAATTAATCAAAGAGGATTAGAAATAAACAATATTAACCTCACTAACACAAATAGACCTATTGCTGGAGATAAATGTTGGGTAATAAATTGTGAAATTAAAGATACATGTAACTTTTGGTTATCCTTTGAGAAGGATGACATTAGTTCATTAAAAAGTATTTCTTTATCAAAACCTAATCAACAACCCAGTATTATTGAATCCTTTCTTATTGACGAAAAAAGAATTACTCTAAAATTAATAATTTCGAGAGTACTTCAAAGATTGAATGGGCAAAAGTTAATCGGAGTTAATTAGAAAACAATAACACCAAGTTAACTTTTCCCTCGAAAATACAAATCATAGTAAATAATAGTATTAATAAACCGAATAAAAAATGGCTCAATCAACTGTTGAATCAAAAAATAAAAAAGATATTAATAATGGAAAGATACCAGCAAAAGAAACAATTTTGTCCCCAAGATTCTACACAACAGACTTTGAGGCTATGGAAAATATGAATTTATCAATAAACGAGGAGGAATTGGAAGCTATTTGTGAGGAATTTAGGAAAGATTACAATAGACATCATTTTGTAAGAAATAGTGAATTTGAAGGCGCTGCAGAAAAATTAGATCCTGAGACAAGAGAGCTTTTTGTTGATTTTCTCGAGGGAAGTTGTACATCTGAATTTTCAGGTTTTTTACTTTATAAGGAACTTAGTAAGAGAATTAAAGTCAAAAACCCTCTACTTGCTGAATGTTTTGCTCATATGGCCAGAGATGAAGCAAGACATGCAGGTTTTTTAAATAAATCAATGAGTGACTTTGGACTTCAGTTAGATTTAGGTTTTTTAACAGCCAATAAAGATTACACTTATTTCCCGCCAAGAAGCATTTTTTACGCTACTTATTTATCCGAAAAAATAGGTTATTGGAGATACATCGCAATTTATAGGCATCTTGAAAAGAACCCTGATAGCAAAATTTTTCCACTATTTAATTACTTTGAAAATTGGTGTCAAGATGAAAATAGACATGGGGATTTCTTTGACGCACTGATGAAAGCACAGCCACGTACTGTTAAATCTTTAAGCCAAAAAATTACCATTGGCGGCTCTACTTTTACACACCCATTATTTGACTACTTTCATAGGTTTAGATATTTTTTGAACAATCTTCCATTAACATCCAAGTTATGGTCTAGGTTCTTTCTATTAGCTGTATTTGCAACTATGTATGCAAGAGATTTGGGAATTAAAAAAGATTTCTACAGTTCTTTAGGTTTAGATGCCAGAGATTACGACCAGTTTGTTATTAATAAAACAAATGAAACTGCAGCTAGAGTCTTCCCTGTAGTAATGGACGTTTTTGATAAATCTTTCTATGGAAGATTAGATAAAATAGTAGAGAATAATAAGGTTCTTTCCGATATTGCAAACAGTGATGGAAATAAAGTATCTAAAACTTTTAAAAAATTACCTAAATATTTATCAAACGGTTACCAGTTATTAAGACTATACTTATTAAAACCTCTTAATAGCAAAGATTACCAACCTTCGATTAGATAATCTTTAATACAGAGAAGATTTATAGACTCATATGCTTTCGTCACAAATCAAATCAAATGAAATCGTTTTTGGTAGTTGCAATAAAGATTTATTAGAAGAAATTATTTTCTACGGCATTGGACTTGGTGCTGATTTTGTAGAAATATTTATAGAAAATACTGACAACTCCAGCGTGTTAGCAGAAGAAGATTTTATTACAAGTGTAAGTCCATCATTTGGAAGAGGTGCTGGAATTAGAATCTTCAAGGGAAAAAAGGATGGATTTGTAAGTACAAATGATTTAACAAAGCATGGCTTGATGAGATCGGTATCTCAGGCTATAGAGATGCTAGACATAACAGACAACAAAAAAGAAGTATTTAACGGTTTAAATCAACACAGGGACTATAGTTTATCCAAGAAAAAATGGATTAATGAAGTCCCATCTATTCATGAGATAAGTGAAAAACTACTACTTAGCACAAAGTCTCTAAAAAAAAATAATAAAATAATAACTAGAAAAGGAAGTTATTCAAGAAATCTTCAAGAAGTAATTATAGCTTCCAGCGACGGTACCTATGCCTCTGACATTAGATTGCATCAAACAGTTGGACTCAACGTAATTGCAAGTGATGCCCAATATCGATCTAGTGGAAGTAGAAGATTTGGATCGTCAGGAATGCCTAATGAATTCAGATTATGGGATCACGAAAAATCAGCTAATGATGTGTTTGAAAGTTCAATGAACATGCTGTATGCAGATTATGTTGATGCAGGACAAATGCCTGTTGTATTAGCTAATAAATTTGGTGGCGTTATATTCCATGAAGCCTGTGGACATTTACTTGAAACTACTCAAATAGAGAGAGGAACAACACCATTTGAGAATAAATTGAATGAAAAAATTGCACATGAATCTGTAACTGCAATAGATGAAGGGATATCAGAAGGATCCTTCGGTTCATTATCAGTAGATGATGAAGGTATGGAACCCGAAAAATCAGTTCTTATAAAAGATGGAATTTTAAAAAAATTCATTTCAGACAGGGCAGGTGAATTAAGAACTGGCCATAAAAGAACAGGAAGTGGAAGAAGGCAAAATTATTCTTTTGCTGCAGCTTCAAGAATGAGAAATACTTATATAGCTAAAGGTGAGCACTCGAAAGAGGATTTAATCAATAGTATTAGTGAAGGACTTTACTGCAAATCAATGGGTGGTGGCAGTGTAGGTGCTACAGGACAATTTAATTTTGCGGTAGAAGAAGGTTATCTTATTAAAAATGGAAAATTAACTAGTCCAGTAAAGGGAGCAACATTGATCGGTGAGGCTAAAGAAGTTATGCCAAAAATATCAATGTGCGGAAATGATCTCGAATTAGCTCCTGGATTCTGTGGATCCATTAGTGGAAGCGTCAATGTAACTGTTGGCCAACCTCATATTAAGGTTGATTCAATCACTGTTGGCGGAAGATAGGATATGAATTCAAAAGAAATCACCACTCAAATCACCAAAGCTGCAGATTTCCTAAATCTTAAAAAATGGGATTATGGAGCAAGCTTTTCTAATGATTATTCTGTGCAAGTAGATAAAGGAGAGGCTAAACAACTTAAGGCATCACAAAAGCAAATTTTAACTATAAGAGTTTGGAATCAATCTAATCTAGTTGGTATTACTACAACAAGTGATATTAGTGAATCTGGTATTAAAAAGGCTCTTAAGCAAGCAAATATAGCTTCTGATTTCGGCAATAAGAATGAATCTACAGAATTTTCACCACTAGCGAAGGATCCTATTAAAGATAAGGAAGTTAAAAAAAGAAATCCTGTTGGAATAAAAAAATTACTTACACTATTAAGAGAAGCGGAAGTAAAACTAATAGAAAGTCATGAATCCATAAAATCTGTTCCATATAATGGTTTATCTGAGAGTTTCTTTGAGAGAGTTTATGCAAATAGTGAGGGTGCCTTTCGAAGTTATTCAAAAAGTCAAGCCGCACTATATTTATATGCAAGAGCAGAAGAGAAAAATAAGAAGCCTCGTAGTTCTGGTTCGGTAAAACTTGGATATGGAGCTGATGATATAGATATAGAGGCGTGTATTAAAGAGGCTTCAAATAAAACAATTTCTCATTTAAATTATTCATCTATTAAAACTAATAAATATTTAATATGTTTTTCCCCAGAGTCTTTTTTAACTATCATTAACGCCTTTAGCTCAATGTTTAATGCTAGAAGCATCATAGATGGTGTGAGCTTATCTAATAAAAATTCAATTGGAGAGAAACTATCTACAGAAGCACTAAATATTTATGATGATGGCCTTCACGAAAAGAATATTTCTTCAACACCATTTGATGGAGAAGGAACCCCAACCAAAAGACTATGTCTTATTAACAGAGGGAGAATTGAAAATTTTATACATTCTGAATCAACTGCAAGAATATTTAAAACAACTCCCACTGGCCATGCTGGACTAGGATCAAAAGTATCAGTATCTCCAGATTGGATCGTAGTTGAGAAATCAGAAGAAAACTTTGATCTAAAAACATCACTAGATCACTCTACCTATGAGGGAGAATTTGTTTATATAGAAGAATTAAATGCAATCCATGCAGGTGTCAGAGCAAGTCAAGGATCATTTTCTCTTCCATTTGATGGATGGCTCTACAAAAACGGTAAAAAAATCTCAATAGAATCTGCCACCGTAGCAGGGGATATCAAATATCTTTTGAAAAATATAGTAAATATTGAATCAAGCCAGGAGGTGACAACTAGTGGAATTTCTCCACATATATGGGTAGATGAATTATCAATAACTGGTGACGCGTGAGAATTATATTCTGGGGAACACCTGAATATTCAATTCCTAGTCTTGATATTCTTATTAAATCCAAGCACGAGGTGATTGCAGTAGTTAGCCAACCGGATAAGAAGAGATCTAGGGGAAATAAATTAATAGCCTCACCTGTAAAAAGCATTGCTGAGAAAGAATCTATAAAAATTTATACTCCAGAAAAAATCAGAGGTAATATAGATTTTATAAATGAACTTAAATCACTTTATTGTGATTTATTTATTGTTATAGCTTACGGGAAAATTTTACCCAAAGAGATATTGGAAATCCCACAATTTGGTTGTTGGAACGCACATGCTTCATTACTTCCAAGATGGCGTGGTGCCGCCCCAATTCAATGGTCCCTAATAAAGGGTGATGAATTTACTGGTGTAGGGATTATGAAAATGAATGAGGGACTAGATACTGGCGACATATTGTTGGAAGAAAAAATTAAAATCAATAATAACGATAATTTAAAAACACTATCGGAAAAACTTAGTATTTTATCGGCAAAATTATTTATAAATGCAACATCTTTAATCGAAGAAAATATTAATAAAAATACTAATCCTCAATTAACAAAACAAAATACCCTTGGAAGAGAAATTACTTACGCAAGAATGATTGAAAAATTAGACTTTAAAGTTGACTGGGGTAATGAGGCAATTAAAATTTCTCATAAAATAAAAGCATTATACCCACGAGCAAATACAACTTTTAGAGGTAAGAACCTTAAAATACTTAAAATCAAAGTTTTGACTAGTGATGTAATTAAAACTGAAAAATACCTTTTCATGAGCAATTATTCAAGACCAGGTATTATTCTTGCTGTAATAGAGAATGAAGGAATTATAATTTCAACTGAAACTGATCCGATTATTTTATTAGAAGCAAAACTTGAAGGCAAAAACATTTCTAGCAAAAAGCAATTGATTCAACAGTTAAAGCCATCAGCAGGTGAATATCTCTCAGATTAAGTTTTAGATTCTTTTTTAGAGAATCCCCAAATGAAAGCAAAAAGTATCAAAAAATAAAAATAATAGTCTGGAAGAATAGATTCTTTAATTAACGTATTTAGTAAAAGTTTAATCCCAACTATTAAAATTGCTACGTAACCGGCTGTTTCTAATCTAGAAAATATATCCAGAAGTTTTAGGAAAATCCCTGATGTAAATCTTAAGGCTAATACTCCAATCACTGCTCCAAATATAATTAATATGTATTGATCACTTATAGCTACTGCAGTAGTGATACTGTCTATAGAAAAAGCAAAATCAGTAATTGAAAGAAGTGCTACAACCCTTAAAAACCTAAAATTATTTTTATTATTATCTGTCCCATTTTCAGAGTTATCTATATCTGAATTTAAAAAAACATTAGAGAAGAATAAATAAATTAAATAAAAACTAGCAAAAACTCTAATGAGAATAAACTTTAGAAGAACATTAGATAATATGATTAGAATAATTCTAAATAATAAAGATATTGTTATACCAATATTTAAGGCTCTTGACCTTAATTCTGAACTGTCGAGGGATTTAGTAAGAGAAGCTAGTGCTACAGCATTATCTGCCGATAATAATAATTCTAGAGCAATTAATATTGGTAAAAGTGTAAAGATTTCGTACCAACTGTCTACCTGATCAAGTGTGGGTATAAAAGAATTTATTGCGGCTGAATCCATCAAATATTATTCACAATCAGTATAAAATCTAATATAATGGATCGGATATTTGTAATCAAGATTGATAGTTATAAATGAGTTTAAATACTTTAGTTGATTATATTTCGAACTCACAAATTACTTATGAATTAATAAAAAGAATTTCAAAAAATAATGAATTAAATATTGTTGGATCAAGTAGATATGCAAAATCAATAATATTAGATAGCATCGCAAAAAAAGAAGGAAAAAATATATTATTAATTTGTCCTAATGAAGAAATTGCCTACAAATGGATTGGTTATTTTGAAAGTATAAATGATAATCCAGTTTTATATTATCCTCCAACAGAACATCTACCATACTCATCAATTAATAAATCCAAAGAGATTGAATTTAGTCAACTTACTGTTTTATCCAAATTAATAAAAAAAGAGAAAAATGAACCTAATATTGTTATATCAACAGAGAGATCACTACAACCTCATCTAATAAATAAAAAAGTATTAATTGAAAACAGGTTAGATTTGCATAAAGGGGTTCAAATCGAGATTCAAGAATTAGCAAATAAACTTACTTTGCTGGGCTATACGAAGGATAATGTAACTTCAACTGAAGGCTTCTGGAGTAGGAGAGGGGAAATAATAGATATTTATCCTATCAATAATGAGTTTCCTATAAGATTAGAATTTTTTGATAATGTAATTGAGAAAATAAGAGAATATGATCCCCATACACAGAAAACATTAGAAAGTATAAATAATATTGAAATAATACAGGCTGGATTTGATTTGCTAATAAAAGAGAAGTTAAATAATTTATCTAAGAACAAACTTTTTAATTCAGAAGATATAAATAAAAATAATCTTGATCGTTATATAGGAATAATTGAAGAAGAACCGTCAAACATAATAAATTTCATAAATAGGGAAACAATTCTAGTAATTGATGAATTAGAAGATTGTAAAAAATTTGCAAATAATTGGTATCTAGATTCAGAAAGTAATTTTGATAATAGTACGTATGAATTAAATGAGAACCTCAAAAATAATGATATTAATTTAGAGGCAAAACCTAATTTGCATTTAAAGTTTGACGAAATATTAAATTCACTAGGAAATTTTAATTTAATAAAATTTTATGAATTCGAATCTAAAATAAATATTGATAATAGATTTTTGTTAAACGATAAAAGATTAAATTCATACTCTAAAAATGTAGGGAAATTATCAAATGATATAAATAAAAATATAAAAAATAATGAAAAAGTATGGATATTATCAGCACAACCATTGAGAACAAGGACTTTACTTTTTGAGCACGAATGTAATGCAAACTTCTTAAACAATCCTAATGATATTGATGAAGCACATAAGTCAATTAATAATTCAACTCCCCTAATTTTAAAAAATAAGAACAATTACGAAATCGAGGGATTTTATCTTCCTATATGGAAAGTTGTCCTGATAACAGATAAAGAATTATTTTCACAACAATCTCTTTTTAATAATGTATTCATAAGAAGAAAAAAAAGAAGTATCAATTCAAATATAAATGTAAATAAGATTAGTCCCGGTGATTTTATAGTTCATAAAAATCATGGAATAGGAAAATTTTTAAAGATAGAAAAAATAAATATAACTGGAGATTCAAGAGATTATTTAGTCATTCAGTATCAAGATGGAAAGATAAGTGTTGCCGCTGATCAACTTGGTAGTGTTAACAGATATAGATCAAGCGGAAAAATAAAGCCGAAAATAAATAAATTAGGAGGGACAGAATGGGAAAAAATAAAAGAAAAAAATAAGAAACAAATCAAAAAAATTGCTGTCGATATTTTAAAACTTTATGCAAAGAGAGAAAAATTAAAGGGCTACATTTACCCAGAAGATGGTCCTTGGCAAGATGAATTAGAGGAATCATTCCCCTATCAACCAACACCTGACCAAATTACTGCTGTAGAAGAAATAAAATCTGATATGGAAAGCGATAAACCAATGGACAGGCTAGTTTGTGGAGATGTAGGATTTGGCAAAACAGAAGTTGCCGTTCGGGCTATTTTTAAGGCTATTACATCAGGCAAACAGGTAATATTACTAGCACCTACGACAATACTAGCTCAGCAACATTGGAGAACAATAAGTAATAGATTTTCACCTTACCCAATAAAAGTATCATTACTCAATAGATTCAAAACCGTTAATGAAAGAAAGGAAATCTATGCAGGTTTGAAAAATAAAAAAATTGATTTAGTTATAGCAACGCACCAAATTTTAGGAAAAGAAATAGAAATTAAAAACTTAGGATTACTAGTTATTGATGAAGAACAAAGATTTGGGGTAAGGCAAAAGGAGAAAATAAAAAAAATTAAAACCAACATAGACGTTTTAACTCTCTCGGCAACTCCAATTCCAAGAACTCTTTATATGAGCTTATCTGGACTAAGACAAATGAGCTTACTAAACACTCCTCCACCATCAAGAAGATCAATAAAAACATATTTATCTGAAATAGATATGGATGTTATAAGAACTGCAATTAATCAAGAACTTGATAGGGGAGGTCAAATTTTTTATGTTCTTCCAAGAATTTCTGATATAGATCAAGCTGTAAACAAATTAAAAAATATGTTTCCCAGCTTAAAATTCATTGTTGCTCATGGGCAAATGAACGAAACAGAGCTTGAAAATGCAATGATTGCTTTTAATAATGGAGAAGTAGATCTAATGATATGTACAACGATAATTGAAAGTGGATTGGACATCCCTAAAGTAAATACAATAATTATTGAAGATTCTCACAAATTTGGCCTTTCACAACTTTATCAACTTAGAGGAAGAGTTGGTAGAAGTGGTATACAAGCACATGCTTGGTTATTTTATCCTAATATAAATAAGATTAATGACGCAGCAAAACAAAGATTGAAAGCGATAAAAGATTTTTCAGAGCTAGGAAGTGGATACCAACTTGCAATGAAAGATATGGAAATAAGAGGTGTTGGGAGTTTATTAGGAGAAGAACAAAGTGGAAAGGTTAATGCTATTGGATATGATTTATATATAGAAATGCTACATGAGGCTATTTCAGAAATCAGTGGGCAAGAAATACCCGAAGTTAACGATACTCAAATTGATCTACCAATAAATGCATTTATACCAGCAACATGGATATTAAACAGAGAAGAAAAGCTTGAGGCTTACAAATCTGCTACTGAATGTTCAAATAATGATGAATTAACTGAATTAGCTACAGATTGGGTGAATAGATATGGAAACTTACCCAAACCTGTTGAGTCCTTAATTATGGTAATGAGACTAAAACTACTAGCAAAAAAATGTGGTTTTAATAAGATTAAGCTCAAAAAGCCAAACATCTTGATAGAGACAAAATTAAAAAATTCTACTTTTAAAATTCTTAAAAATTCTTTGGCAAGTAGTGTTCAAAATAAATTTAATTTTAATGAAGGCGAACAATTATCAATCATCACTATAAGAGGTTTAGGTGCAACTGAAATTCAAAATCAAATTGATCAACTAATTTTGTGGTTCGGGTCTTTTGAAAGAGAAATAAAGAATTTCGATAAAGAACTTATTAAAAGAGAATAAATTATTAAATAATAATTTAAGATCCGCGAATCAGTTTGATTTCAGTTAGCTTATAAAAAATTTTTTTATATTTTATGGGTGAATATATAGACGTGGGAATCCAAACTTCGATTTTACCCTTATCAATTATTCTTTCATCAATTGTAGTTGGCATATTTGCATTATTTGGAGAAGAAACAGAAAATGATGATGATGATTCTGATTCAGGAAGCGGTGGCCTAATGCAACCTATTTGAAATTATTTATAAAGAATTTGTTTTGACTTCCTCCTAGAAACTCTAAATAACCTATTAAATGATCCTATTATCAAAATAATAGACGTAAAAGAAGATACAAAAATAAAAATCACCAAAAACATTTCATAGAGATATGAAAAAAGATCGATTAATAATAAAAAGGATTTGTTAAGTGTCGAAGGTAGATTTTGAAACAGTAAATTTTTATTAGGAATTAAATAATTTATATAAACTAATAAAACACTCAAAATAAACAAAAATAAAGATTCAGTAATTAGTCTTTTTTTAGATTTTCTTCTTAATTTTAATCTTTTTTTAAAAATATATTTATCAGATTTAACATTAAAATTTGGGATATTTAAATCTGCCATAAATCAAAGCTCAAAGAATAAATTTGAATAACTCTGAAAAGAAATTAACCCATAGTATCGTGTTTGTATTTAAGATGCTAATTGCTCTTTATTCAGGATTTATTAGTTCTTTCTTTTCTATATTTTCAAAAGGACTATAAAAATAAATAAAAGAAGAAGAGAAAAGAATTAAAGAGCAAATTGCAATAAACGGTGGAATAAAGAAATTGAAAAATTTAACTTTTTTATTTAACCCAAAACTTAAATTTTTAGTGATATTTTTTGTTATATCAGTTTTTTTTATTCTTACTTTTGAAGATTCATTTAATTGATCAAAACAATTTATGGTATCTGAAAGTAATGAATTACCAATCTTTAAAACTAAAGGCTCTACATTTGGTTTAGAGCTCTTAAGAACAATATTATGTATGTAGAGATTATCGGCTTTTATATCGATTAATTTAGACTCATATATTGGGATTTCGTTTTTGATTAAAAGATTTGAATAAATATAAAAAGCATCCATAATAGGCCCTAAATGTTCAATTTTTCCTTCAATAAGTGGTTTATCAACTATGATTAATTTCCATTGAGAAATTATAGATATTTGATCTTTATTTTCATTATTGGAATAATCTGGCAATCCGATTATTTCGAGACTTGCTGAAGACTGATGAAATGACAATTTATTTAGCATCATATTAAAAATCGTATAAAAAATTCTTCAACTTTTGATAACCCTGATTTGAAATGCAAAAAGATAAAATAAGCAAAGATTTTATGATAATCTCATCATTTTCAGCTTGATTTAAAAGCTTTTTTACTCTCATACTATCTATATTTAATCTCTCTTTAATCAACTCAATAAATCTCATATTAAAATCATTCCAAATAACTGAATTCTTTTCAAGATTTTCTTTAGATTTCAGTATCTCTCTTATATAAGGATATAAATATTTAGACATTTCAACTGTAATTCTAATTAAGGCATCGAAT
Organism: Prochlorococcus sp. AG-355-J09; assembly: GCA_003278735.1. GTDB lineage: Bacteria > Cyanobacteriota > Cyanobacteriia > PCC-6307 > Cyanobiaceae > Prochlorococcus_A. The sequence continues at coordinate 28,856 of QCDO01000013.1, forward strand.
TCGTTAAGTTTAATATTGTTAGTAACATAAGATTTTCTCAATGGATTATTATTCCTTAATTTCCAAATAGTCACTTTATTTGGTAAAACATTATTTAAATTAAGTCTATTTGATAAGGCGTAAAGAGACTGGATACCATTTAAGTCAATAGTTTCTAATATTAATATTAATAAATCAAGCTTCTCTATAGATTTTCTTGATACCTGATTTCCTCTTGTTAAAACTGTAATTGTTCTTTATTAAAATATGAATTAACTATAACAGAATTATTAATCCATTTTTTGAAATAAAAATGAATATAACTTATCTAGTTCTTCAATAGTTAGCATTCCATAACTCCATAATAATATTGGTAATGGAGTGTTATTTTTTATAGATAATTTTATACCAAGTTCAATAGTAGATTCATCTAAACCTAATACATTAAATAAATAAAATATCATTTCTCTAGATATATAATCATTCATGAATTTTATTTAATACTTGGGTAAATGATAGATTTAGTCATTTGATTTAGGACTAATTTTCTTGTAAAAAGAAATTTACTTAAAAGTAAAAATGAGAATTTCCTAATTGGAAATAAAAAAAAGTTTCTATTAGCAAAAATCGATATCAATGAGTCAGTTATAAAAATTGTTAAGATAATATCTAAAATCCTGCTTGAAAAATACTTAAATTTAAATAATATCAATTGCATTTTTGTAATAGCAGTATTTTTATTAAACAGATCATAAATAGTATTAACATCTCTCAAACAAGTGTTTAGACCTTGACCACCAACAGGATGAAATGTATGAAAGGCATCTCCTACAAAAACAAATTTTTTAAAATTTAAAACTGGTAAATTTAAGGATAATGAAACAGGAAAAATATTAAATTCACCAATTATTTGGTCCAACTTAAATTCATCTGGCAAGATAGTTGATAAATTATCCATTAAAAAATTCTTATCAGAATTTAACCTTTCAATTGCCTTTAATGAGCTGGAAGTCCAAATTACTTGATATAAGTTTTTTTCTAAAGGTAATAATGCAAGTGGGCCTTCTTTTCTAAAAATTTCATAAGCACGCTTTTCACAATGACCTCTAAGAGAAACTTTAAAAGTTAAACAAGACTGACTATAAGATTTTTTTATATCAACAAAATCTAAGAATTTTTTATCAAGTGAGTTTGCTCCTGTTGAAAAGAATTGATAATCAAATAATATTTTTTTACTTAACAATCTCTTTGGTGTCATAAAAATAATATTTTCATAATTATCTATTTCTTGAAAAAATACATTCATAAGATCAGAATGTTTAACTACCCAGCCAATATTTTTAGCAACACTTAAATCATCATCTAAGTCAGAAATTGATAAATTGGTAAAAGAATCAGTTACGCTATCTGAAATTGAAAGGGTATCAAAGCCAAATAAAAATGGTTCTAATTTTTCCCAAAGTCTGAATTTAGATAAGATTTTTCTTGTTGAGTGAGTAATTGCATAAGTTTTATCTTTATCAATTAATCTATCTTTTGTTAATAAATCAGTTAAAAAAATATTGCAATCAAATTTTGAAAGTGCAATTGAAAGGAATAAACCTGTGGGGCCTGATCCAACAATTTTAAAATTGAATTTATTATTCATCATATATATTTATCAACTATCTATTCAAATAAATATAGCAAATTTCCTCAAATGCTGGTCTTAATAAATAGGGGTACTCACCAACCCATAAGTTAATTTCAGGAAGCCAAGCATCGGTCAAATAAAAATCTCTGTCAAAATTACGATTATCAGATGTTATTAAACATCTAATATTGGAACCCACCCTAATTTGACTGTGCTTATTTTCCATAGGAAAACTTAATTTTTCCAAATAACCATCTTCATCTTCTAATTCAAGAACTAACCAAGTCCTTTTGTTTTCGATAACTTCTAATCTACCTTGTCTATTAGATTGTTCTCTTGAACTTTCAATCTTTTCCATTTTATAGATATCTGATATGTAGCCATCAAATATAGAAAAAAATTTATATTTTCTTAATTGCAAATTTTTTCTACTTGATTCAAGAATTGGGCCCCAAATGATATATAAAAAGAAACCTACACATAGGAATAACCAGAAATTATTAGTTTGATCTCCAGTAGAACTAATAATTAATGAGATAAATCCACCAATTGAGGAAACTATTACTCTTTGAAGAATTTTTCTCGGATTCCCCAACGCATACTTAAATTGACTTCCTGTACCAACTGCAGGAATAAGTTTTGAAATTTGACTCGAATTAATTGGAATTAACATTTTAAAAAATTAATTTTTCAAGTCCGTAAACTAAAGTTTCATAATTACCAATTTTTTTAATAGCCTGTAAAACTCCTGGCATATATGCCTTTCTATCAATAGTGTCATGCTTAATTGTGTAAGTTTCACCTGGAGATCCCATAATTACTAACTGATGAGCGAGTAATCCTGGTAATCGTACAGAATGTATATTGATTCCTGAATCTCTGAGCCCACCACGTACACCTTTCAATGACTCAGATTCTTTTACTAAATTCTGATTAAATTTCTTTGGATATTCTTCAATCATTTCTGCAGTTTTTAAACACGTCCCACTAGGTGAATCAGCTTTTTGATTATGATGCATCTCTATTAATTCAATATTGTCATAAAACCTTGCAGCTACCGATGCCGCCTGCTGAAGAAGAACCATACCTACTGAAAAATTAGGAATTATTGCACAACCAACTGATGCTTTCTGAGCAAAAACAGACAAATCTTGTATTTGAAAAGGGCTTAGACCTGTGGTTCCTACTACTGGTGATACACCATATGCAATAGCTGATCTTGTATTTTCATATACAGAATCAGGATGAGTAAAATCAACCAGCACAGGTTTGATATTTTCATTTCTATAATTTTGACTAACAGAACATAAGGTTCCTTCAAAATCATTTGAAACAAAAACATCACAATTTTTTACCTTCAATAATTCAGAAATATTTGAGCCATTGTTCTTTTCATTTATGTCAATTGCTGCAACAAGTTCACAATCTGTAGAATTTAATACAGTATTAACAACTTCGCTACCCATCCTACCTAAAGCTCCGGATACTAGTACTGGTATGGGTTTTTTAGAATTTTCAATCATTTTTTTAAAAAATTTTTTTTTAAAGGTTGTTACACGCTATTTATATTGCACACAATAACGTCTATTCATTCGTAGGCTGGTAGAAATACTTAAAGAAAATCAATGTTTACGCAGGTCCGCTCAGCAAACCGCAGAGTATCTCCTGTTGAGGATAACAAACACAAAGTTGTAATAAAAGCAGTTTATGTTGTCCTTGAGCCACAATACCAAAATTCCTTAACGGAAGCTGCAAAGTCAATAAATAATATTAATGGGCCAATAGGTATAGACCTAAGCGGTTATCTTATTGAAGAACTTAGGAATGATAGTAATTTTGAAGATTTTAAAGAGGATATAGCTAATGCAGATATATTCGTTGCTTCTCTAATTTTCATTGAAGACCTAGCCCAAAAAGTGGTTGATGCCGTATCTCCATATAAAGACAAACTTAAAGCTTCAATTGTTTTCCCCTCCATGCCAGAGGTAATGAGATTAAATAAGCTAGGTTCATTTAGTATGGCCCAACTTGGTCAATCTAAAAGTATTATTGGAGATTTAATAAAAAAGAAAAAAGAATCTGATGGTGCAAGTTTCCAAGATTCAATGTTGAAGTTATTAAATACACTACCCTCAATACTTAAATATCTACCAGTAGAAAAAGCTCAAGATGCTAGAACATTTATTCTGAGTTTTCAGTATTGGTTAGGTGGTACCACTGAGAACTTAAAAAACTTCTTGTTAATGATTTCTGAAAAGTATGCAGTTTCAGAAAACATAAAAGATGAAATAGAAGAATTCAAAATTCAAGACCCTGAAACATTCCCGGATTTAGGAATTTGGCATCCTCTTGCGCCATGCATGTTTGAAAGTCTTAAAGAATATCAAAATTGGGAGAACAATAGGAAAGATATAAATCCTAAAGATCACAAAACTCCAACAATAGGATTAGTGCTTCAAAGAAGTCATATCGTTACGGGAGATGATGCTCATTACGTTGCTGTTATTCAAGAATTGGAATACAGAGGTGCGAGAGTACTACCTATCTTCTGCGGAGGTCTAGATTTTTCTAAACCAGTAAATGAATTTTATTATGATTCCATAAATAAGGATGAACCTATAGTAGATGGAGTTGTATCTCTAACAGGATTTGCACTAGTTGGTGGACCAGCGAGACAAGATCATCCTAAAGCTATTGAAGCCCTAAAAAGGTTAAACAGACCCTATATGGTTGCACTTCCATTAGTCTTTCAAACCACACAAGAATGGGAGAATAGTGATCTAGGTTTACACCCTGTTCAGGTAGCCCTTCAGATTGCAATTCCAGAGCTTGATGGTGCTATTGAACCTATAATTCTCTCAGGTCGTGATGATGCTACCGGAAAGGCGCATACGCTCCAAGACCGAGTTGATGTAATAGCTGAAAGAGCAATAAAATGGTCAACCTTAAGAGTTAAACAAAGAAAGGATAAAAAATTAGCCATTACAGTATTTAGTTTTCCACCAGACAAAGGAAATGTTGGTACGGCTGCATACTTAAATGTTTTTGGTTCAATTTATAGAGTACTTCTTGAAATGAAATCGAAAGGATATCAAATAGATGAACTTCCAAGTAATTCAAAAGAATTAATGGAAAAAGTAATTAACAACCCTGAAGCGATGGATGGCTCTCCAGAGTTAAATATTGCTCATAAGATGTCAGTAAAAGAATACGAGGAGTTCACACCATATTCACAAAGACTTGAAGAAAATTGGGGTAAACCTCCTGGGAACCTTAATAGTGACGGACAAAACCTTCTTATCTATGGAAAACATTTTGGAAATGTTTTTATAGGAGTTCAACCTACATTTGGATATGAAGGTGATCCTATGAGATTGCTCTATTCAAGAAGTGCTAGTCCTCATCATGGTTTTGCTGCTTATTACACGTATGTAGAAAAAATCTGGGAGGCTGATGCTGTTCTTCATTTCGGAACTCACGGCTCACTTGAATTTATGCCTGGGAAGCAGATGGGTATGAGTGAAACTTGCTATCCGGATTCTCTCATTGGATCATTGCCTAATTTGTACTACTATGCTGCGAATAATCCATCTGAAGCAACAATTGCTAAGAGAAGAGGATATGCTTCAACTATTAGTTATCTGACTCCTCCAGCGGAAAATGCAGGACTCTACAAAGGACTTAAAGAACTAAGTGAACTCGTTGGTTCTTATCAACAATTAAGAGAAAATAGCAGGGGTATACAAATTGTTAATGCAATAGTTGAGACTTCTAAACAATGTAACCTTGACAAAGATGTAGAGCTTCCATCAAAAGACATAGAAGAACTATCAATAGATGAAAGAGATTTATTTGTTGGTAATGTCTATAAACAGTTGATGGAAATTGAAAGTAGATTGTTACCTTGCGGCCTGCATACTATTGGAGAAGCTCCAACAGCAGAAGAAGCTGTTGCAACACTTGTAAATATCGCATCTTTAGAGAGAGAACAAGAAGGATTAAGATCTCTTCCTGGATTGCTCGCAGAATCCATCGGAATAACTATTGAACAAATTTATGACGGTAATAATAAAGGTGAACTTAAGTTTGTAGAGTTAAATGAAAAAATCATAAATACAGCAAGAGAGTCAATTTTTGCTATGGTCAACTCTTTAAAAATTGTTGATGGCAGAGTTTATTTAGAAAAATCACTTCTTTCCAAACTTTTCGATTTACTTAAAGTTATTGGTCTAAATCTACCTACCCCTTGGCTTAGAGTCTGTAGATTAAATGGGTTTAATGAAGTTAATCAAAAGGAATTAAATAAATTATTTGATTACTTACTTTTCTGTCTGGAACAGGTCTGCGCAGACAAAGAAATGGATAGCCTCATTAAAGCACTAGATGGAAATTATGTTTTACCTGGGCCAGGTGGAGATCCAATAAGAAATCCAGGTGTTTTGCCCAGTGGTAAAAATATCCATGCACTAGATCCTCAATCAATCCCAACTACAGCAGCAGTAGCTGCTGCAAAGTCTGTTGTTAACAAATTAATTGAAAGACAAAAAGAGGAGCAAGGAACATGGCCTGAAACAATAGCTTGTGTTTTATGGGGTACTGATAACATCAAAACTTACGGAGAATCACTGGCACAAATATTATGGTTTGTTGGGGTAAAACCAAAACCAGATTCTGTTGGAAGAATTAACAAACTAGAATTAATTCCTTTAGAAGAATTAGGTAGACCAAGAATAGATGTAGTAGTTAACTGTTCAGGAGTATTTAGAGATCTATTTATCAATCAAATGGCATTAATAGATCAGGCAGTCAAATTAGCAGCTGAAGCAGATGAACCATTCGATTCTAATTTCGTAAGGAAGCATTCATTAGAACAAGCAGAAAAAGAAGGCACTTCTATCAGAGAAGCTTCAGCTAGAGTTTTCTCTAATGCAAGTGGAAGTTACAGTTCAAATGTTAATTTAGCCGTAGAAAATTCAACATGGGAGGAAGAAAATGAATTACAAGAAATGTATTTATCACGCAAAACATATGCTTTTAATGCCGATAATCCAGGTGAGATGAATCAAAAAAGAGAGGTATTTGAGTCAGTAATGAAAACAGCAGATGTTACTTTTCAAAACCTTGATTCTTCAGAGATATCATTAACAGATGTAAGTCATTATTTTGATTCTGATCCAACAAAATTGATCAAGACATTAAGAGATGATGGAAAAGAACCAAGTAGCTATATAGCAGATACTACCACTTCTAATGCTCAGGTTAGAACACTTGGAGAAACTATCAGATTAGACTCAAGAACAAAACTTTTAAATCCTAAATGGTATGAAGGTATGCTCAAATCTGGCTACGAAGGAGTTAGAGAACTTTCTAACAGACTTAATTACACTCTTGGTTGGAGTGCGACAAGTGGTCAAGTAGATAATTTTGTATATGAAGAAACTAATGAAACATTTATAAATGACGAAGAGATGAGGAAAAGATTAATGGATCTTAATCCTAATAGTTTCAGAAGAATTGTTGGAACATTGCTAGAAGTCAATGGTAGGGGATATTGGGAAACTTCAGACGAGAATATAGAACAGTTGAAAGAACTATACCAAGAGGTTGAGGATAAAATCGAAGGGGTTAAAGAATAATAAATTTATTATCTGTAAATCCTATCAGCTACTTTCAGGATTTGATAATTTAGTTTGACGTTGTGAACTCTTACAATGTCAACATTAAATTGAGAACAAAGGCAACTTATTGCAAGTGTTCCTATATCCCTTTCTTTAGGATTTTTTTCATTCAAAATTTCTCCTATAAATCTCTTCCTAGATGCACCTATCAAAATTGGCAAATTCCATTTTTTAAATACATCTAAGTTTCTCAAGATTTCCAAATTATGAATGATATCCTTTGAAAAACCAATTCCAGGATCCACTATTATATTTTTTTCAGATATATTTTTTTCTAAAGCATTCTTTATTAAATTATCAAGCGAGCACTTAACTTCGCTCAAAACATTCTTGTAATTAGAGAGTTGATTCATATTTTGACTATTACCACGACTATGAGTTATTACGAATGGACAGTTGAATTTTGATACAACATCCAAAATTTTTATATCTCTTCTTCCACCCGTGACATCATTTATCCAATTAGCACCATTTAAAAGAGCTTCGCAAGCCACTTCAGAATCAAAAGTATCAACAGAAATTAGAACATCTGGAAATTCAGATTTTATAAATTTTAGATATGGGATCAATCTATTTATTTCTATACTAGATCCAACTTCTTCAGCCCCAGGTCTCGTACTTTGAGCACCAAGATCAATAACATCAACACCATTGCTCAAGAAATGATTTACTTGATCAAAAACTTTTTTTTTGGAATTTAATTCTCCACCATCACTAAATGAATCAGGAGTTAAATTAATAACTCCCATAATTGAAGTTTTTTGTTTCCAGCCTTTTGGCCATGGATCTCTCTTATTGGTAATTGGCAATTCTTGCAAAACTTTTTGGATCTAATGAAGCCCCTCCAACTAAAACCCCATCTATATCAGTCATTGACATGATTTCATCAATATTATTAGGTTTAACAGATCCTCCATATTGAATAATCACATCATCAAAACCAATTAATTTCCGAATCAAAGAACATATCTTGTTAGCTTCTTTAGCTTCACATGTCTTACCTGTCCCAATAGCCCATATTGGTTCATAGGCAACAATTAAATTTGATGGATCTGTATTTTCTAATCCTTGTTCAACCTGTCTAGTAATAACTCTATCAGCTTCTCCTCTCTCTCTTTGTTCTAGTGTTTCTCCAACACAAACTATTGGAGTAAGTCCACTAGATTGAGCAAAAACTGCTCTTTTATTAATTTGTTCGTCACTTTCACTAAAATACTTCCTTGGTTCGCTGTGACCAACTATTGCATATGAAACACCATGTTCAAGAAGCATTTTGGGGGAAATTTCTGCAGTAAATGCTCCTTCATCCTCCCAATGAATATTTTGACTAGAAATATCTAAATAATCAAAATCAGTATGATCAGAAAAGGTTGAAATAGCAGTAAAAGGTGGCGCAATAACAACTTTACGATCTTCATTTATGTTTTTTATTAAAGGGATAAACTCTTCTAAATAGGACTTAGCCTCAACACAAGTCATGTGCATTTTCCAATTACCAGCAATTACAGATTTTCTCAAAATACTATCTCCAAGAAAATTATATTAATATAAATTGAGTTTAATAGGCCAATTATTCGAAAAATAATTCATTTTTTAGAAATATAACTTTATCTCCCTTATTTAACTTTCTTCCTCTCCTAGTTTCTATTACACCATTAACTTTGACAGAACCGGACTTAATTAAAATTTTTGCTTCTCCACCACTAGAGACCAAATTTTTCCATTTTAAGAATTGATCCAATTTCATTGTTTTTTGTACCAAAAGATATTGATAAAGTAGGATAAACAATTAAATATATAATATTTTGAGACTAATACCACCAGTCAGACCATATTCGAACAAGTTTATTAAAGGTTTTATATGCATGCTTATTTATGTAGCTTGTTGGCCTTTACTAGCTTATTTTGCTGGAAACTTAATCCCAGCGATTGGATCTGGTGACCTCTCAAAAGTTTCTAGCATTATAATTAAGTCTTTATTTATATTTTTAGTTCAGAAAACTGCTCAATTTGGACAGGATGTATTCATAGCAAAACCATCTTTAGAAATTGGTGAAGTAATGAGGGGAAATTTATTTAGCAGAATTCAAAAAATAGATATTAATTCTGTTGAAAAGATTTCAGCGGGGGATATCACATATAGACTTACAGAAGATGCTGATAGGGTAAGCGAAGTTATTTATAAAACAGCTCAGGATACTATTCCATGTACTTTGCAGTTATTAGCGGTAATAATATATATGTTTTATTTAGACTGGTCACTTACATTATCAACTTTTGTTTTAGCACCATTGATTATTCTTTCAGTTAATAGTTTTGGAAGAAGAGTTTTAAAAGCATCTGAAAAAAGTCAAGAATCAACAAGTAACTTAGCAGGTTTAATAGGTGAATCTATAAATGGAATGTCGACCATAAGAGCTTTTGCTGCAGAAAATTGGATTGAAAATAGATTTTATAAAAGATCAATTGCAAATAAAAAAGCAAAATATAAAACATTAAAACTACTAGCATTTCAACATCCGATTGTAGGATTTGTTGAAGCATTTGGAATATTAGCAATATTAGGCTTAGGAGCCGCAAGAATTAATCTAGGCCTTCTAACAAGCCAAGAATTTAGTAGTTTCTTTGCTGCAATATTGATGCTTATTGATCCAATAAGCCATGTAAGTACAAATTTTAATGACTATAAACAGGCAGAAGCATCGATAAAAAGGTTAAAAAATATAAGTCAAGAACCTATCGAAGATGATAAAGAAGATTTAAAAAGGATATCCAATATTGAAGGCAAAATAAGTTTCAAAAAAATTTATTTCTCTTACAAAAAAGATCATCAAGTTCTTAAAAATATTAATTTAGAAATTAAAGAAGGGGAAGTCACAGCTTTCGTTGGAGCATCAGGGGCTGGTAAAAGCACAATGATGGCTTTGATATTAAAGTTTATAACTCCAAATAAAGGAGACATTTTTATTGATGATATTAATCTCAAATTATTAAGTACAAAAGATATTAGAAAAAACATCGCATTAGTACAACAACAGCCTTATTTGTTTTCAGGAAAAATTATTGATGTAATAAGAATGGGCAGAAGTTTTACAAAAGAACAAGTTATAAAATCAGCAATAAAAGCAAACGCTCACAATTTCATTCAAAAACTTCCTGAGAAATATGAGACAGTGATAACAGAAAGAGGTTCAAATTTCTCAGGTGGTCAGATCCAGAGGATAGCAATTGCAAGAGCAATAGTTGGGAACCCATCTATACTTCTTTTAGATGAGGCCACAAGTGCGTTAGATGCAGAATCAGAATCTGAAGTACAAAAAGGACTTAATAGAGCTATGAAAGATAGAACAGTTATTGTAATTGCTCATAGATTATCCACTACTCAAGAGGCCAATAAAATAATTGTTTTCGATAAAGGTGAAATTATTGAAGTTGGGAAACACATTGATTTAATAAATAAACCTGGAATTTATAAAGAATTATGTGAAAAACAATTGATTAAAAAATTATAATTCTATTTTATTTATTAAAGAACTAATTCCATGAACGAAAACACAATTGATTCTGCAAATCCAGTTTTAACCTTTGAAGGCAAAAAATATTTAATAAATGAACTTTCTGATGAAATAAAAGAATCTATAAAAGAACTACAAATAGCGGAGACACAACTTAAGATGCATCAAGATACTCTCAAATTACTTTCAATTAGTCGAAACTTATTAGTTAATCAATTAAGAGAAAAACTAAAAAACTTAGAATAAAAAATTTTAATAATTATGGATTTCTTGTAGAGAGTAAGTATTAATTTTATCGCATTGCAAAGCTTTAATCGCCTTAATGGCTGCCTTTGCTCCTGGAATAGTTGTAAAAGTTGGGATATTATACTCTAAAGCAGCACGTCTTAAATAAGCATCATCATGAAGAGCCTGTGAGCCAATTGGAGTATTAATTATTAATTGAACAAGCCCCGAACGAATTAGATCCTCAATATTTGGTCTTCCTTCATGAACCTTTAGCACTTCTTCAACTTGAATTCCTAAATTTACTAAATATGCAGCTGTGCCTTTTGTTGCGATTAATTTAAATCCTAAAATTAAAAGTTCTCTAGCAACTTCCTCAAGATTTTTTTTATCTAAATCATTTGTAGATAAAAAAGCAACTCCTTCTGAAGGAACACCATTACCTGCTGCCAATTCAGACTTGGCATAAGCAATTCCAAAATCTTTAGCTAAACCCATTACTTCTCCAGTAGATCTCATTTCAGGGCCAAGTAATGTATCAGATCCAGGAAATCTTTTAAAAGGTAAAACGGCCTCTTTTACTGCCTGATATTTTGGAGAAAATTCTTCTGTGAAGTTAAGATCTTCTAATGTAAAACCTTGCATTAACTGAGTAGCTAATTTTGCAACTGGTTTACCTATGGCTTTTGAAACAAATGGAACTGTCCTGGATGCTCTTGGATTTGCTTCGAGAATAAATAATTTATTATCTTTATTATTTCTATTTATTACTGCAAATTGCAAATTAATTAAACCAACAACATTTAATCTTTGTGCAATTAATTTAGTCCAGTTCCTTACATTTTCTATTGTGGATCTTGAAAGAGAAATGGAGGGTAAGCAACAAGCCGAATCTCCTGAATGAATTCCTGCAGGTTCCACATGTTCCATTAGGCCAGCAATTACAACCGAACCCTCTGAATCGCATAAAGCATCAACATCTATCTCAATTGCATTATTCAAATATTGATCAAGAAGGATTGGATGATCAGGAGATACTTTAACTGCTTCAGAAATGTATCTCGATAATTCATTCTCATCTTTAACAATTTCCATTGCCCTTCCACCTAAAACATAAGAAGGTCTTACAACCAAGGGAAAACCTATATTTTTTGCTACTATTTCTGCTTCATCTTGATTACGTGCAATACCGTTTAAAGGTTGTCTAATACTTAATTCTTCAAGAATTTTTGTAAATTCCTCTCTATCTTCTGCTATATCGATAGATGTTGGAGAAGTCCCAAGGATTTTTGATCCAGTTCTGATCCCATCATTAGATTTAAGCCATTCAAATAAAGGTAATGATAATTTCAGTGGAGTCTGACCTCCAAATTGAACAATCAAACCATAAGGATTTTCAGCTTCTATTATGTTAAGCACATCCTCCAAAGTTACAGGCTCAAAATATAAAATATCGCTTGTATCATAATCTGTTGATACAGTTTCAGGATTACTATTAACCATTATTGTTTTATAACCATTTGCAGAAGCTTGATATGATGCATGACAACAACAGTAATCAAATTCTATTCCCTGACCAATTCTGTTTGGACCTCCTCCTAAAATCATAATTTTTTTTGATTTACTATTTTCTGAAATCTCGCTATCAAAAATTTTAGAATTAAAATTAATGAATGATTCTTCATAAGTTGAATAATGATAGGGAGTTGAGGATGAGAATTCTGCTGAACAGGTATCAACAGTTTTATAAATTGGAATTATATTAAGTTTTTTTCTATATCTTCTTACTTCAAAAAACTCAGAATTAGTTAACTTTGCTATCTGTTGATCTGAAAAGCCTAATTGTTTAGCATGTAACATCAAATCCCTATCTAAAGTATAAAGTTCCTTATCTTTCAAAAAATCATTTTCAAAATTAAAGATATTGCGTAATTTTTCGATAAACCATAAATCTATATTTGTAACTTCTTGAATATAAGTATTAGTTTTCCCAATCTCCATAGCTTTTTTGATAAGGAGAATTCTTTCAGATGTAGGGTTTCTTAAACTATTTTTAATTTGACTCTCATTTTTAAATTCATCTTTTAAATCACATTCCCATCCAAAAACACCTACTTCTAATGACCTTAATGCTTTTTGAAATGATTCTTCAAAAGAACGACCTATTGACATTGACTCACCAACAGATTTCATAGCAGTGCTTAAAGTATTAGATGAGCCTTTAAACTTTTCAAAAGCAAATCTTGGGATCTTAGTAACTACATAATCAATTGATGGCTCAAAACATGCAGGTGTTTTTTTTGTAATGTCATTAATAATCTCATCAAGTGTATAGCCAACAGATAATAAAGCTGCAATCTTAGCTATGGGAAATCCAGTTGCTTTACTTGCCAAAGCAGAGGATCTACTTACACGAGGATTCATTTCTATGACAATTACTTCTCCATTAGAAGGATTTATTGCAAATTGAATATTACTACCTCCTGTTTCAACTCCCACCTCTCTAATAATCTTCAATGACAAATCCCGCAACCTCTGATACTCCTTATCTGTTAGGGTCTGCGCAGGAGCTACAGTAATCGAATCTCCTGTGTGGACACCCATTGGATCTAAATTTTCAATACTGCAAACTATTACCACATTGTCAGCAGTATCTCTCATTACCTCTAGTTCAAACTCCTTCCATCCAATGAGTGATTTTTCAATTAATATTTGATTACTTGGACTTTCCTCTAAACCTGATTTACACAACTCGACAAATTCTTCAAGGTTAAAAGCAATTCCACCCCCTACTCCACCTAATGTAAATGCTGGCCTTATTATAAGAGGATAGGAACTGATTTTTTTTGATACCTCTTTAGCTTCATCTAGGTTAGATGCAATACCAGACGGACAAACATTTACATTTATTTTCTCCATCGATTCTTTAAATAATTTCCTATCTTCAGCTTTATTAATAGCGCTTAAATCAGCACCAATTAATTCAATATTATTTTGTTTTAAAAAATCTGACTCTGATAATTTAACCGCAAGATTCAAAGCGGTTTGACCTCCCATAGTGGGAAGAATTGCATCAGGTTTTTCTCTTAAAATGATCTGAGAAACTATTTCAGGAGTCAATGGTTCAATATATGTTTTGCTTGCGATATCAGGATCAGTCATTATTGATGCTGGATTTGAATTTATCAAGACAATTTCATAACCAGCATTTCTTAATGCTTTGCAAGCTTGAGTACCAGAGTAATCAAATTCGCATGCTTGCCCTATAACAATCGGTCCTGAACCTAGAATGAGAATTTTTTTAAGATCACCTCTTTGAGGCATAATTTAAACGTTCATTTATCTCATGCTACTTATAAATCATCAGATGTTAATCAAGTTACTTGAAAAGCAACATTTGTTTCTATAGTATTGAAAGAAAATAATTTTTTATGAGCGAACTTCAGCGACTTAAAAGTTTGTTGCCTCCAGAAAATGAAAGTTGGGTATTTGTTGAAGCTGCTGCGGCTATTGATCCACCTCTAATAACACTTGAGGAAATCGGTCGTGACGAAGTAGAAATTCAAATAGATTTAGAAGAATGGGATAATTTTGCTATAGATCATAGAAATTTATTATTTTGGCACGAGGTTGGGAAAATCCAAAATGACACAATTCCCAGAGATGGATGGGAAATGGCAGCTCTTGCTATAGGACTTGGAGGGGCTATAGGAGAGTTGTGGGTACAAGATGGGTTACTTTTATTACTTGCTCTTGGTTTATCAAGTTTTGCAGGATATAGATTATATTTAAAAAATAATTCTGAAAAAAAGCTTCAAGATGCTATTTATGCTGATGAAAGAGCTATAGATCTCGCTTGTAGATTTGGATACAGCATTCCTAATGCTTATAAAAGCCTTGGAGGAGCATTAAAGGAGTTAATAGAAAAGACACGAAAAAAGAAAAAAAGAAGTTTCTTTGAAGATAGATTAGATGCCTTAAGAAAAAGTGCAGAAAAAGCAAGATCAGAATTATCTCAGCAAGAAGGTTCAGAAAAATCAGTTTCAAGTGAAAATGTTTATGGACAATAAAAGTTTGGTTTTAATAGCCGCCGAAGCATGTGATGAAAAAAAAGCAAGAGATATAAAACTTATAAAAATTGACAAAGTATCATTTATAAGTGAATGGATTTTGATTGCAGAGGGATTATCTGATGTACAGGTTAGATCTATAACTAACTCTGTAGAGGTAGAGCTTAGAGAAAGGGCTAAAGTTGAACCTATACGAAAAGAAGGGATTAACGAAGCGAAATGGGCTTTACTAGATTATGGAGATTTGATAGTAAATATTTTTCAACCAGAAATAAGAAAATATTATGACCTTGAATCATTCTGGAGTAATGGAGATAATCTTTTATTTCCATAATTTATTTTATGAATCAATCTAAATGTCCTGTCCCTAGAGAGCAACAACCCACAAATGAATTCATAGAATTATCAAAATCTAAAGTTTTTTCTTGGCCAAAAACAAAAAAGTCACTAATTCTTATATTGACAAAGTTCTGGATAGGATCTTTTGTTCTATTTCTTGTTATTTCTTCAGGTAGTGTATATTTCAAAACATCCCTTTTAAAATATACTCTATTAAGTTTTTTTAGCAGCTTATCAATACCTCTTTTAATTTCAATAAGGTTATATTTAGGTTGGAATCATATATTTAATAGATTAATATCTGAAAAAGTCGAATACGAGGAATCAGGTTGGTATGACGGTCAAGTATGGGAAAAGCCATTGGTTTTAAAAGAAAAAGAATCACTTATTGCCTCAATCGAGGTAAAACCTATTTTAAAAAATTTAATTCAAATTTTTTCTGTTATTTCAGTCTTAGCTTTGTCTGGTATTTTGATTTTTCAAAGTAACAATTTCTAAATGAGTTCTAATTTCAAAAACCTCTACACTTCTAACAATCCTCCCATACAAGCAATCTTAATGAGAGGATCAAATATTGAATCGATCCACAAGATTCATGCTGTTATTACTGATAAAAAAGGGAGGGTTTTAATGTGCGCAGGAAATCCAGAATATAAAAGTTTTATAAGGTCAGCACTAAAACCATTTCAAGCAATACCTTTCGTTAGTAGTGGAGCTTCATCAAAAATCAATAATGAATCAAAATCAATTGCTTTAGCATGCGGGTCACATAGTGGATCAAAACTTCATACAAGGGAGGCATTCAAAATTTTATGGGAATATGACATTGACATTAATAATCTTAAGTGCCCAAAATTAAAGACAAGTACATTAGAACATAATTGTTCGGGTAAACATGCTGCTTTTTTAGCTACATGCAAAAAAATGAATTGGCCTTTAGATAGTTACTTAAAAGGTGATCATCCTCTTCAAATAGAAATATTCAGAATTGTTTCTGAATTAATTGAAATCCCATTATCTGAAATAAACGCAGACCGTGATGATTGTGGTGCACCTACTCTTTATTTAAAACTATTAGAAATGTCGAGGTTATATTCACTTCTGAGCAGTTCCGAAAATGCTGAATTAGAACAAATCAGTAGAGCTATGACAATAAACCCAACAATGATAAGTGATAACAATAAATTTGATACAGAAATAATTAAAGCTTCCCATGGGAACGTTATAGGTAAAGGCGGTGCCGAGGGAATACAGTGTCTATGTAAAGTAAATGAAGGTATAGGTTTAGCTCTAAAAGTAGAAGATGGTTCAAAAAGAGCAAAGCATGCTGTTAGTCTTCACTTACTAAAACAGTTAGAGTGGATATCTGACTTAAGAATTCAAGACATCGAAGAAAAGGTGTTTAATTTTCCTGAAGGAGTTCGACTTGAAGTTAAAGGTAAAGTAAAATTCCAAGAATCCTAAAAAACAGGAAAAATAACCCTTACAGATGTATGCTATGTATATGTCGCGGGGTAGAGCAGTCTGGTAGCTCGTCGGGCTCATAACCCGAAGGTCGGAAGTTCAAATCTCCCCCCCGCCACCATTTAGAAGCAGCTTCGAAGCTGCTTTTTTAATATTTGCAGTAGTTACAACGATTATAAAAGTAAAGGTTATAACCTCTTAATTAAAAAGAGTTTATTAAAAATTATTTGATATCTTTTTGAATAGAGAATTTCAAGTCAATTCTAACTATTAGGCCAGTAATGATAAAAAGTATTCCAATGTATGAATTCAAAGATAGGTCCAAAATATTAAATTAAATTTTATATTTAGATTTTAACTTACAAATCATATCTATTAAATATGCCAATAAAAAAAACGGAATTTTAAAAAATACATCTTTGATAAGAAATTTAAAAAAATTAGAGTAAAATTTAGCTAATTTAAAAATTACATGCAGAATTTTCTACAGCGTGATTTAGGATCAAGCATGTTATCAATAGCAGTCGTTTTAGGTGGGTTAGGTCTGTTTTTTGTATTTTTGAGAGTATTAACAATTTCAATAAAGAAAATCCTTGAAGCTATTTTCAAAAATCGTGATTATTGAAATAAATCAATAATTCTGAATTAATCGCATAAATCCTCTATCACTAGGTATAATAACCTAAAAATGTCAATTTTAGATAAGGTTAAAATAGGAAATACTGTTCAAGTTAACCTAGAACTATCTAGGGATAGACTTACCAAAGAAACTATTGAAGCGATAAATTTTTCTTCATTGGGTAAGATAAGTGATTTCAGAATAACTGATGGAAAAGGTATTGGAGTTGTCTTGGAATTATCTAATGGGAAAGAGCAATGGTTCTTTGAGGATGAAATTGATCTTCTTGACGAAAATGGTAATGTAATTAAAAAAAATTGTGATAAAAAAGAAAATAGTAATTTTATTTTTGATTTTTTAAGAGGATTAAATTATGAAAACAAAAATAAGGTAAGTGAGTTAATTAATCCAATTAACTTTCTTGTCTGGCTGGTTGTATCGTTTAAGGATATTTTTTAATTGGTTAAAAAATTTTCTAAAATAATAATTAAATAATTTATTTAAATATAAATTTCAGTAATAAAAAATTTAAATGCTACAAAATATTATCGATGTAAGAAATCTATCTAAGTCATTTGATATCTCTTCAAAAGAACCAGGTATAAAAGGAACGATTAAACATTTTTTTAGAAGACAAACAAAAAGTTTAAAAGTTATAAAAGACATAAGTTTTGAAATTAAAGAAGGAGAAATAGTAGGTTTTCTTGGTGCTAATGGAGCTGGGAAAACAACAATATTAAAAATGCTTTGTGGATTAATTTATCCAAGTGAAGGTTCGATTTTGGTTTCAGGTTACTTACCTTTCAGGAGAAAAGAAAATTTCCTAAAGAATATCACCTTAATAATGGGACAAAAGCAACAGCTTATTTGGGATCTTCCGCCAATTGAATCATTCTATTTGAATGCATCAATTTATGACTTAGATAAGTTCGAAGCTAAAAAGAGAATAAAAAAACTATCGGAAATGCTTGAAATTGATGAAGAGCTATTCTTACCTGTTAGAAAACTATCACTAGGTCAGCGTATGAAATCAGAATTACTGGCAGCTTTGATACATGAACCAAATATTCTATTTTTAGACGAGCCGACCCTTGGTTTAGATATTAATGCACAGAGAAATTTAAGAGAATTCCTTCAAAAATATAATAAGGAAACTAATGCAACGATATGCCTAACCAGTCATTACATGAAAGATATTACATCGCTATGCAAGAGAGTTATATGTGTGCACGAAGGGACGATATCATATGATGGGAAACTTGACCTATTATTAAAAAAACTTTCTCCTGTTAAAGAAGTATTAATAGTTTGTCGCTCAGAAGAGGATGCAATTAAATTAGAAAATTCAGGTTTTAATGTTAAAAATAAAATAAAGAATGAAATCACTATAAAAATTGAAAACAACTCTATTACCTCCTCACTAAAAACTATCCTAAATAATTTTGATATTGAAGACCTTTTTATAAATGAACCACCCATAGATGAAGTTATTGGGAAGGTATTAATTAAAAAAAATTATGATATTTAATTTGATTAACCGTAAAATATTCACCTTATTAAAAGTCCAATATTCAAACATGCTGGAATATAGGGTAGAAATTGCATTATGGGCAATTTCAGGGATTATTCCTTTTTTCATGTTAAACATTTGGACAAATAATAATCTAAATGAATCCATAAACATTAGTGATATATTGCTTTCTAGGTATTTCTTATGTGCTTTTTTTGTAAGACAGTTTTCTGTAGTTTGGGTTGTATTTAGTTTTGAAGAGGATTCTCTTATGGGAAAAGTATCTCCGTATTTAATCCAACCTTTAAATCCATTTTTCAGATATTTTGCACAACATCTTGCTGAACAAATAACAAGATTTCCTTTCGCACTAATAATCGCATTTTTCTTTTTTATTTTTAATCCAGAAAGTATATGGATACCAAAATTAGGTATTTTAATCTTATCTATAGTATCTACTTTCTTATCCTTCTTGATTCAATTTTTAATTCAGTCAATTGTTGCATGTCTATGTTTCTGGACAGAGAAAGCATCATCGATAGAAAGATTATTATTTATTCCAACCTTATTTCTCTCAGGTCTTTTAGCACCAGTAGTTTCATTTCCCTCATATGTTAAATCTTGGATTTATTTGACTCCTTTTCCATATCTAATTGATTTCCCTGCGAACTTACTGTCAGGTAATGAAACAAATATTAGAGGAGGCTTAAGTATGCAAATTCTATGGATTTTTTTACTTTTCCCATTATTTAAGAAAATCTGGTCTGAAGGAACGAAAAAATATACAGCAATGGGGTCATGAATTTAAGAAAATATCTAAAAGTTTATAAAAAATTCTTACATACTTCTTTAGCTTCTGAATTTGAATATAAGACAAATATATTAGTTGATTTAATTACTGCGATTTTAAGTTTAATAGGGAGCATTTTTCTATTATCTATTTTCTTTCAAAATAATGGATATATTGGAGGATGGAAATTTGAACAGGCACTAATAATTCAAGGCATTTATACAATTTTAAATGGAATAACAAATACATGGTTTAATCCTAATCTTACAGAAATAGTTAAACATATAAGAGAAGGAACATTAGACTTCGTACTTTTAAAACCTATTGATAGTCAATTTTTTATTTCATTAAAAAAAATAAATCCATCTGGCTTTTTAGAAATAATGCTTGGATTTTTCTTGTTGCTCTTCTGCATAAGAATAAATCAAATAAATTTAAGTTTAAGTTTTCTGATCCTATCCTTGATTACGATAAGCTGCTCGATTTGTATTTTATATAGCTTATGGTTTTTTATCTCTACTACTACTATTTGGTTTGTTAAGACTTGGAATGCAATAGAAGTATTAAGATCATTTCTTTATATTGGAAGATTTCCTCTGAATTCATTTTCATTTTCTTTAAGAGTTTTTTTTAGTATTTTCATTCCTATTGCTTTTATAACTACAATTCCTTCTGAAGTTTTTTTAGGACTTTCTCAATTGTGGAAAATACTGCTTGAAGTTATTGTAGCTTCAGTATTTCTTATAACTTCAAGAAAGTTCTGGTTATTTGCATTAAAATTCTATTCATCAGCATCTAGTTAACTATTATTTATTAACCTCCCTACAAAATTCCCAAATTTGTTGTTTACTTTTCAGATTAGAAAGCCTAGATAATTTCTTAAAAAGAGGTTTGGATTTTTCAACAGATAAAAGCCTACAGTTATATTCGATTTTATGATTTTTAGATATAATTTCTAATTTGAGAGCAAAATCACAAAGGATTATTATTAAAGTGAGAAAAAAAACTATACCGAAAAATTGTGAAATTGAATTTAAATTATTTTCATTTTCAGTTTTAAATTCAAATTTCATTACTTAACTATATGCTGAGGGCACTTTATTGCAGCAATAGCAACAGCCGTAACTTTAAAATTTTCAGAATTCTCAATAACCTTTTTAACCTCTAATGGTCCAAATTTATTGCTTGCATCACTGTAGGAAAGAAGTAATGATTTATAGTTATCATGACCTAGATTTCTATACTCACAGAAATTATCCCCAACATAATTTAATAGAGTTAACAAAGTTAATTCAATCATGAAGCTTTTTACTAGCAAAGTTCTTACGAATGATACTGTGCAGGACATTTTTAACAAGTAAATATACCAAAAACATTTGAAATCATTAATTTGGATTAATGCTCATAAACTTTAAAATTAAAAATTTTTTAGAATTTTTAAATTTACATATAAGAAAATTATCAAAGCACTATCTGTAGTGTAGGAAGCTGTAGTTCTTTGCGCTACTGATAGGGGGTTGCTTTTTTTAAGAAATTGGTTTAAAAATAAGGTTCCCCATCACCCGGCCCCACATATGTGAGGCCCTTTTTTTGTTTTTAAATAAGGTCTTTCAAAAAGTATTATAAAAAAAACAAGCAATTCATTAACTCCTTTAATAACGAAAAAAATAATAATTAATTTATTTTTAAATTAATAAACTGCTTTAGAGTTTTTACCAAAATGTACTGTTATCCTCAATTGATTTTATAAAAAATTTTTTATGGATTTGATCAATAAGCTAATACCAACCAAAATACATACTGTTATAAAAGTTTTTTTAATAAGTATATTCCCATTTAATTTTGACAGGTGAGCTCCGAAAAATCCTCCTGTAAAGGAACCAATTATTAAAACTATCAACAAATTAAATGGAACCGATCCTATTCTTGCTAAAAATACTGCTCCGAAAAAATTCCAAAAAATACCAACAGTAAAAAATGTCATACTTATGGCTCGAAGAAAATCCATTTCAAAAGTTTTTATTAATAGAATTGTTACAAGCAATCCAGTTCCTGAAGAAATAGAACCATTTAGTATACCTATAAGAAAAATAAAAATTATAAATCTAATTTTATGAGCAAAATTAAGCTTTTTATTACCAGATAACATCCCTAAATCTGGTTTAAGGAATGAGTAAAAAGCTAATAATATGGATATTATCCCTAAAATTAAGTACAAATACTTTTCTGATATATTTTCAACTACAGAAGCCCCAAAAATTACTCCTGGTAATCCAAAAATTAAAATTTGCCAGGCAACACTTATATCATTACCTAAAGATTTGTAATTTCTTAAAGAGCCCCCTATTCCTAGAGCTACTGTTGCTAATTTATGACTAGCCAGAGCCTGATAATAAGGAACTCCAGATAAAATCAATGCTGGCAATTGTAATAATCCAGCTCCTCCTCCAGAAATCGCTGAAAACGTATTAGAAAAAAAAGATATCAAAAAGATATAAATACTTTTAAATAAAGAATGATCAAAATTTCCTAACAATATTGTTAATAGATAAAGCATTTACTATAAATTGCCCTTTGTATTGATAAGTGAAAATTATTTTTTCCTAAGAGGCACTTGCTTTAAGAAGTCTTATCTTATCTTTTTCAATCATACTTTAAAAAAAACTGTTATTATCAGTAAAATTATCAAGAATTTTATGCATAGACAAGATGCAATTTACCTTGATCAGTTTTGTCCCAAGATAAGTAATAAAAATTGGCGAGATTCACTTAATAAACTTACTAATTATAAATGTATTTATTGCGGTAAACCCTCAGAATCACTCGACCACCTTCACCCAATGTCAAAAGGGGGGATTAGCAGTACAAGTAATTGCGTACCATGTTGTTTGTCATGTAATGGGAAGAAATCAGATTTAGAAGTTCTTAGTTGGTACAGAAAACAAAATTTTTATGATCCACGAAGAGCTATGGCGATACGAGCATGGTTTAATGATGATTTAAAACTAGCGTCAGTTCTTTTGAAATACTTAAATTAAACAATTAATGATAAATTGATTAAGATTCGAAAAAAAATGTTTTTTATATCCATGAATAGGATCCTTTATTTTATTAAGGAATGATTTTATTAAATTATTCTTATTCTTTCTGAATTTATATTTTTGCTTTTAAAAATCGAGATATTA
>QCDO01000014.1 GCA_003278735.1 Prochlorococcus sp. AG-355-J09
TTTATCAGCCTGATATAAAAAAATTAATCAAAAATAAACAGATATTTATAATAGGAGAATTAGACGATAAAAATTTAAATTTATTGAAATTTTATCTTCCACAGACCAGGTTAATTAGAAAAGAAGAAATCCCCAAAATGGAGACAATTTTTGGAATTATAAGTGACAAAGAAATGAAACAATTTGGTGATTCAATAAGATTTGAATTTATAAATTTGAAAGAATTTAATGATATTAACCTCATAAAAATTAATTAAAAAATTAAGTTTTTTGTAAAATTTATCAAATCTTTTTTACTAGATAATTAAACATGCATTTAGCTTAATCAATAGCAGATTAGTTGAAATGATATAACATCAACATGTGATTTACGAATTTAATGGATTTTCCTACAACTTGGGAATTTTATAAAGAAGATGAAACTAAAATTCTATGGGTCAATATTTGTACCCAAGATTTAGAAGGAGTAGCTATTTCGATCAATAAATGGTGGAAGACAAGATATCCAGCATACAAAATCAGAATAGTTTCTAAAAAAGAATTTGAGCTAGTAAAAATGCAAGCTGAGAAAAAGGAGCAATAAAATTATTCTTTGGTAAATATTGATGCTGAATATTTAATTTTTGCAGCTATTATTAGTTCAATAAATTAAAGAACAAATGAACTCTGCATTCTCAAAAGTCTCAAATTTGAAAGTTAATAGGGCTTCTAAAATAGTTATTACTCTCGCATCATCAACTTTCTTTTTGTATGCCTTGGGTCAAGCACCAATTTTTAAAAATATTCTTGCCGGTGCCTTCTCTTGCTCTGGCTAAATAAAATACTGCTTTTTTTAGAGAAGCTAAAAAGTTAAAATAGACTGTGATTGACAGTTGATCTAAACTTAGAGGGATAAACCCCTCTTTTTTAATGTTTAATAGATTTATTGCTGAAAAGATAATGACTCTTCTTATTTCTCTTTTCAGCTGATGAATATTTCCCCGCACCTATTAATTGATGCTGTGATACTAAGCGCTGCCCTTACAATAACTTTGGCATTAAGAGCAAAAGGTAATGCTGCTAGAAAAGAAAAAGAAAATAAATGATTACTAAAGAAGAAGAAAAAGAATTTAAAAAACCTAAATTATATAGATTTTGGAACTCTCTTATTTATGGAAGTTCGATAGCTATTGGAGTTTTCTTAGTTTATTTATATTCTGCTTACGTCTTTATAAATAAATGACTTACATGTAAGGCATTGCGATTACTTATGGGGTTTTAAGTCTTTTATTGCTTGGTGGGTTTGCATACTTTACTTTTAAAATGAAACGCTAATTTTTATATCCTATTCAATAGAGATATTTTAGATAAATTTTTTGATTTTTGTAGAGAATATCAACAAGAAATTCCACCTCAAAAGATGGCTGAGATTTTAAAAGAATATGCAGATAGATTAGATGAATAATAAATATTAGCAGACCTAAGAAGGTATTAAGAGAATAAAATTTCTAGCAAAATTTATACAAATTTTTTTAAAGTTGGAATAAATTTTTTGAAGATATTTTCCTTGTAATTATTCATAATTTGAGATTTTTTTTTGATCCTTAATCCGTACAATTTTGTTCCTCTAACCGCACACATAAAACTTGAAAATTACTATTCAAATGAATTAGAACATAGTTGTAGTAAAGGGGTAAGTCTTATGGCACTAAATGACACATTTACTATCCAACAATTTAATTTGGATAAAAAAGACCTTTCATTTGATAATAAGCTCAAAAAAATTGAAGCTTATTGGAATAATGAATGTACAGAACATCCGAGTAACAACCATTGCAAGATTTTTTGTGATTAAAAACTTTGACTTTTAGGTATTCTTACGCTTGATTTTTGCATAATACCCGTACTAAAGAATAATCAGATAGAAAGGAGGCCAAGCAAATGACTAATTTAGGTATAGAAATTTTATTTTGGACAATTTTAATTTCTTATCTGGGATTAAGATTTTCTCAAACTTTGAATAGATTCAAAAAACAGTATTAATTAGGAGAATAGAAAATGAAACTACAAACTCAGTTCACGGTTCCAAACAAAAAATTAAAAGATCTTGATTATGTTAAAAAAGTAGATTTTTTAGAAGAAATTTTAAATAAAGAATGTATAGATTATCCAAATCAATAAGATTGCCTGGTTTATTGCAATTAAAAATCAAAAAATAGCTGTTTTTTAAAAGTAAATAAATTTTTATTAGTATTTATAAATTTTCTAAAAGGGAGTTAGCACTATGGAATTAAGATTCTTTCCAATAAATATTTTTAGAGAGACTCCAAAAGTCACATTCTTCGATGCAGGCATAGATAGTTCTAATGGGTCTGATGTTGTGATCCATTCTGGGGAAGCTATATCTCCTCCAGATGATTTAAAAAATGAGCAATATTACGTTCACAATCATCAAATTGACCACAATTTAGTTATCACTGGAGAAAGGACATTTGTTTTAATAAATCCTTCCTGGGATGAACCTCATCATGTAATTTATTTAAAAAGATCTATGGGAGCATTAGAAATTCCTATAGGAACTTATCACAGATCTATCTCAGGGAAAGAAGGAAGTATTGTTTTAAACCAACCCAAAAGGGATAAATTTTTTGATCCTTCTAAAGAATTTACCC
Source organism: Prochlorococcus sp. AG-355-J09 (assembly GCA_003278735.1). Taxonomy (GTDB): domain Bacteria; phylum Cyanobacteriota; class Cyanobacteriia; order PCC-6307; family Cyanobiaceae; genus Prochlorococcus_A. The sequence goes on from QCDO01000014.1 coordinate 2,652, forward strand.
CTCAAAAGTTAGACAAAATTAATTTAATTAAGGCAAGAAAAAGTCAGCCTGTTTATTGGATTTACGAAAATAACAAAATCAAAAGAGTTTACTTTAATCCTCTAGAAAGAAAAGTTAAAACTCTTATTTGAAATGAAAAAACATATATCCCCTAAAAATAATTTAAAAAACCTGAATTTAATTATTAATTCTGATACTTATAAATTGGCTCACGAAGATATTGGTCTCCTTAGCCGAAATGAAATGCGTGGAGTAAGAATGCTTCTTGAAATTACTAAACCAGATTTAATCCTTGAAGAAAATAAAATTCTTTCAACCATAATTATTTTTGGAGGCGCAAGCATTACAGAGGAATCAAATATAAAAAAGAGACTTGAAAATGTAGAAGAGTTGATTAAAAAAAATCCTAAATCAATACTTTTAAAACGAAATTTAAATAGATTAGAAAATTTGCTTCTAATGAGTCATTACTATCAATCTGCAAGGGAGTTTTCTAAACTTGCTTCAATTAGTAATCAAAATAAAAACTGTAATTCTCATGTGATTGTGACAGGTGGGGGGCCAGGAATTATGGAAGCTGCTAATAGAGGTGCATTTGAAGCAAATTGTAAATCTATAGGGTTAAATATCAGTCTCCCTAATGAACAAATCCCAAATGCTTTTATAACTCCCGGTCTTTGCTTTAAGTTTAATTATTTTGCATTAAGAAAGATCCATTTTGTTATGCGATCAGCAGCAGCTGTATTTTTCCCTGGAGGTTTTGGAACACTAGATGAATTATTTGAACTATTGACACTTTGTCAAACAGGAATGAAAACTAAAATCCCAATCATACTTTTTGGTAGAGTGTATTGGAATAGGATAATTAACTTCGAATATCTAGCTGATCTTGGATTAATTTCAGATGAAAACTTAAATCTTTTCCAATATGCAGACACCGCTTCAGAAGCATGGGAAATTATCAAATCATCAAAAATCTCAGCTTAAAGGAAAGCTAATTATTTTTAAATAACTTTTAATTACTTAATTTATAATTTGTTTTAACAGTTTTTATTATTGAATCTTGTGGTTCTTCACTTGGGAAACAATTAATAATCCTATATTTGCCTCCTTTTTTATCAGTCTCAACAACTGTAAATTCAACGTATTTACCAATTCCATCTCTTAAATCCTTGACTTCAGTATTAATTATCTCTTCTTTATCATTTTCGATGATACGAGATTTACCTCCGCAACTTAACAAAGCGTTCCCCTCAGTGAGAAAAAAATCTTTGTCATTACTGCAAGAAGATAGGAAAGATAAAGAGACTATTATTAGTATAAAATTTTTCATAATCAATTTTTTTGTACTTAACTACATTATCAATAAAGCATATTAAATATGTAATCAAATCCCTACCTAATTAATAATTTAATTAATAATTTACCTGAACTAAATAGAAATTTTTTTAGAAATAAATGCCCGATGCATTTAGAAATTCTTTATAAATATTTTGCCAGTGTATAATCCTTTGTTCAAGTCTATTAGGCGGACCAAGTTTAAAATTTTTCAGATAAGACTTATTAACTGATTCGACAATAACTTTATCTTCTCCAAGAAATTCTAATATACTTTTTTTCCAATTTTCCAAATCACTTTCACATAAAGAAGCAGAGGCTAATTTAATTTCAATAATACACTGATCAATATTTTTAGGAAGATAATTTATTAAAACAATCCCTTTACCAGGCCAGATTAATAGATGGGTCCATGGCAGTAATCCAAAGGTATATAAATTTCCTTCACTACTAAGAGGGGTAACAAGTACATTACAAAATTCACTGAAGAAATACCTGTAGTTTTTAATTGGACCTTGTTCTTTATGTAGGGTATCTTTATGAGCTATTGCTACATGATAATCATCCAGTGTATTATCATGGGCAATTTTCCAATTGCAATTTAAAGTATCAGAAAATTCAGAAAAAATGCTGTAATTTATATCCCATTCATCATTACATTTTCTTCCAACAAGCTCAATTTGATCATCTATAGATATTGATTTTTTACTGAAATTAATCCAAATTAAAGGTCCATTTATTAAAGAGTTTACTTTTTCTAAAAAATAATCCTCTGTTTCTATTTTTGTCTTAAAATCATACTTTAATGGCAAGGTTTTAAGTTTGCCAAAACTATCAAAAGTCCAACCATGATAAGGACAAAAAATATTTTTAGAAGGATTTAATTTTGTTTTTGGCAAACACAATTTTGACCCACGATGAGGGCATCTATTTTTAAAAACAGTTATTAAATTATTTTCTGAACACGAGATTAATAATGATTGATTAAAGAATTTTTTTTCCAATATTTCGCCAGGTTTGATTTCTCCTATGAAAATCAATGGGTGCCAATAATTTTTTGAATATTTATCTAATTCAAGTTCAAAAATTTTTTGGTCGTTATAAAGCCAAGTAGGCAAAAAGCTATTTGACATTATTTATTTTTTTTGAAGGCCTCTTAAAAAATCAGATAACTCATATCTTAATTTTACAAAATCCGAATCAAGTTTCAATTTATCTAAATCTCCTTTTTGTAGATCTACCCTAACTTCTTTTATGATTCTTCCAGGATTAGGTGCCAAAATACATATTTGCTGAGAGAGAGCTAATGCTTCTTCAATATCATGGGTTATAAGTAAAACTGTCAATGAAGTTTTTTTCCATAATTCATAGAGAAATTTCTGCATAGATTCTCTTATCTGTAAGTCCAATGCTCCAAAAGGTTCATCTAAAAGTAGAATTTTTGGGTTAGTCGCTAGAGCTCTTGCAATTGCAATCCTTTGTTGCATTCCTCCAGATAATTCTTTTGGATACTTATTTCCAGAATCCTGAAGACCTACTACTTCTAATAAATAAGATGTCCTATATTTTATTTCTTTCAACTTGTAAGAATTTAAATTCATTCCAAATGCAATATTCTCAGATGCAGTGAGCCAAGGGAAAAGACTATATTTCTGAAAAACCATCCCTCTATCCAATCCCGGTCCAGTAACTATTTTTCCATCTACTTTTACGTTACCTTTAGATGGACTCTCAAGCCCAGCAATAATCCTCAATATAGTACTTTTACCTGATCCAGAGCTCCCAACAAGAGTTTTAAATTCGCCAGAACTTATTGAAAAGCTTATTCCCTCAATTGCCTTTTTTCTATTTGAACCTTCCCCAAAATATTTTGAAATATTATTAACACCTAATTTCATCTAAACAGCCCATTTACATGTACGTCTAAGTAACAATCTAAAACTCATATCCAAAGCAAATCCTATTAATCCAAGAACTATTAATTCTGCAAATATTTGATCTGTACGAAAAAATCTTTGAGCTAGTTGAATCCTTTTACCTAAACCTACTTCTGCTGCAATTAACTCTGCAACAATTACTAAATTCCATGAAGTTGCAATATTAATTCTTAAAGTATCAATAATACTTGGCAATGAATATCTGGCTATTACTCTTATCAATAAATCTTTTGTATTACCTCCTAAAGTAAGCGTTGTTTCAATGAGTTCTTTGGGTACAAATTTTACTGAATCCATAACCATCAAAACATTAAAGTAAACGGTACCAATGAAAATTAAAGCAATTTTTGGAGCCTCTTCAATTCCTAAATAAATAATAAGCAAAGGAGAAAAAGCAGCGGCTGGCATATACCTAAGCATTGCAATTAATGGTTCACATAACGCACAAAAAGAAGGGAATGAACCCATTAAAATTCCCAAAGGAATTGAAAAAATTGTTGCAATTATAAAACCAGCAAATACCCTACCAGTACTTGCAAAAATATCTTCAAATAATATTCCACTTTCAGCCATATCCAAAAGAGAATAAAAGACCGCTAACGGTGATGGTAAAAACATTTCACTTACAAGTTTTAATTGACAAACTAATGTCCAAATTAAAAGGGGAAGCAAAAGTGAGGCTATTTGAAGAAATATTTTATTTAATTTTTTCGGTTCACTACCAAATGAAAAGAGGGATAAAAAATATTTATCCCTCTTGATTAATTTTGAACTAACCATTTTAATTTTGTGTTAATTAACTGATATTTTCAACGAACGAAGAGTCAAATAATTTACTCATATCTGGTTTTTCAGGAATAAATCCTACCCTTACCATAAAGTCTGCCATTTGTTTCGCTGCATAAGGCATATGTTTCATACCGAACCCATCACTAAAAGCTTCTAAATTTTCTTCCAAAGAAAAGAACCTGGTTCCACCTTTATATTGTTTATATTCGCGTGTTGGAATCCCAGCTCGCTTTGCCATGATCTTTTCAGATTTTCTTGGATTTTTTTCCATGAATTCTCTTACATCCCACCATGTTTTAACAATTTTTTGAACATCATCTGGTCTTTCAGAAATCAAATCTCCGCTTACAGCTAATAAATCAGGGATTGCACCGGGATAATCTTTTGAACTAGCAATAACTCTTGCACCAGGCCTCTTCATTGCAGTTCCTGTAAATGGAGGGAATGCACCAACTGCATCAACTTTTCCTGCTGCGAATGCAGTTGCAGCCTGATCAGTTGGAAGACCTTTAATAATTACATCATCTCTAGTTAATCCAACATCATTAAGAGCTAAAACAAGTAAAAAATCATCAACAACACCTTCTTCTACTGCTACTGTTTTACCTTTTAAATCAGCAACACTTTTAATTGATTTATCTGCAATTATTTGGTCATTCCCTGCAGAATTATCATTAACTAAAACAACTACTTCCCCTCCATTCTCTCCTGGCAAGAAAGAAATAGTATCATTAAGAGTCTGCGAATTTCCATCAATTTTACCAGCAGCAAAAGTTTCCATGGATTGAAGATATCCATCAAACCATTTCATCTGAACATTAACTCCATTTTTTTCAAACATTTTTTGATCAACAGCTATCGCCCAGGGCCACCATCCTGCCCAGTTACTATATCCCAAAGTGATTGGTGCACCTTTTGGAGCTGCAGGACTTGATAGTGTACTTAATGAAATCGCTAATATTAAAGCCAGCAAAGAGGCAACAAAAACTCTTAATTTTTTAAACATTTTTAAAAAAAAATATTATGTAATATCAATACTCAAGAAAAAGCGAATCTAAAGTTGTAATGACTGATACTTTTAAGAGATTACTGTTACTTAATCAATATTACTTATTTTTAAATTTTAGAATCTTTTTACTAATCCAATCTTGCCATAAATTGAATCCAGACTTGGTTATCGAAGAAATTTCTATCACATCTGCATTCGGATTAGTTGAAGTTATATTTGATTTTAATTCATTGATATCAAAATTCAAATATGGTAATAAATCAACTTTAGTAATCAAAATTAAATCTGCTTCTCTAAACATTATTGGATATTTCAAAGGTTTATCCTCGCCTTCAGTAATACTTAAAAGTGCAACTTTAAAATGTTCCCCAATCTCAAATTCTGCAGGACAAACTAAATTTCCTACATTTTCCACTAACAAAATATCTAGTAAATCAGGATTAATTTTTTTTTCTAGTAATTTCAAACCTCCATTAACCATATTTGCATCGAGATGGCACGCTCTTCCAGTTGTGATTGGCACTACTGGAATATTTAATTTTTCTAATCTTGTCGCATCAAGATTAGTAGTCATATCACCCTCTAAAACAGCACTTTGAAATTCTTTTGAAAGATCTTCTAAAGTTAATTCAAGTAATCTCGTTTTTCCTGCACCAGGACTACTCATTATGTTCAAGCAAAGTAAATTATAATTATTTAACTTAACTTTATTTTTATAAGCTTGATGACTATTTTGATGAAGAATATTTAATTCAATTTTGTCTGAAATTGGTAAATGCATTTATATTTGAAAATACATTTTTATTCTAGATACTAAAATTCTACTTTTCTTTAAAGTCAATAGATGCGATTTTTAATTCCCTCCCGCTAATAATTTCCTCTAAATTAAAATTGCAACATGGAGATTTATATCCATTCTCTTTCTTTGGAAAATATGATCTATTGCATTTAGAGCATTTTCCTTCAAAAGGTATTGTTTCAATTTTAATCTCAGAGGAATCTAACCAAGAACCCAGGACTGCAGCATTAAAAGTATTTATTAATGATATTGGCTCTACACAAGTAAATTCGCCAATTTTAAGATTAATCTTTTCAACAATTATTTTTTCTTTATTTTTTTTCTCTGCCCACTCTTCCATAGAAAGTATAAGGCATTTTGTCATATCTACCTCATGCACAATAATCTATCTCCATTTTTGATCAACTTGCATATTGCATTTATCTGAAATCCATTCTGGTTTAGATTTTCTTGGGAGCTGACCACTTACTACAAGATGTGCAATTGAATCACAAATAACTCTAGTAGCTAATAGAGCTGTCATATCACTTACATCATATGGAGGCGAAACCTCAACAAGCTCAATTCCACATACATTAACTTTTCTGATAATGTACTCCAAAAGTTTTAATGCCTCTCGAGGTAATAAACCCCCAGGTTCAGGCCAACCAGTTCCAGGGACAAATCCAGCATCAATACAATCAATATCAAAAGAAATATATACACAGTCAGTTCCATCAGTAGCTTTTTCAATCGCAAAATCAGCGGCCTCTTTTAATCCCATTTCACAAATATCAGTAACTGTTAAAACATTTGTACTTCGTTCCCTGCAAATTTTCACTCCTTCTCTTGGTACTTGCCAACCTCCAATTCCTAATTGAACAAGATTTTTTGCAGGTGCATTTTTCATATTAGTTGCATGAAACCATGGACAGGTATGCATTCTTTCATCTAAATCTGTTTCTTGGGTATCTACATGTCTATCAAAATGAATGATCCCTACTTTTTTATCTCCTAAGTGGCGACAAACTCCTCTAACTGTGGGAAAACCTATTGAATGATCTCCACCTAAAATAATTGGAAATGCACCACTAGCAAAAATATGAGCAACCCCCTTTGAAATTTGATCAAAACTTTTTTCATTATTAGCTGGAATTGTAAAAATATCTCCTACATCACAAATAGAAATCTGCTCTCTCAAATCCACTCCCATTTCGTAATTGTAAGGAGTATAAAGAGCAGAAATTTTTCTTATTCCTTGAGGTCCGAATCTTGTCCCGGGCCTATAAGTAGTTCCAGAATCATGAGGAACACCAACGATCGCAACATCATAATTTCCCACTTCATTTACATTTTCAACATATGGAGCTTTCATGAAAGTATTGATACCTGCAAAATGGGGCAATTCTCCTCTTGAAAATGTAGATATATTTCTATCGACAATACTTTTTGCTCCTTCTAAACCATATTCCTTTGATCGGGCAACCTCCTTTTCCCATCCTTTAAGAGGTAATTTTAATTCTTTTTCTAAAGCATCCATTCCTTCGCTGGGATGCTTCCTTATAAAGTTTTGATTTTTAGATGATTCAGAAGTCACAAATTTAAAATTCTTTTTACACTTATTTCAATATTGTCAATAAAAATAAAAATGAACCATAAACTTGCTTTAAAAGATTCTCATTTAAACATTGTTAAATAACTATTCGCAAAAATAAAATAAATAACTCTATTAAAAAAGCCAGCTGACTTAAATACAAAAGTATTAAAAATATTTAATAACTCAATAAATGATATAAGACGGTATTAGTTAAAAATTATAAGATATTTTATTTTTCATATTTTCAATTTTATTGATTAATTCATTTAACCATTCTGTATTATTTTGCTCTTGTCTTTTATGACTTTGACTTTTTTGAGTACTCATAAATTTCTTACTTTTATATCTATTTAATATATCTTCAAAAATTAAGGTAATCAATAAGCATCATTACCAAATCAATTGATAAAACAAGCTTTAGTAACATTTCATACAAACCTATCCATCACAAATTAACTAAGGAAATTATTAAGTATTTTCTACGATGTTTTTATTTGAAATTCTGATTTGAATTAGGAAAGGGTATAGATATTCCTATGGAAAAATCATTTCTAAATTTCATTTATTGGATCTTAGTAAAGTCAGCTGAAAGTTACTACGGAGATTCATTAAAAACAGAAGTGCCATATACACCTTATTTTTAGTTTTGTTGGACTTTAACTTTTAATATTAAATCTCTAGTTTGAGATCTATTATTTTGGAATTAATTTATCAAAAAACAAAAAATGGGTTACTTATAGATTCACTAACAAAATAATCTATTACGTTGAATTTCTTTTACTGATTGTGAATAAATTTTTGCGGTAAGGATCGCTCCAAAATTAACTAAAACTACAATTAGAAGAAGTAGCTCAATTGCGAGGTTGGTCACAAGATTAACCTCCTTAAATTTATATAAAATCCTATAACTTCAGAATAGGTATTGAATAGAGTTTAAATTCCTATTTTTAGCCATCGAGATTCTTTGGTCCTAGACTGGATTCACAATGTTCGACACATTCTTCTAAAGACTTTTCAGAATTACTCTTAATTTTGCAACTACGAAGACAATCATAGAAGGCATACTTGGGATCTAATTCATTTTTGAATTGTTTATTTCTAAATGTATTCATGATCAAACTACCTTTGATTTTTTTTCAAGTTGATTAATTAATTTATCCAACCAAAGAGTGTTATTTATCTTTTTTGTGTTTTTAAAGTATTTCGTTTTGTAAGTACTCATGAAGTGATACCTCCAATCAGTGGATCTAATTTAAAGGTGATGATTCAAATTTCCTAGAGCAAAAATACTGATTATGAAATTACTGAAATATTTTAAAAACGATTAATTTATAGTTTTTATTTTAGGTATTAAACCTCTTGATTCTTGTATATAGCTAGTACTAACTAACTTATAAAAAAGGGGGTTAATCATGATTTACGGAAATCAAATTAAAAATAAAATTCAATATGCATTTGGTGGTTTGTTTGATAATTTATCAATTGAGAGAAAACTAACTTATGCTCAAATGGAATGTATGCAATTCGGAATTTGTAATTATGCTTCAAGACAAGTTGAGGAAGTTCCCTTTTTTCATTATTAATTTAAATTTATTTTAAACGAAGGGGAATTAGCTCCTTCTCACCCAATCAGGAGATCCACTAAACCAATCAGCAAGGTCATCATTTTTCGGATCGAAATGATTTTCGGTTTCTAAACCATCAAGGCCAAGATTTTGGATAAGTCCATTTATTCCATCTGATTTTTGCTTGCCATATCTCCTCAAACTATTAGCTTTCTTAAGCCATGTCCATATAGTTGAATTATGTTTTGCAAACTTTTCTACATAAATTCTTTCCTCCAATGCGACAGGTTCATCTAGTGAAATCCTTTTTACAATATTCTTAATTTTTAAACGAGTCTTGTTGGTTAAAAACATATTCATAAAAGAAGTTAATGTTTTATAAAAGTTTTTTTTATGAATGTCTTGTCAATCTTTATTTCAAGAAAAAGTATTTTTTAGGAGCTTTTCAAGGACAAATATATTTATTTAATAACAGGTATATTCAAATGGTAAAAAAGACTACTTAATTCGATTTATATAACTTATATAAAACAAGTTCCATATAAGTTTCTCTATACAATTTAAGATTTAATTTATAATATTGAGGAAAGAAAACTTACACTAACATTAGATTTAAAATAGGAGGGCTAGCTCCTTATAAAAGATTTATACAAAAACATAAAAAGTTAAATCAAGTACTGACAGATATTTAAAAAATAAATACTATAAGTCTAAATAATTTTTTAGAAATTCAAATTCATGATCAAGAATTTATTCATCGCATTAGCTTTTGCATTAATGCTTATCAATCCAAGCATTTCCATAGCTGCAGAATCTCCTGTTGATGTACAAGAAATCTTCACCTCTTCAGAAAACATTGATGGAGATAATTTTAAGTATCCCAAAGGAAAAGCTGAAATGCGTTTGATTAGAGTAGAAGTTGAAAATGGAGCAACGATACCAATGCACTCTCATCCGGTACCTTTACTGGGACATATTGAAAGTGGTGAATTAACGCTTGCTGAAAAGACCGGTATTAGTAAAACCTTTAAGGAGGGAGATTCATTTGTTCTCTCAGCAAATACTCCCGCTCATACAATGGCTAATAGTGGCAATTCTTCAGCAGTTATGTGGGTTGCTGTAGCTTCAGCAGAAGGTGTACCGACTCTGAATCCTGAAGAATAAATCAACCTGATTGACAGTCAATCTAAACTAGGGGCAATTAGCTCCTTTTTTTTTATGACTGCTAAAAATTTTATGAATGTTGTTAGATTTAAATTAAAGTCAGATTGTGTAGATAAATATTTTCAAGTAATAGATAAAACAAGCTTTGAGGGGATGACTCAAAGATATATCGCTAAAACTGGAGATTATGATTACTGTTTTGTTGGGATCTGGAAAAGTGCAGAAGCTATTGCAGCTCAAAGACCAGCTATGATTGCTCACCTTGATGAGGTTAGAGGATTTATGGAAGAGTTGTCTCCTGAACTTGGAGTAACTGATCCCGTTTCAGGAAATATTGTTTCTAAAGTTGGTTATCATGATTGACAGTTGATCTAATTTTAAAGGAACAAAACCCTAGTTTTTACTAATAAATTTTTCAAATAAAAACTTATGAAAGGTCAATGGATAAATATTTATAGTGGCGATTTACCTTTAAGATCTTGGTGGGTAGATTCTGGAAATGAGTTTGAATATATCACTATGGTTTTACCAGAGGTATTTGGAATAAATAATTGGATAAGAAGTTTTTCTGAAAAATTAGCTGCACAAAATTTACCTGTATTAGCCATCCCCCTTTATGGAAGAACAGCTCCAAATTTGGATTTAGGGTACAGCGAAGAGGATTTAAAATTAGGCAGGCATCATAAAAATTTAACTACTTTTAAAAATATTATTGAAGATGTTTCTGCAGCAATAAATTGGGTTAAAGAAAAATATCCAAAAAAGAAAATCGCTATTATTGGATTTTGTTTTGGTGGGCATGCTGCACTTATTGCATCTTCTTTGAAAGGAATAGATAATTCATTTTGTTTTTATGGAGCAGGAGTTACAACTCCAAGAACCGATACTAATTTTGCCCCTATAGTTTTGCTCGAAAAAGTTTCAGGTAATTTAAATTTTATTTGCGGATCTGCAGATGATTTGATTCCTTTAAAAGATCGATTAGAAATAAAAAAAATGTTTAAAAAATTTGATCCTTTAGAAGAGAGATTTAGTTATATTGAAATTGAAGGAGCTGATCATGGCTTTATGTGCGAGGAGAGAGAATCCTTTGATCAAACGGCATCATTAATAGGTTGGAACTTATTGATGAAAGAATTAATTAATTGATAATATAAAACTAATAGTACGATGTTATATTCACGATTCGTTCACGACTTGCAATTTCTTTCTAATTAATTGATAAGACTGAAATTAATTACTGGCGAATGAAAAGTGAGCTCGTCTAGTTATAACTGTGTTCTCAAAGAATAAGTTTCTATCCAAACTTTTAGCAAAATTTGTATTATTTAAGAACCTAAAAGAGCTTTGCACTCCAACATTTCTTTAGTAGCAGCCGATTTATTTGATCTCAATGAAATAATATCTGCTAAAAAGTTAGCATCATCTTTTACTCCACAAAAACGTCCTGAGCCCCATGTATAAAGCCAAGGTAAGCCAATAAAATACAGTCCAGATGATTGGGTCACACCTCTTTCATGAATAGGAAAGCCAGATCCATCAAAAACTGAGATATCTACCCAACTAAAATCACTTTTATAACCTGTACACCAAATTACAACTGCTAAGTTTTTGCATGACATTTTATTACCTTTGACATCTTCCGTTGGTTCCCAGCAAGGAGAATATTTCTCTTCTTTGGGAGCATCTATATTATTTTTTGAAATCCACTCATCAATACTATTTCTTATTCTGCAGTAAACAGAATCTGCTCCATCAAGATTTTTAGAAAGATCATTTGAAAATTGAATATCGTTAATTGTTAACTCTTCCAGTCGTCCATGAAGATTCATCCCTTCTATCGCTCTCCTTCTAAGATCTATTTCTCTTCCGTTATCTCTTCCAGTTAAATAATGATTAGTTTTGTTCCTTACACTTTTAGGATCATCATGTTCCCCAATAGGCATTGAATAATAACCCATTCTGTCAAGCCAATCTACAACATCTCTTCCTCTATACCTTCTGGGAGATCTTGGGGCACTCCCAACGCTTAAATGAACTTCTCTTTTTTCAAAAAAAAGATCTTCAGCTATTTGACAACCTGATTGACCACTGCCAACAACTAGGACAGGTCCATCTGGTAATGAATTTGCATTTTTATATTCTCTCGCATCAATTTGCAGGATATTGGTTGGTAACCTCTCAGAATGAGGATGTCGGTTCGGGATATGATAAGCTCCAGTTGCTATAACGACTTGATCAGCTTCAAAATTTCCACGGTTAGTTGAAATAAAAAACTTTTCATTTTTTTTAACTAAATGTTTTACTTCAATCCCTTCAAGGATATCTGCCTTAACAAATTCAGAATATTTTTTTAAATATTTAACTATATTTTCTTTATCCATAAACCCATTAGGGTCTTTACCAGAATATTGATAATCAGGAAGTGTGCATTGCCAATTTGGCGTCACAAGGCAGAAAGAATCCCAACGTTGTTCTTCCCAAGAAAAACCAACATAATTTTTTTCTAAAATAAGAGGCTTTATCCCTTTTTTTCGTAGTGAATGAGCAATAGACAATCCTGCTTGTCCTGCGCCAATAATAATTACAGAACATTTAGCAGAGATTTGGTTTAGAAATTCTTCAGCCATCTTTTTCTTCAATATTTTAATTTTGTCATGTTTATGAATTTTAATTTGTTATAAAACTCACTAAAAAAGTTTTTATCAGAAATCTTAAGTTAATCAATTTAGTGATATCCGTTACATTCTTTTTGGAAAGCAAGTCGGAAAATATCAAAAGTTTTTTTAAAATTTCATGCCATCTGTAACTCGTCCCGCTAATCAGCCTGGAGAATTCTTAGTTGATTATGAAGAAAAAGTATTCCCAGATGTTAAAGCCGAACCAGGAGAGAAAGCCTTACTAACTTTTCATACTGTTGCTTTTGAGGGGTCTATTGGTCTTGTTAATCTTTTACAAGCTAGTCGTCTTATAAATAAGGGTTTTGAAACTTCAATATTGCTTTATGGTCCAGGAGTAACTCTAGGACTACAAAGAGGCTTTCCAAAGCTAGGAGATGCAGCATTTGATGGTCATTTAAATTTTAATGCTCGCTTAGAAAAATTTATGGGTCAAGGCGGTAAAGTTTATGCTTGTCGATTTGCATTACAAGCTTTGTACGGGCATGGGGAAGGAGCTCTCACTCCAGGGATAAAACCAATAAGTCCTTTAGATGTTCTCGATATTGTGTTAATGCATCGCAAAGAAGGGGCATTTATTTTGGATACTTGGACTCTGTAAGACACAAGCTCTAAGAAAATGACTAAAACATTTAAAGTAGCTGCTGCTCAAGTTAGACCTGTACTTTTTGACTTAAATGGCTCATTGAATAAAGTCCTTTTAAAGATCCAAGAGGCAGCTACAAAAAATGTAAAATTGATAGTCTTTCCCGAAACTTTTCTTCCTTACTACCCTTATTTTTCATTTGTTGAGCCGCCAGTTCTCATGGGTAAATCTCATATGAAGCTATATGAGCAAGCAGTAGAAGTCCCGGGTCCAGTTACAGACATAGTTGGGAAATCAGCTAAAAAATATAACATCCAAGTTCTTCTAGGAGTTAATGAACTTGATGGTGGAAGTTTGTACAATACTCAAATTCTTTTCAACGAAAAAGGTGAAATTGTTTTAAAAAGAAGAAAAATAACTCCTACTTTTCACGAAAGAATGATTTGGGGTCAAGGAGATGGTTCTGGTTTAGAAGTTGTAGATACTCAACTTGGCAAGATAGGATCTTTGGCTTGTTGGGAGCACTATAACCCTTTAGCAAGATTTGCCCTTATGGCTAAAGGGGAACAAATACATTGTGCTCAATTTCCAGGTTCATTAGTTGGTCCAATATTTACCGAGCAAACTGCAGTCACAATGAGACATCATGCTTTAGAAGCAGGCTGTTTTGTGATTTGCTCAACAGGTTGGCTCGATCCAGAAGATTATGAAAAAATAACGTCCGAAACCAATCTTCATAAAGCATTTCAGGGAGGATGTCACACAGCAATTATTAGCCCAGAAGGCAAGTATTTGGCAGGACCACTTAATGAAGGAGAAGGATTAGCCATAGCAGAAATTAATTTATCGCTTATTACAAAAAGGAAAAGAATGATGGATAGTGTTGGTCACTACAGTCGTCCAGATCTTCTTTCTCTAAAACTTAATACATCCCCCAACAAGGTATTTGAGATATCAAATGAAAAAGTCTTCATACCAAAAGATCTAACTACAAAAGACTATTTAGAGGAAATCAATCATGTCTGAACTAGGTAAAATTATTACTGAGTTACAAGTTAATGGGATAAGTTCAACGCCTAAAAAGGGCAACAGGGGTAGGAAAGGAGGCGCTGGTCCATCCGATCATAGAGCTTTAACTATTAAAGGGAAGACTGTGATGGTTCCGGTTTATAATCACATATCTAAAAAATCTAATTATCAACTTTCCGAGGAGCCTGACGGACAATTTATTCTCCAAAATAGTGAAGATTCAAATATCAAGGAATTATCTACCACAAAAGAACCAAGTTTTTATTCTTTAAAAACAAAAGATGGTATACCTTATAAGTCGATTGCTCTTCTTCATAGCAAGGATGTATTAGCTACAACTATTCTTCAAAAATGTATTCGTTTCAAACATAGAGAAGAATCTTGCCAGTTTTGTGCAATAGAGCAATCTTTGGAAAACGAACAAACCATCGTAAGAAAAACTCCAGATCAAATAGCTGAAGTTGCAGAAGCTGCTGTAAGACTTGATGGAATAAAGCAATTAGTAATGACAACAGGGACCCCAAACAGTAGTGATAGGGGAGCAAGAATAATGGCAGAAGCAGCAAAGGCTGTTAAGGCTAAAGTTGATATTCCGATCCAAGGTCAATGCGAACCGCCTGATAATCCAATTTGGTTTAGAAAAATGAAAGACTCAGGCGTTGATAGTTTAGGTATGCATTTAGAGGTTGTGGAGGAGAAGATAAGAAAAAAAATTCTTCCCGGCAAATCTGAAATTTCTCTTGAAAGATACTATGAAGCCTTCGAAGAAAGTGTCTCAGTGTTCGGCAGAGGAGAAGTTTCTACATATTTATTAGCTGGACTAGGGGATAGCAAAGAATCCCTAATAAATTGCAGTAAAAAATTGATATCTATAGGAGTTTATCCTTTCATAGTTCCATTTGTGCCAATAGCAGGAACGCCTCTGGAACATCACCCCTCCCCAAGCACTGATTTCATGATTGATATTTATCAATCAGTCTCGCAATTACTAAATGAAGGCAACATAAAATCTGATGAAATGTCCGCTGGTTGTGCCAAATGCGGTGCCTGCTCAGCTTTATCACTATTTGAGAGTTAAATATAATGTTTTTTATTGACCCCTCAAGTGAAGATATCGGCAGAAGCTTTAGCTCTGCGCCTTACTATTTCACACCCTCCGTAAGATCAGGTATTGGAATTGAAGAAGAAGATTTTATGATATCTCCAAGTTCAAATTCAGAAAACTTTTCGTTTCATTTACTTGAAGATGATTCTCCCCTTATCAAAGATTACTGGGAATTACGAAAGAGAATATTTTGCGAAGAACAGAATATTTTTGCTGAATCTGACATTGATGAAATTGATCAAGATGCATATCCAATAGTTTCATTGAATTCTGGATATGGCACTAAAGAGAGAGTCGTTGGCGTAGTGAGAATTTACGAAACAAAAAAAAGACAATGGTATGGGGGGAGACTAGGTGTTGATTCTGTTTTCCGTAAATTCAACCAAATAGGAAAAGGATTGATCTGGAAAGCAGTAACTACAGCAAATGGATGGGGGTGCGATCAATTTTTAGCAACCGTTCAGATCCAAAATGTGAGTTTTTTTAGACGCCTCAAATGGAAATCAATTAAACAAATAAAAATCAAGGGAATAAAACATCACCTAATGGAAGCTGACTTAAATTATTACAAGCCTTCAAAATTAAGCAGACCAGGCTGGTATTTATTGAAAAAATGACCACATAAAATGTTAGATAAACTTATCAAAAAATTGCAAACACATAGTGGTATTGAATCTAAAAAAGATATTCAAAGTGCTGCAAAAACTTTCTCACATAGCCCGTTCAGCGAACTTGGTAAATCTGCAATGCTTGGAGATGATGCAGCAGTAATTCCACAACAATCAGGCCTGTTATTAATGGCGAGTGAAGGAATTAGTCCAAGCTTAGTAGAAAGAGAACCGTGGTTCGCAGGTTGGAGCAGCGTATTAGTTAATATCAGTGACATCACTGCAATGGGTGGGAAGCCCATAGCTTTAGTAAATAGTATTTGGAGTGAAAATGATTTAGAAAAACATAATAAAATTCTTTCTGGTATGAGTTTTGCCTGTGAAAAATTTAATGTCCCAATGGTAGGTGGTCACTCAAATCAAAAAAGTCCATATTTTGCTTTATCCGTATCAATTCTTGGACTTATAGAAGGTCCTATTCTTTCTTCAAGGTTCGCAGATTCTGGAGATGAATTATGGATAATAGCGAATAAAGATGGATATTTTTTTAAAGATTATCCGTTCTGGGATGCGGCTACAAAAGCCTCGGCAACTTTACTTAAAAAACATTTTTCATTGATACCCTTTCTTGCAAAAAAAAATATTATTCACGCAGCCAAAGACATTAGCATGGGAGGTATCACCGGCACTGCAGTAATGTTTGCTGAATCTGCTGGAAAAAAAATTATAATTGATATTGAGAAAATTGAACGCCCCAAAGGAGTACCAGAATTTGACTGGCTTACATGTTTTCCAAGCTATGGTTTTCTTTGTGCTATCAAGCCAGATAAAGCTAATTTTTTAAAGGATGCTTTAAGACCATATGATGAACTTATTTGCTGTCATGTCGGCAACTTTGAAAATGGTAATAGCAGTGTTTATATCAAAAATTCAAATGGAGCAGAATTACTTTGGGAGGAAGATAATCCTCTCACTGGATTTACTCATATAAATTAAATCTATAATGCTCCAATCAATTAAAATTTTTACATAAAAGACAAAGGATACTAAAAAAATGCCTGAAATTAATTTTCAATTAAATTTACCAGATGGTAAAAAAAAATCTCTATATTCTCCCTCGACGGTAATTCTTGAATATTTTAAACCTGGAGATTCTTTAAAGATTTCAGATTTCAAGTCTCTTGCTATTCAAGCTTTGCATAAGGCTTCCGAAAAAGTAAGAGCAAAATATGGTTTTGCATGCACTAGAACTTTAGAAGAGGAAGATAAAATACTAAGTTGGATTTCTAATTATGATCCTGATCAACTTATTTCAATATCAAAGGAATAAGCTATTAAGAATTAGCCCTACTTAAAAAATAGAAGACTAAATGCAACTTTTCCTACTAACTCCTTATATTTCAAACTTTTAAAAGAAGAACTTTTTCTCATCTCTTGAACAGAATAATTGCCCAGTATATGATGCTAAGGAGATAAAAAAGCAAGAACAAAAAGAAGCTAATTGCCCCTTCTTTTAGATCGACTGTCAATCGTATTTAATGTAGCGGTTTAAGTAGTAAGCGTTTCATTTAAAAATTACACCCATCTGCTATGGCTTTTGAAATATCTTCTTTAAATTCTTGAGAATTTAAATCAAACTTTGCCGCACGACTTGTACTGCTGTATGGGCTCCACTGAACTGTTAAAAAACTTTTTTCTTTCAGTTTTTGAGCAAATTCTTTAGGTCTTGGATGAAAAAAAGCTTGGCTATCTGTTGACTTATTCCAATTGTAGAAAGATGCTTTATCTTTATCCCATCTAACGCCAACTCTTGTATTGTCGGCGTTATAGGTTGGAGTTACAAAAAGGATTTGTGGAATACTATTGTTACATCTAACAAAAAGATTAATCTTATCTCTTCCTCCTATCGAGTCTTGGACTAGGGTTTCACTACTAATAGAAAATAGTATTTTTGTTTCATCGGTCATCAAGTCTGTCTCTACTTTATAAAACTTTGATTCAACAGCAGTAGGAAAAGCAAGTGCAGCTAGTAGTGGGAGTAGTAAGCGTTTCATTTTACTAGTGGCTTGATCGCTGGGAATAACATAATTTTATTACTAAAAGACTTTAATTTAATGTCATCAGAAGAATTTATTGAACATATTAATTGTCCATCTGTAGAAAGTCGATTTTCTTCGTATTCATATAAATTTGTACCGTTAAGAGATTTACCATCAATGAATGTCTCAAAATAAGAATAAATTTTTTCTTTTCCTTTAATTAGGTAAGTTGCCTCTGTATCTGAAATATCACCAGTAAAATTGTCAGGTACTTTTATATTAAATTTGAAATCCCCTTCAACTCTGCAACCTCCATAGCTAGGTTGTTCTGTTTCAAAATTACTTATACCTAGTAAAGTATCATCTATAATTTGTATCTCGTATTTTTTATTTTTATCAAATTCTTCTTTTAAAGTAGCTGTGATTTCAGATTTTAATTCGGTTTTTAATTCCTCTTTTAACTCGCTTTTATAATTATCTACGGCGGAACAACTAGTCAGTAAAATCAATGATAAGGGTAATAAAACAAATCTCTTCACAAGAAAAAGAAACTAATTGCCCCTTATTTTAAATCGACTGTCAATTATTCAATAAATAACGACCACCAGCTATTAGGTGGAAAGAATCGAGTTCATCCTATTAGGGGAACACAACAAATCTTATTTAACACAACAAGCTTAGCTGGATATCCCTTAGAGATATCACTTCTAAGTACTACCACTAACTCTTTAACTAGACTTAAAAAGTAATACTATTACAAGGTTTAAGAGCGATAGTCCCCTTTTGAGGGAGAACGATGGCACCCTATTAGGGGGAGGGGAAGAGGAAGACAACAAATACACAAAATCCCCTTTATTAATATCCACTTAATGGATATTTATCAAGCACCTCCACTAACAAGTTAAATAGTATTAATAGTGTTAATAGTGTTAATAGTATTAATAGTGTTAATAGTGTTAATAGTGTAATTAAGACGTGGTGGTAAGAGTGTTAGTAATTATTAGGGAATATTAGGAAAAATAGAATAGCTCTAAACTTTTGGGGAAAATTTGTGAGGGTCTTATTTACATATAGGGAAACACGATTGACCCCATGCCACCCCACGAAAACCACTCATAGATAACTAACAATTAAAACTTAACAAATGGACAGAATACAACAAATAAAAGAAGCACAACCTTGGCTTGACCATGAAGATTTAGTAAAGGTTCTTATCTACCATCACCAAGGTTCCTCATGGATCCATAACCTACAAAGAGACAAGCTACAGAAGTCTATGGATGACTTCAGCAAGCTTGTTATATCAAAGAGAAGGAAAGCCCTTGAACCCTTTGTAGAGTACGTTCTAGACGTGTACTACAACGGTATAGATGACTATGGCAATCAGATAGAAGAATCAAGTAGAGAAGAGTCTTTCGAGCGGAGATGGAATACGGCGAGAAATATCCTTTTAAAGAGCAAATAAACTTGTTGACTCTTACCCTTTTTAGTTGCTATAAATATTAGTACACTTGTACTATATAGTTATGGAGGACTGGCAGGAATGGGATTATCTAGAGGACGAAATATTAGTAAGAAAACGACGTAAGATTTGTATTACCTGCAATCACTTCAGGTACAGCACGACAAGTTCTTGTGTCACCATCCTTACTTGTCCGTTTCATCAAAAGCTTATTCCTCAAGGAGATCATCTCATTAAAGGATGTAGATATTGGAGAGAGAACAGCAGAATATTTGCTCCAGAAGCAGCTTAAGCATTAAGTACGTAGTTCTATAGAGAGAGCATTCAACCTAGTCTATGACTGGGTTTTACATGCCTAGCTGGTATTGATTGGACAATCTGCTGGTATAAAAGACTCTCTCAATCCCTGAAAAGGATTGTAAATACTACGTTTATTGATTTCAAAAAAAGTTTACTTCAAGCGATCTGTTTCTATATTTTTCTAAACTTTCTTAGACCAAATATCTTCGATAAAATAAACAAAATGCTTTGGATTTGGCTAACTTTCGAAAAAGTTAACAAAATGCCATACCAGCACCATACCAGCAGCACTATTTCCCGCAAATTATAGACTATGACTGAACCTAAATACTGGCTAATGAACTATGTACCAGTTTGGTATGACTAGCTTTTCTTAAATTTTAATTTTTTTATTCTAGCAAAATTCTAGCAAACCTCATAAGAATTCTTCCAATAAAAGTACAAAAATTTCTCACCCTGAAAATTTAAAATTAAAATTCTTCTTCGTTAGAAGCTTGACCTTCAATTACAGCCTGTCCCACTTCCCTAATATTATTTTCAAGTACATCAACCTTTGTATCTAACATATCTAATTTGTGCTCTAAATTTTTAATATCAATTTGCATCAGCTCATTCAGCCTTGAGTGTGAAGTTAGACGCGATAGCATAGTATCTCTGAAAATTAAAAATTTTTGGGCAATTGATAAATTCAATTTTCTCCCTCCTCATATTTGAATATTTCAAATTGCTCTAATTGAGTTAATTTTTCTGGATTTTCAGGATTAATTATTGGAATACTAAATTTATTAATTTGATAATCTTTTACAAAATCATCAATATCACAGATTTGTTCTGACAAGAAGTCATCAATGATAAAACAATCCACATCTAAAATTTCTTTACAAATGACTACAGAATTAGTTAAGTAACAATTATGTTCTGACCACAGACGAAAAGTCTCTCCTGAATGATAATTTGAACCAAAGCCAATAAAACCATTTTTAGATAAAGTTCTCCACATTTTTGAGACTTTAAAATAATGATTTTTACCCTGCTCATAATTCAGAGTTAATCCATATTTTTCTTGTTTCATAATATTATGTCCCCAAGCCTAGTAGGACTAAAACTAATGTCGCGCATGGTGGCTTTTGCGTTTTTTAATTCAAGTAATGAAAAATATCCCCATTCAGTTTCAATACCTTTTACTAATCCAAAAAATATTTCATCTTTAGGATCATATTCAGTTACATACCAAGTCCAATTCAAAATTGGATTAAAAAATTTAACATAAACAATTGATTCATCACCCATACCTTCTTGAGCCATAGATGGAGGTATTTGATCAGCAATTTTTTTTGGTAATAGTCCCATAATTAATAAGAAAAAATTTTTTCGATAAGAATTTTTGAATACTAATTTAATTTAATATTTTTGTCAATCAATATGGACATATATGTTTGTATCTGGTACAGTTATGGTAATTATATCAAAAACAGTGCCTGATACTCCAAGAATAAATGTAACGCCAGCATCAGCCGCTCATGCTGAGTTACTTAAATACTGGTCCGTACTAACAGGCAGATCTGCTTCGTCTTTATGTTCTTCATTATTAGAGGAAACACTTAATAGGAAATTAGAAGAAGGATCAGTTCATCCAACTGCAGTTAGACTTATGGAAGAAGTAATCAAAAATAGAGAGGCTTTGCTTAAATTTGACCATAAACAAAACCTTATATTTGAACAGATGCGTGCAGATCAGGAATATGAAAAGATATTTAAAGACTTCGAAAAGTTAAAAAATGGTCCTGAAGGTTTTCAAGAAACTCTTTCAACAAAGCCAATTGGTGAATTTACAGACAAAGAATGGTCTCAAAGCAAAAAGACTATCGATCTTGAGGGCATTTTCTCTACGGCAGATAAAATATTCGAGCTATTTAAGGAAGATTTTTCATCAAGAGAATCATATTATGATGATCCAGACATGTATGGAGCTGGTCTAGAAGAATGCAAAAAAATCAAAAGGGAAATTTTTGCTTCACTTAAAAATGCAAAGAGCAAAGGCTTTGATGTATGTGAAATATTTGATGCCATAAACAAATCAAGAAGCTATTTAAATGATAATGACGTAGCAGATTTTATAAATGACCTAACAAAAGATAAAGATTTAACGAAAGATGGCGTAATTGATGGGGGTATTTATTGAGTGGGTAATACAGTGGATCAAAACAAATTAGGTTCTCTATATTTTTTAACTGAAAAGGATCTCTTGGGCTTCTCTTCTCCTAGATATGTAAAAATAGGCGTTGTCAATGAAAGTCGCTCATCTGAAGATAGAAGATCTGAACATCAAGGCTCTAACCCAAGGTTACTTGTCGTTGAAGATGAAATAAAAACTAAAGTGCCTGAGCATACACTTGAAGCATTTGTGCATCAAAGGTTAGCAAAATATAGAGTAATAAGAGAGTGGTTCTATTATCCAGAAGATGGGATTAAAACTTATACAGATTTAGCTAGGGAAATTAATTTATCACTTGAGTCTGATTTAAAAATTAATAATAAAATAATTGAATATTCATCTTTGGAGGATAATGGAAAAATAATTGAAGCTTCATCAGATTTAACTGACATCTTAAATGAGCTCAATAATTTAGAAACCAAATTAAGCCTATTAAAATTTAAGAAAAATGATATTGAACTGCAATTCAGATCCCTAGGTGGTGATTATCTAAACAATATAGAAGGAATATGTTACTACGAAATCTCTAAACCCAGTCAAGGTTTCGATTTAAAACTTTTTAAAGAACAGTATCCTGTATTTGCAGAAGAATTATATATTGAAAAGGTTAAGCCAAGATTTTCTTTTACAAAAATTAAATCCTCAAAAAATATTTCAAATAGCAATAAATTAAAGGAATTAGAAAATAGATGCAAGAAACAAGTTTATAAAAAAGAAAAATTAATCACATTAGCGAGAAATTCCAAGCTTGAGTTATTACACTCCTCTTGGTTGGAATTTCATGGATTAATGCAACCATTAATATTAAAAAAATCTCAACTAGAGAATGCACTAAAAATCGCAACGCAAGATAATGCAGGGATAAAAGATGTATGCAACTGGACAAGGAAAATTTCAAAATCCTTTACAAAAAAAGACGTACAAAAAAAATATCCTGAAATTTATTCAAAATTTCTAAAGCCTGCAAAAATTAGAAAAACCTTGAAGGTTAATCCTTTTAGACCTTACAAGTTTTTATAAAAATGGAGACCTTATACTGGTACGATTTTGAAACTTATGGTCTTTCTTTTTTAAAAGATAGACCAGTTCAATTTGTAGGGTATAGAACAGACCTAGATTTAAATATTATTAGTGGACCTGATGAATTTTTTTGTAGATCTCATAATGACTATTTACCAAGCTTAGACTCATGCCTAATTCATGGAAGAACTCCCAACTCTTTACCAGGACATGCATTAAAAGAATGCGATTTTTCAAAAGAAATTCATGAACTACTAACAACAAAAAATACATGTGCAGTTGGTTACAACACTATGAAGTTTGACCACCTTTTTACACATCATCTTTTCTATAGAAACTTACTTGATCCATATGGGTGGAGTTGGAAAAATGGTAATTCAAAATGGGACATAATTGATTTGGTTAGAGCTTGCCAAGCGCTGAGACCAGAAGGTATTAACTGGTTCTATAGAGAAGATGGTAAGCCTTCATTTAAATTAGAGGACATCGCAAAATCAAATGGGATAGAAATGAGTAATGCCCATGATGCTCTTTGTGATATCGAAGCGACAATAGGTATCGCTAAACTAATAAAAAATAAACAACCAGAAATATATAAATTTGCTTTTTCACTGAGAAATAAAAATGTTGTTAATGCAATTATTAATGATTCCAAAAATGAAAAGAAACCATTTGTATTTGTTTCTTCCTCTGTAGGAACAGCTTTTTCAAATACGGCTCTTATATTTCCATTATTTAAAAATCCGAGAAATAATAATGAATTAATTGCTTTTGATTTGAAGTTTAACCCAGAAAATTTATTTTCAATAACTCCTAAAGAATTTTCAAGATATATTAATTTAGAAAAAAGCAAACATGGAGAGAGAAAAGATATAGGTATTAGAACAGTAAAAATAAATCATGCCCCCTTCGTGTGCGACCACTCTGTAATTGAAAAAAAGATAGCAGAAAAGTTAAATATAAATTTAGAAAAAATACAAAAAAACTTAAATAAAATAATCAATTCCTCAAAATCTTTGGAGATCTTAAGAGAAAATCTTTCTTTTTCTTCAATCAAAGAAGATATAGATGTAGATGAGGCTTTATATTCAGGAGGATTTATATCAGATAGTGATCTTAATCTTGCTAAACATTGGTTAAATCTAAAAACAGATGAAAAAATTGATCAAATTCCAAGTTTTAAGGATCAAAGGTTTTCAAAATTAGCCTATAGATATCTTTGCAGAAATCATTTTGAGTATTTGTCTGAGAATGAAAGAAAAGAATGGAAAGAATACTGCAGAAAAAAGTTGTTTTTTTCACCAGATTATTCAAAAAACAAATTAACCCTTCTTGAAAATGAAATAAATTACCAACCTCAAGATGATCAAAGAACCAAAAAAATAAAAAATGAGTTAAAAACTTTCATAGAAGATTTGAAGAAAGATCTAAATATTTAATCTTATATGTCAAAGAAATATACCAATAGTGAATGGCTTAAAAAAGCTACAATGAGGTGGGGTAATACATTTGATCTTAGTAGAGTTAACTATAAATCTTCTAGATCTAAAGTAACAATAGGATGTCCAGAACATAGCTGGGTTGAAGTATATCCAGATCATTTTCTAAAAAAAGAAAATAAGTGGGGTTGTCCAAAATGTGGAAGAGAAAAAGGAACTCACGCTCAAAGAATTACTTTTGAAATATTTAAACTAAAAGCAAATAAGTTATTTGAAAACAGATATCAATATGATCAAAAATCTTGGAAAGGAATCCGTGAATCAATAAAATTTAAATGTCCAGTGCATGGATGGATTACACAAAATAGAGCAGAAACACATTTAATAACAAATACTGGCTGTCCTAAATGTTCAGAAGAAATAAAGGCTAATAAAAGAAGAATAAATCTAAAGGAATTTATTAAAAGAGCTAGCGAAAAACATGGTGATAAATTTAACTATGAAAACTGTAAAATTACAACTCGAACAGTTAACAGAAAATGTCAAAAAAAAGCAACAATCGCTACTGATATACTTTGTTTAGTAAATAGACATCACGGATTTTTTGAACAAGAAGTGTCATATCACTTAAATGAAATGCATGGTAAGGGTTGTCCTAAATGTGCAGGGGTAGGAAGAACTACTGAGCTTTTCATATCAGAAGCAAATGATATTCACAATTTTAAATACTCATATGAAAAAGTTACATATCAATATTCTGAGGATTATGTTTTAATAACTTGTCCTATTCATGGTGATTTTAAACAACAAGCTATTGCTCATTTAAGGGGGCAAGGTTGTCCTAAATGTGGTGATCTGGAGAAAGGATTTTATGGTCTAAGCAACTTTAAAACCGATAAAGAGAAGGCAGAAAGACCATTTGAAATATATTTAGTTGAAATTCTAGATTATTTAAAAATCGGCATTTCAAAAAATTTAACCAAAAGAGAACATAAATATGAAAGGATTGAGCATTTTCATCGCCAAAGTACTCTTGGAAATTGTTGGTGTGTAGAACAATATTTACTTGCGCAAACTGAATTTGCGAAACCTAAACAACTTCCAATTGAATTTGATGATTGGGATGGTAAGGAGGAACTAAGGCGCACAGATCAATTAGATATAGTAAATCTTTGCAAACAATTAGATGAAGAGCTTAATCTTTGCGAAACAATTGGTTGGGAAGAGTATTCAAAAAAAAGAATAATTTATGAAAAAGGGTATATTATTCAAAAATTAAGGGAAAAAGACCTTAATTCCCAAGATAAATAAAATCTTTCGTTCTTAAATATTCATGCGCTTCATTCACAGAAATTACTATAGTCAAACTCATTAATTTATTAAAATCCTATTCATTTATTCAAAATACTACTTTCCTCAAGAGAAAAGATATGGATAATAGAGGAAAAGGAAAGATCTCATTCTAGTAAAATTCTAGCAAACCTAATTTCTTAAAATCAATTGATATGACAGAGATAAATTACTGGCTAATGAAAAGTGAGCCTGATGCTTACAGCATAGATACTTTAAAAAATGACGGTATAACTTTATGGGACGGTATAAGAAATTATCAGGCTCGAAATTTTATGAGAAAAATGAATAAAGGAGATAAAGTTTTTTTCTATCATTCAAATTGTAAACCCCCAGGTATTGTGGGACTTATGGAGGTAATAGATCTAAATATTATTGATCCCACTCAATTTGATCAAGATTCAAAATATTTTGATCCAAAATCGAAACCTGATAATCCGAGATGGGATTGTGTAAAAGTAAAATATAAATCTAAGTCAGATAAGATTTTAAGTTTACCTGAATTAAAGATTTTATTTAATGAGGATGAGTTATTAGTAGTAAAAAAAGGAAATAGGTTATCCATATTACCTGTCAGAAATGACATTGCAAAAATACTACTAAAAAAAATATAAAGAATTTTTAATCCTTAAAATTCATTGAAAACATATTGCCTATATAAAGTCTCGTTAAATCCCTATTTTGAAACCCTTTTTGCATCAAAAATCCTGCAATAGCGGCTTGTAGTATCCTGTATTGATCCCAGTTAGGATGCTCCTCAACGAATTCTTTCATAGCCTTTTGAAGATTTTCTTGAAGTTCACATTTGAAACTTATTACCTCATCTTTATCATTTAATACTTTTGAATTTTCGTCGTAATTAAACTCTTGCATATCAAAAAATTCTATTTGAAATTAAATCCTCAAGTTGTAGTTTTCTCCAAAATTACTAAATCGTCAACAAGCATTATTAAGAGACAGTCTCAAATTATAGAATAATGAGAATTGTGTCATAATAGGGGTTGTCATGGAAATTAATTTTTTAAAATTAAATCTAACTTTAATATATAGATTTATTTAAAATCAGAGGTTTTCCACATGCTTTAGATGAACAGATATTTTTTAAAAAAATACTGTGGAAAAATTGTGAAAAAAATTTTTATTGAGGGGGAAATATTTTCTAAAATTTCCAATTTTATTTATCTTTTAATCCATTGATTCCCACATGTTTTTTATTTCAAAAAATAAATTTTGTGCTATTGGTATTGGCCAATACATTTCGAAGGATCTGGTTTGATCTTGACTTTCAAAAACAAACCTTAAACTCCATTCATTCTTTTTCCCCTCTAACTGAATATACCAAGGAAGATTTTCTAATTCTAAAGTAATAGATTCTTCATCCATTAGTTGATCCTTGATAACTAATAATTGTTCATTAATTCGTAAAAGTAGAAGGTAAAGTGAATAGAATTCACTTTTTTGCAACTCGATTGACCAATTATCAACTCCAATCAAAAAGCAGAATTTGCCTTTTTTAAAATCTCTAAGTAATCTCCATCCTTTTTCATCTTTTACCAAAATTAACCTGGAAGTAAATCTGGTTGATCTTGTTCATCGCTTAGTTCGATTATTGATCTTTGAACGGGTTTAATAGTTGACTCCTCTAATAAGCCATCAAAATCATCAAAACGTCTTTGTTTCGCTCTGAAAGCAATTTTCACTGTAGTTAAATATCTATTAGTTGATTTTCTTATCAAGCTCTCACCTCTCTTTGCAAGATCAGTAGAATCAATTCCTGCTTTACTAGATATGTTCATTAAAAAATTTTTTTGCTATAGAATATATTTTACATTTTATTTGACAGTTTCAAAACATAAATTACAAAAAGAACTTAATTGATTTAAAAATTTCATATGGAAGAAAGTTTATCTGGAACTCTTGCTATTGATTTAGGGAACACTAATACTGTTATAGCGTTTCAAGATCAAAAAGATATAAATTCTGTTTTAGTTGAAATACCGAATATTACATCATCTCCAGGAGTTATTCCTTCAATAGTTTGGTTCGAGGAACCTTCAAAGATTTCTAAGATTGGTATTAGTGCTTTAAAGATGAGGGATAACTCAAATTCTGATTTATTTTTTCATTCGAACTTTAAAAGATTAATTGGAAATTCTTCTGAAAAAATTAACAAAAAAAATATCTTAACCCCTAATGAATGTGGCGAAAAATTTTTTCAAATTTTGTGGGCAAACATTCCGCAAAAATATGAGATCAAAAGACTTGTTTTAACTGCTCCTATAGATACATATAAGGGGTACAGAGAATGGTTAGTTAGCCTTTGCAAGGAAATATCTGTAGATGAAATAGCCCTTGTTGATGAACCTACTGCGGCGAGTTTAGGAATAAATGTACCATTTGGCTCAAAAATTATGACACTAGATATTGGAGGAAGTACAGTCGATATGAATATAGTCAAAATAGAAGGAGGAGAGGGAAAATCTGCTCCAATAGCTGAACTATTAAAATTTAAGGGTAATGATGTAAGCTCAATTTCAAAACAAAAAATTAGGTGTGCTGAAATAATTGGGAAAACAGGCTCAAAAATTGGTGGGAAAGATATTGATCAATGGATAGTTGATTATTTTATTCCAGGTAATAATTATATTAAAAATCTTTCAAAGGCAGAAAAAATAAAATGTAAACTCAGCTCATCTTTAATCAAAGATACAAATAAATATCCAATAAAATTATTTACAGAACAAAATAAAGAAGGTGAATTTTACCTAAGTAAAAGAATATTTGAAAAAATACTCATTGACAATAATCTTCTTAATCACCTTAATTCTTTATTAAAAGACTTATTAAATCAAGCAAGAGGTAAATTCTGCACAGTCGACGACTTAAATACAATCGTTTTGGTTGGTGGAGGAACTCAAATACCATTGATTAAAGAATGGATAACGAAAAAAATTCCAAAAATTCAAATAAAGTCACCAGCCCCTATTGAATCAATAGCTTTGGGAGCTTTAGCAATGACCCCGGGGGTAAAAATTAAAGACATATTAAATAAAGGGTTATCAATAAGATTATTTAATAAAAGAGAGCAAAAACACTTTTGGCATCCTATTTTTTGCAAAGGTCAAACATGGCCAACAGAAACACCCTTTAAACTGATCCTTCAAGCCAGTAAAAAGGATCAGAAAATATTCGAAATAATAATTGGAGAGACACAAAAAGAAAGAGCATATGATGTTATTTTTGAAAATGGATTACCAAAGTTATCAGAGATTCAAAATGAAGAAGAAATTAAAAAATGGGACAAAAAACCACTCAAAATAGTATTAAAAAATAAATCTAATATTGGGAAAGACACCTTAAAACTTTTTTTTAAAATTACGAAAAATGCTGATTTATTAGTTAAATGTTTTGATGTTAAAGATGATTTTTTTGGAGAATATAATTTAGGAAATATCTTCTGAAAGATAGCTATTCAAGAAAAACTCCTTCTTCTTTATCAACATCATTTAAACGCAAACTAATACTTTCAATTTTACTAGTTGGCACTTTTTTACCACAAAAATCTGGTTGAATAGGTAATTCTCTATGACCTCTATCTACCATTACTAATAACATCACTCTTTGAGGCCTGCCCCATGAATATAGAGCATTCATTGCAGCTCTAATTGTTCTACCTGTGTAAATTACATCATCTATTAGAAGGATTTCTTGTTTTTCAATAGGTGATGGAATATCTGCAGCTTGTATTAAGCGAGTTCCAACTCTATTTTGGTCATCTCTATAAAAAGTTGGATCAATTGTTCCTTTTCTAATTCTTAAACCTGTTCTAGAGAATAATTCCTTTTCTAGCACTTCGGTCAGCGCAATTCCTCTAGTCGGGATACCAACCAATAGAAGGTTATCAAGTTTTTTTACTTTTTCGATAATTTCGGAAGTTAAACGCGAAATAGTTTTTTTAAGCTCAACTTCATTTAGTATTACGATCTTTTTTGTTTTCTTAGACATGTAATTTATCAAGAAATAAAATTAATCTAATAATTTTATAAATTAGCAAAAGCTAACTATGTTAAATAATAATTGTTAAAGAGTAAAGTTTGAAGCTAAATTTAAGGTTGGATCAGTTAACAATGAATTTGATCTAAATATGTCAAAGATTATCAGCAAAAATATAAAAAGTTTAAGTGTGCCTCAGAGCCCTGTAGTTCTTGCAATACTTGATGGTTGGGGGTATCGAAAAGAAAAATCAGATAATGCTATAAAAAATGCCAGGACACCAATCATGGACTCCTTGTGGCATGCTTATCCCCACACCCTTATAAGTGCTAGTGGATCTGAGGTAGGCCTCCCAGATGGTCAAATGGGTAATTCAGAGGTAGGGCACCTTACTATTGGTTCGGGAAGAATAATACAACAAGAACTTGTAAGGATTTCAAATATTGTAAAAAATAATCAATTAGGCTTGGTAAATGAGTTAAAAGAGATGGCTTCTTCATTAAAGAAAAATAATTCAACTTTGCATATCACAGGATTATGTTCCGACGGAGGAGTTCATAGTCATATCGATCATTTGTTAGGTTTAATAAAATGGGCATCTGATAATAAACTTAAAAAAGTTGCAATCCATATTATTACTGATGGAAGAGACACTCCTGCAAAAAGTGCCTCGAAATATCTAAATCAAATAGAGTCATGCATAAAAAAATTTAACGTAGGTGAAATAGCTTCAATATGCGGAAGATACTGGATGATGGATAGAAATCTTTTATGGGACAGAACAGAAAAAGCATATTCTAATTTGACTGATCCAGATATTCAAATAACAAATATTTCTCCCAAGGATTACATAGAAAAAAGTTATGCCAAAAACATAACCGATGAATTTATAGAGCCTATACGAATGTCAGAAAACTATCTTAAAGATGGGGATAGTTTGATTTGCTTTAACTTTCGCCCAGACAGAGCAAGGCAAATAGTCAAATCCCTTTCTGTTAGTGAATTTTCAGACTTTAAAAGAAAAAATTATCCAAATCTAGATTTTGTTACTTTTACTCAATATGATCCTAACTTTCCCGTTAAAGTTGCATTTCCTCCTGAATCACTCAATAATTTTATAGGCCAAATAGTCTCAGAAAACGGACTTAAACAATATAGAACCGCGGAAACTGAAAAATATCCTCACGTTACATACTTTTTTAATGGAGGAGTTGAAATCCCTTTACCTGGAGAAGAGAGACATTTGATTCCATCTCCAAGAGTCGCAACTTATGATATGGAACCCGAAATGTCTGCGGAGGAATTAACTATTAGTTGCTCTAAAGCAATTAAAAGCGGGATTTATGCTTTTGTTGTAATCAATTTTGCTAATCCTGACATGGTTGGTCATACCGGCAATATGGATGCAACAATTAAAGCTATAGAAAAAGTAGATAAATGTGTAGGTCAAATAGTTAATGCTACTGGGGAAATGGGCGGAAGCATTGTTATTACAGCCGATCATGGTAACGCAGAATTAATGAAAGGATCTGCAGGAGAACCCTGGACAGCACACACAATAAATAAAGTTCCATTAATTTTGATTGAAGGTGAAAAAAGAAAAATACCAAATATGGGAAATGAAATTAATTTAAGAGAAAACGCGGGCTTAGCAGATATCGCTCCCACTTTATTGCAATTATTAAATCTCCCAATACCGAGAGAAATGACAGGCAAATCACTTATTCAAGAAATTGAATTGAAGGGTTATAATAAAGTCGTTCAACACGTTTAAAGTTAATAAAAGTTTTTTAAGCAATGATTCAAATTATTAGTTGGATTTGGGTATTTTCTGGAGTTCTTGTTATTCTCTTAGTTTTACTTCATAGTCCCAAAGGTGATGGTATGGGAGGAATAGCCGCCAGTGGAAGTTCTATGTTCAACAGCGCTAGTAGTGCAGAAGCCTCTCTAAACAAAATAACTTGGACTTTTTTAGTGATATTTTTATCTCTCGCAATTATTCTTAGCGCTGGTTGGATTTCATAAAAGTTGAATAAAAAAGGGACCATTTTGAATGATCCCATTTTAAAAGTTTATTAAAAACTATTGTTTAGTTAGTAATCAAAGTCGCCGCCCATACCTGGAGCTCCTGCAGAAGCAGCTGAATCTTTTTTCTCAGGTAAATCTGCAACTATACATTCGGTAGTTAAAACCATTCCTGCTATTGAGGCTGCATTTTGTAAACCTGAACGTGTAACTTTTGCAGGATCAACTATACCAGCAGAAGACATATCTACATATTCTCCAGTAGCAGCATTGAATCCATCATTAAATGGTTTAGTTTTTACATTTTCAGCAATCACAGCTCCATTAGAGCCTGCATTCTCAGCAATTCTCATAAGAGGAGCAGTAAGTGAAGCTTCAACAATATTTGCTCCAATTAATTCCTCTCCTTCTAAATTCTTATCAGCCCATTCTTTTAGGATAGGAGATAAATGAGCGAGAGTTGTTCCTCCTCCGGGTACAATTCCTTCTTCAACAGCTGCTTTTGTTGCATTAATAGCATCCTCAAGACGAAGCTTTTTATCCTTCATCTCAGTTTCAGTAGCAGCTCCAACCTTTATCACTGCTACACCTCCAGCTAATTTAGCAAGACGTTCTTGAAGCTTTTCTTTATCATATGAGGAATCTGTTTCGTCCATTTGCTTCTTGATTTGATCACATCTAGCTTTAACTGCTTGCTCATTACCTTCAGCAACAATAGTTGTGGTTTCTTTGTTGATAGTTACTCTTCTACCAGTCCCGAGCATATCTAAGGTAGCATTCTCTAATTTCAAGCCTGCATCTTCAGTAATGAGTTGTCCATTAGTTAATACTGCCATATCTTCAAGCATGGCTTTTCTTCTATCGCCAAATCCTGGAGCTTTTACTGCAGCAACATTTAACACGCCTCGTAATCTATTAACAACAAGAGTTGCTAAAGCCTCTTTTTCAATATCTTCTGCGATAATAACAAGTGGTTTACCAGTTTTAGCTATTTGTTCCAAAACGGGAACTAAATCTTGCACCAAGGCAATTTTTTTATCAGTCAGAAGGATATATGGTTCATCTAAAACAGCCTCCATTCTCTCTGTGTCTGTTGCGAAGTATGGTGAGATATAGCCTTTATCAAAGCGCATCCCCTCGGTAACTTCTAATTCAGTAGTCATTGATTTTCCTTCTTCTAGAGAGATAACACCTTCTTTACCAACTTTATCCATAGCATTGGCAATCATTTGACCAACTTCTTCGTCGTTACCAGCAGCAATAGTTCCACATTGAGCTATAGCATTACTGTCGATGATAGGTTTGGAATTCTCTTGAATTTTACCAACTAGAAATTCAGTGGCTTTGTCAATTCCTTTTTTCAAGGTAATCGCATTGGCTCCTGCAGCAACGTTTCTCAACCCTGCTTTAACCATTGCATGAGCTAAAACAGTGGCTGTTGTGGTGCCATCCCCAGCTGCATCATTAGTTTTTGAAGCAGCTTGTCTGATTAAAGCAACTCCTGTGTTTTCAATGTGGTCCTCTAATTCGATTTCTTTAGCGATTGTGACACCATCATTGATAATTTGTGGTGCACCAAATTTTTTCTCTAGTACAACATTTCTCCCTTTTGGTCCAAGCGTTACAGCCACAGACTCAGCAAGGATATCAATTCCTCTCTCGAGCGCTCTACGAGCTTGCTCATTGTAAATAATTCTTTTAGCCATGATTAGGCAGTGATTTAATAATAAGTTTTAATAATTTTTGAAACAAATATTTAGCTTACTACAGCTAAAATATCCTTTTCCGAGAGCAAGACATATTCATCTCCTCCCAATTTAATGTCTGTGCCAGCATATTTGCTGTACAAAACTTTATCGCCAATACTCACTTCTGGAGTTTGTCGAGAACCATCGTCATTGAGTTTGCCAGGGCCCACCTGTGCAACTTCTCCAACCTGTGGTTTTTCTTTAGCTGAATCAGGCAAAAGAATGCCCCCAGCAGTTTTTTCCTCAGATGCGGAAACTTTAATAAATATTCTATCTCCCAGTGGTTTTACTGTAGAGACTGTAAGTGAAACAGCTGCCATAGATTAATGGAGGATCATGATTGAGACGCTTTGCGTCATAAAAATGGAAAGAGAAGTTCTCCATCCGTATCATCAACAACATAATCTGCAAAGCAGCAATTAAACCATACTTAAACTGTGCGGGTGGCCGAACCCATTTAACGAATCTACCCATGAGGTGGTAGTATTTTCGGATTATGAGCTGTTTAAATCAGCTATTCATCACCAATCAATAAAAATGGTAGCAACTCCATCAACTTCTTCACAAACAAAAGGCGTAGTACGTCAGGTAATTGGTCCAGTTCTAGATGTAGAATTTCCAGCTGGGAAATTACCCAAAATATTAAATGCTTTAAGAATTGAAGCTAAAAATCCCGCTGGACAAGACATAGCACTCACTGCAGAAGTCCAACAGCTCCTAGGTGACCATAGAGTAAGAGCAGTGGCGATGAGTGGCACAGACGGCCTTGTAAGAGGCATGGAGGCAATTGACACAGGAGCACCAATTTCTGTGCCTGTAGGAGAAGCAACTTTAGGAAGAATATTTAATGTTTTAGGTGAACCAGTTGATGAACAAGGTCCAGTGAATACTAAAGATACTGCTCCAATTCATAGATCTGCGCCAAAGTTAACTGACCTAGAAACGAAGCCAAAAGTTTTTGAAACTGGTATTAAAGTTATCGACCTTTTGGCTCCTTACAGACAGGGAGGAAAAGTTGGATTATTCGGAGGAGCTGGTGTTGGAAAGACAGTCCTTATTCAAGAATTAATTAATAACATTGCAAAGGAGCATGGTGGAGTTTCTGTGTTTGGAGGAGTAGGGGAAAGAACTAGAGAAGGGAACGATTTATATGAAGAATTTAAAGAATCGGGAGTTATCAATGCAGATGATTTAACTCAATCAAAAGTTGCCTTATGTTTTGGACAGATGAATGAGCCACCTGGCGCAAGAATGAGAGTAGGCTTATCAGCACTTACAATGGCCGAACATTTTAGAGATGTAAATAAACAAGACGTTCTACTTTTTGTTGATAACATTTTTAGATTCGTTCAAGCTGGTTCTGAAGTTTCTGCATTACTTGGAAGAATGCCTTCAGCTGTTGGGTACCAACCGACTCTAGGTACTGATGTTGGTGAATTGCAAGAAAGAATTACATCTACATTAGAAGGGTCAATAACATCTATCCAGGCTGTTTACGTGCCTGCTGATGACCTAACAGACCCTGCTCCAGCCACAACCTTTGCTCATCTAGATGCTACTACGGTGCTTGCTAGGGCTCTTGCGGCCAAGGGAATTTATCCAGCAGTTGATCCATTAGATTCAACTAGCACGATGCTACAACCATCAGTTGTTGGCGATGAGCATTACAAAACAGCCAGAGCTGTCCAATCAACTTTACAAAGGTACAAAGAACTTCAAGATATTATTGCAATTCTTGGTTTAGATGAGCTTTCTGAAGAAGATAGATTAACAGTCGACAGGGCCAGGAAAATTGAAAAATTCCTCTCACAACCTTTTTTTGTAGCAGAAATTTTTACAGGAATGTCCGGTAAATACGTAAAATTAGAAGATACCATAACTGGTTTCAATATGATTTTGTCAGGTGAATTGGACGATTTGCCAGAGCAGGCATTTTACTTAGTTGGTAATATTGATGAAGTTAAAGCAAAGGCTGAAAAAATAAAATCAGAAAAATAAATATTTAAATATAAATTTAACCTTCAATAATCTTAAATTAATGGCAATCTCTCTAAAAGTTTTAGCTCCTAATAAAAATGTTTATCAAGGCGAAGCTGAAGAAGTAATCCTTCCTAGTACTACTGGTCAACTTGGTATACTACCAGGACACATCTCTTTAGTGACTGCCATTGATATTGGCGTTTTAAGGCTAAGAATGAATTCCCAGTGGAAATCAATAGCTCTTATGGGAGGCTTCGCTGAAATTGAATCAGATGAGGTTATAGTTCTAGTTAACAATGCTGAAATTGGCTCTGAAATTAATGTTCAAAATGCTGAACAAGATCTTAAAGAAGCAAAATTAGCAATTAGCAAATTTTCTGAAAACGAAAAAAATCCAGAGAAAATTAAAGCCTTGAAAGAGGTTTCAAAGGCTGAGGCTAAGCTTCAAGCTGCAAAGAACTAAATATTTAAGCGGTTCCACAAAAAGTTACTTCAGGAAACTTTAATTTGGCTTCTTCTAATTTTTTTGTTTTACCTTCTTCTTGCCAATAATTTATCACTTCAGTAGCCTTATTTAATATCTCTACTCTCTCGTTATCTGTTATCCAACCTTTGTTCTCAAGTTCAATTTTTAATTTTTCCCAAGCATCATCTCTTGGCCAAAAATAATAAGCAGTAAGAGGGCTTGGGCCTCCACCTACTATTTGATCCACTGCTAAGGCAACATTATCGGGTAACCACAATACTTTAATTATAAACCTTCCTTCATCAGGTTTAGGGGTATAACCAGTAGGTACCCCATCTTCATCAATTGTGGCAGCTGCCAATACAGCTGTGGCACCCATCATTCCTGAATTAGGTGAAGATTTTTTAGAGTTTGGTGCATCAATGTTTTTTTCTTTTTTTTCTTTTGAATTTTGATTAAACTTATCTGATGAAGTCATTCAATTATTTATATTTAATAAACAATTTATCAGTTTATGGACACATTTTGATTGATTTATTCAAAATTTCTTGATTTTAGTTATTGATAAATTCTAAAAAGGATTTTTATCTATCATTAGGAACTTCATAAAAATCATAAATAGTGGCTTCCAATGAATCCCAAAGATCTTTGGGAATATCGTTTTCTTCTGCGAACATGCCAAGCTGACTAGCTAAACCTCTTGCTTGAGAAAGTTTTGAATCATATGAATCGGACTTATTCATTTTTGAGCTTAAAACTTAATAAAAAATAAATCTATTAACTTGATAAGTCAAATTTCAAAATTCTAAATCAGAAATTTCTTTTAATGCAGCAATACTTAAAACTTCTGGGTTTGTATCTGTGACCAAGACATCGTCTTCTATTCTTATCCCTATACCTTTCCATTTCTCATCTATAGGGGGTTGTCCCTCAGGCACTGGTATCCTATCACTTATGTAGATACCAGGTTCTACCGTAAGAATCATTCCATCCTGTAATGGCACTTCATAATCCCCCATCCTGTATGCTCCAACATCATGAACATCTAAGCCGAGCCAATGACCAGTTCTATGCATGTAAAGATGTTTATAGGATTGATTTTCAATTATCTTCTCAGTACTTCCCGACAATAAACCAATTTCTTTTAGTCCTTCTATGAGAATTGTTAAGGCAACATTATGAACAGCACTAGAATTAGATCCCTTTACAGCACTTTTTATTGCATTTTTCTGCGCTCTCAATACAATTTCATAAATAACTTTTTGCTCATTAGAAAATTTACCACCTATTGGAATAGTTCTTGTTATGTCTCCATTGTAATAATCACTTAGTGAGCAGCCAGCATCCACCAACAATAAATCTTCCTTCTTCAAGGGTGAGTTATTTGAAGTGTAATGCAAAATACAGGCATTATCTCCTGATGCAACAATTGAATTATAAGCAGGCCCTCTAGCTCCTTTTTCCAAAAAGAATCCCTCTAGAAGACCCTGAATTTGTCTTTCATTTTTCTTTGATGAGATAGATTCTCTAACTAATTCATGAGCTTCGGCTGAGATTTGTATAGCCTCTCTCATTCTCTTAATTTCAAATTCACTTTTAATTAATCTCATTTCATTTAAATAAATTTCTGGAGATTTTATAGAATTTCCACCAATGCCTAATCTTGAGCGATTTTCAAGTTGTTGTGAAAAAATTTCCAGTATTATTTTCTCAACTGATGGATGCTTACCAATAGAAAAAACAAGTTCATCAGAACCATTTATATAGGCTGGGAGTAAATCTCTTAATTCGTTTATTGAGTGAGCCTTATCAGCATTAAACTCTTTTTCAGCACCTTCTAAACCCCATCTAAAGCCATGCCAAACTTCGCTAATAACATCTTTAGGAGCTACAAACATAATAAATCTCTCCCCCTTTGGCTTATGCGATAAGAAAAGAGCGATAGCATCTGGCTCATCGAAACCGGTTAAATACCAAAAATTACTATCTTGTCTAAATGGATATTCACAATCAGCATGATGCTTTACGAGATTAGCGCCTGGGATGATAGCAGCTTTTCCATTTAATTTATTGAGAAAGATTTCTCTTCTTTCCTCAAAAACTTTATTTTCAGGCTTAAACATGGATTGTGTATTGGCGTGTTTAAAAAAAAAATGGAAGAATGAATTAATACAGATTTAGCACCTAATTTATTTTAATGGAACCAAGTGTTTACGGTTTAGTTGTTCTTATATTAATTATTCTAATTGGGTCAGCATGTTGTTCGGGAGTAGAAGCTGCTTTTTTAGCAGTAAATTCAATTCGAATTTTAGAAATAGCCTCTAAGCAAAAACCAAAAAGTTCAGCAAATCAACTACTTAAACTTAGAAAGCATCTTGGAAGGACATTAACTGTAATTACTATTACTAATAATGGATTTAACATAATTGGAAGCCTTATTTTAGGTGTATGTGGATCATTGGTAATTAATAGTAGTTATGGCTTAACCCTGTTTTCAATTGCTTTTTATATACTTGTTGTCTTAGTAGGAGAAGTATTACCTAAGGCTCTTGGTACAAGATTCTCAGTTCAAATAGCATTGTTATCAGTCCCTATCTTGAGAATATTACATACTTTAATGAGGCCATTCTTAATTTTAATAGAACAAATATTTCCAGTAATTACTGCAGAAAATGAAATTTCAACTGATGAAGAAGAAATTAGACAAATGGCAAAAATTGGAAGCCAAAAAGGTTTGATAGAAGCTGATGAGGCAGCAATGATATTTAAGGTTTTTCAATTAAATGATTTAAAAGCTAAAGATTTAATGATCCCTAGAGTATCAGCCCCTTGTCTTGATGGTTCTTCGAATCTTGAAGAAATTTCAAAACTTATAATGGCTGACAATTCTCCATGGTGGGTTATTTTGGGAGATAAAGTTGACAAAATACAGGGGGTGGTTCCCCGTGAGAGAATGCTTGCAGAATTAATTAATGGAGAAAATAAAAAATTATTGTCAGAAATTTGCGAACCTGTAGATTACATTCCCGAAATGATTAAGGCAGATCAATTATTAACAAGATTTGACAAGAATCATAAAGGGGTGAAAGTGGTAGTAGATGAATTTGGGGGATTCGTTGGCATTATTGGTGCAGAAGCTGTGTTATCTGTTTTAGCTGGCTGGTGGAAATATAAATCATGAAACAATTGAAAATTAATAAAAACTATATACTTTTAAAAAATTGGTGGGAAACTATTGATCTTTCCAACTATGAAAAAAGTCATTTTAATAGAGAAATAATTTCTTTTAATCAACAACTTTTTAGGCTCAAAGAAAAAAAAATAAGAATTGGCGCATATGGTAAATCAGGAGTAGGAAAATCATCTGTTTTAAATTCTTTATTAAAAAAAGACGTATTTAAAACAGATATTATCAATGGGACCACAAAAGAAATACAAGCTGAGGAATGGAAATTTAAAGATCAAACACTCAATAGTATAGAGTTACTAGATTCTCCAGGATTTGATTTCTGCAACATTAAATTCCCAGATAAAGTTTACGCATCCATAAATCATTCAGATCTTATTTTATTTATAATTTCGGGAGATCTAAATAGAAATGAATTAAGCGAAATCAGTTCCTTTATTCAAGATGGGAAAAAAATTATTTTAATTTTAAATAAAATCGATCTTTTTAATAAAATTGAATTAAAAGAAATAATAGAAAATATAAATTTTAAACTTCCAAAAGATTTAAACATTCCCTTAATTATTAATTATGAAAATAATCTGAAAAATTACATGGCAAAAATAATAAATCAACATGGTGAGATATTTTTAACGCTAAATTCTCTACAATCAGCTGACAAATTGTTTCTAATGATAAAAGAGCAAAGATTGAAAAGAAGGCAGAAATTAGCTCAGTCAACTATTGGCAAATTTTCTACCATAAAAGCATCAACGGTAGCGCTTAACCCTTTTATTTTAGTTGATATCGCTAGTAGTTTTGCGCTAGATACTGCATTGATTAGTGAATTAAGTAAGATTTACGGATTAAATCTAAAGGGTGAATCTACAAGAAAAATATTCAAAAACATATCAATTAATAATTTATTTCTAGGCGTCACTCAAGTCGGAGTCAATACATCCTTCAACCTTATTAGAAAAGTAATTGTATTAACCGCACCTTTTACTAACGGGCTATCATTATTACCATATGGGCCTATAGCAATTATTCAAGCAGCAATAGCAATTCAATCTACAAAAATCCTTGGGAAATTAGCAGCTAAAGAAATATTTAAAAGAAGCAAATCTTCATTTATAGAACCTCATACAATGATTCAAAATATTAATTTTAATGAACCAGAGATTTTTAAACACATAAATATCTATTTATCAAAAAGAAATT
>QCDO01000015.1 GCA_003278735.1 Prochlorococcus sp. AG-355-J09
TGAATACAGTCAAAGTTTTTAATTCTTTTTAATTTGTGATCAATGAATATTACTTAATGGATCAAAAATTTTCAGAATTTGAGCAGAAAATTCTAAATGGCATAACTGAAGAAAGGTGGCTTGAATTGGCTGCAGAATTAATAAAAGCAGGACAACCAAGAGCTTGCGATCCACTTGATCCTGACTTGCCAGGAGGAGAAGAAGAAGCAATTGCGATGCTTATTTCAGGTAAATTAGAAGCATTAGGAATGGATGTTAAAAGATACGAAAGTGTTCCCCATCGACCAAATGTTGTTGGGATTTTAAAAGGTGAAGGGAAGGGCCCTGTTTTAATGATGAATGACCATATGGATACGTACCCAGTTGTAGAACCTCATAAGTGGAATAAAACTAATTACAAACCATTTGAGGCTACAAGAGATGGAGACCTTTTATATGCTAGGGGATCTTCTGATACAAGGGGAAACCTAGCTTGTACTATTCTTGCTGCTCAAGCATTAGTTGAAAATGGGATCAAGTTAAAAGGCGATCTAATGTATTGCTTTTGCGTAGATGAAGAGAGAGATGGAACTCATGGATCAATATATCTAACTAAAGAGATAGGAATTAAAGCTGATTATTCAATTACTGCAGAACCAACTGCATATGGTGGTGATGCTACTAAGGGTGAGTGGGGTATGAATTTGTCTATAGCCAATGGAGGACATTGTCTTATCGAGGTAACAATCGAGGGAGACAAAGCTCATATTTGGCGTCCTGATACTAGTAATAATGCAATTGTTGAAGCGGCTCGGTTAATTTCATATTTAGAAAAAATGCCTTTTACTCATGAAATAACTGATTTCATGGGCCATACCCCCCCTTGCACAACAATTGTTCGTATAAGAGGAGGCTTGCCTGGGGAGATGCAGTTCTCTCCTGATTCGTGCACAATAACTCTGGCCGTTGTGGGAATTGTTCCTGGGATGAATCTTGAAAGCATAATCCTCGATATCGAAAATGAAGTTAAGTCTTTTGTGGGAGATAGAAAAGATATCACTTACAAAATAAATCAAGTAAAAGATTCATTATTTGTTCCTGCCACTGATCCAGTTCCTTTAAATGAAGAACCTTGTTTATCAATCAATAAGGTTTATTCGAAATTTATGGGTGAAGAAGCTATCCCAAATAGAAAAAATGCGTTTAACGACACAATTAGATTTAGAGAAGTTGGAATTAATGCAGTTACTTTTGGTCCTGGAGAGGATGGTTGGGCTCCAGATAATGAGAGTATCTCTATAACTAAAGCTGTTATTGCTGCAAAAATGTATGCTTTGACGATTATTGAAATTCTAGGAATTGAAGAAGGTTTATAAAAATAATGAATAATAATCAAATAAAAAATAAAAGAAATATCAAAAGATTCATTCCTCCTTTTATGCGCAAAAAAACTTTTGCGTATTCAATGTTAACTGTAAATATTTTATTTATTACATGGGTAGTAGTTACTGAAACCGGACTTGCTGATGAACTTTTTCTCCCAGGCCCTTTAAAAATTTGGCAATCTTTTATAGAAGTCTCAACTGAAGGTTACCAAGGAAATACATTATTTGTTCATGTATTCACAAGCGTAAATAGGATATTAGCTGCATTCATTATGGCTTGCATTGTAGGTATTCCAATGGGCGTTTTAATGGGGGCATCAAAAATAGCTAGAGCCCTATTAAATCCTTTAATAGAGTTTTATAGACCATTGCCTCCTCTAGGTTTATATACACTTTTGGTAATGTGGCTAGGTATTGGAGAAGAATCAAAACTTGCGCTTCTATTTTTAGCAGCATTGCCAGGACTGATAATAGCGACCATACAAGCAGTTCAAAATATTGATCCTGTTTACCTAAGAGTCGCCAAAGGTTTAGGCGCATCAAAAAAAACAATACTTTTCAATGTTTATCTTCCAGCAGCTGGTCCAACAATACTTGCAGGAATGAGAATATCACTAGGCTTTACTTATACAGTCTTAGTAGCTGCTGAAATTGTTGCGGCATCTGCAGGGATTGGTTGGATGATTTGGGATGCGGCAAAGTTTTTGTTATCAGATGTTGTGATTATGGGATTAATTGTTTTAGGCCTAACAGGAATTGGTCTTGATATATTTATGCGATTTATAGGAAGAATTTTGATGCCTTGGACCCGATATCTCGGGCCCTAGGCTTCAATTAAGCCAAAGTCCATTTATCGGACAAAAAACAACCTTTATCCTTAAAGATTTTTATCAAAAAAAAAATGAAAAACATTTTGAATAAAGTGTCCAAAACTCTTTTTGGATCACTTTCTGCAATGACACTTCTAATGATGACTTTTCCCATTGAAGCATTTGCAAAACCAAAAAAAATTACAGTGGGTTATTTAAACTTAGTAAATGCTCAGTTGGTTACAAAGAATTTAGGTCTTATTCAAAAAGAAATGCCTGGTGTAGAAGTTGAGCATATCAAAGTTGGTGGTGGAGGGGACATGTTAAGAGCTATCGCCGCAAAACAAGTGGATTTTGGAGGCTTAGGTAATCCTCCTACTGCAATTGGAGTTACAAGAAAACTACCAATTGACGGAATCATGGTTCTAAATATGCTTGATTTTGTAGAAGCAATGGTTGTCAGAACTGATGCAAATATAAAATCTTTCAAGGACTTAAAAGGAAAAACTGTTGCAGCTCCTTTTGGTTCCACAACTCATTACCTTTTACTGCAAGCTCTTGCTGATGAAGGAATTGATCCATCATCGATGACAATTTTAGATTTAAGGCCAAATGATATTGCAGCGGCTTGGGCGAGAGGGGATCTTGATGCAGCTTGGTTTTGGGAGCCTAACTTAGATAAAGCTGTAAAAAGAGGAGGTAACATTTTTATGACTTCTGGAATTATGGAAAAAAGAGGTTATCCGACTTGGGACGTTGGAGTTGTAATGAAGTCATTCGCCAAAAAATATCCAGAATATGTTGAAAAGTTTGTTAAAGCTGAATGCGCAGGTATTGATTTCTGGATCAATAATCCTGCAAAAACGGCAAAAATAATTGCTGAAGAATTATCTTTGGATTTGGAGGATGCCACTCGAATGATGAAAGGTACCGAAATGGTTCCTTGCAAAAAACAGTTAACTTCTCAATATATGGGTACATCTGATGATATCGGAGGTTTTGCAGACACACTTGTAAAAACATCTAAGTTTCTTGTCTCCCAGAAACGTTTACCAAAACAACTTAAAAGGAAGGATTACGAAAAATTCCTTGATCCATCTTATTTAGAAAAAGTTGTGGATTGACATTTAATTCAATAAAAAAAAAGGGGGATAAAACCCTCTTTTTTTAATACCCCATATGCACATTAGTAAATTTAATTATTTTGAAAAATAAATTTAATTTAAACTCAATCAGAGATTCATATGATGATTCTATTTTGAGTCCACCTGATCTTATAAATGAATGTTACGAAAGAATTGAAAAAGACTCTAAGGACAAAATATGGATTTCTCTTAGGAAGAGATCAGAGGCTATCAAAATTGCAGAATTAGTATCAACATCGTCACGAAAGAATAAACCATTATGGGGAATTCCTTTTTCTGTAAAAGATAATATTGATGTTGAGGGTCTCGCCACTACAGCAGCATGCCCAAAATATTCATACTTTCCAGAGAAATCTTCTCCAGTAGTGCAAGCTTTGGAAAATGCTGGAGCAATTTGCCTTGGTAAA
This sequence comes from Prochlorococcus sp. AG-355-J09, assembly GCA_003278735.1. Classification (GTDB taxonomy): domain Bacteria; phylum Cyanobacteriota; class Cyanobacteriia; order PCC-6307; family Cyanobiaceae; genus Prochlorococcus_A. The sequence goes on from QCDO01000015.1 coordinate 3,726, forward strand.
ACAAATCTTGATCAGTTTGCAACTGGATTAAATGGTACTCGATCGCCTTATGGAGTGTGTACCTCAGTTTTTAATGATGAATATATATCTGGTGGTTCTAGTTCGGGCTCTGCTCTTTCAGTTGCTAAAAAACAAGTTTGTTTCTCTATTGGAACTGATACAGGTGGATCAGGGCGAATTCCCGCCGCTATGAATAATATTATTGGACTAAAGCCTACTAAAGGAACTTTAAGTATTAAGGGTTTTGTTCCTTGTTGCCCCAGTCTTGATTGCCCATCTGTATTTGCTTTGTCAGTAAAAGATGCCCTAGAAATAGCGCATATTGCTTTTTCTGATTCAAAAAAAGATGAAACTTTAAGATATGACTTCCAAAGAGGAAATTTTCAAATTCAGAAAATTCAGGAAAGAATTAAGATAAGAGTCCCTGAAGAAAAACAAAGAAATTTCTTTGGCAATAAAGAGGCAAGAAAATTATACGAGAATTTATTAGAGAAACTTCAAGAAGATGATATTGAGATTATTACGATAGATTTCTCGATGTTTTTGGAGGCAGGCAGAATGTTATTTGATGGTCCTTGGGTAGCTGAAAGATACTCCTCTCTGTATAAGTTTCTTATAAAAAATAAAAATGCTGTTTTAGATACAACCTTAAAAATTCTAGAAAATGGTCAAAAGTGGAGTGGTAAGGATGTTTTTGAAGCTCAAGAGAGAGTTAAAGAAATACAACATTTTTTAGAATCAGAACTAGGTTTCAATGAATTTCTAATGACTCCCACAGTAGGTTCATTATGTAAAATTTCTGATCTTAAAAAAGATCCTATTGGTTCAAATAGCAACTTAGGATACTATTCATATTTTGCAAATATTTTAGATTTAAGTGGAATTTCAATACCAGCTGCTTTCTATGAAAATGGCATGCCATTTGGTGTAACTTTTTTTGGTAAGGCTTTTGAAGATTCAAAAGTTGGCTTTGTTGCTGAAACTCTTCTAAAAAATTTTCCTGTTCATCAGGAATAGATTCTTAAACTAAATTTTCTACAATGAATCAAAACGTACTCACAAGAACAAAAGGTAAAGTAGTAATTGATAATATCTCAATAAGCTATTCTTCTCGCAATGAGCAAATTTATGCCTTAAAAGATATCTCTGCAACAATTAATCCCGGAGAATTTGTATGCATATTGGGTCCTTCTGGATGCGGTAAGTCTTCACTATTAAATGGTATCGCGGGATTCGTAAATCCATCTAATGGAAAAATTTCTCTAGATAATAAGGAAATAATTAAACCAAGTCCTGAAATGGGGATGGTGTTTCAACAATATTCTTTATATCCATGGAAAACAGTAAAAGAGAATATTTCATTTGGCCCTAGTATCAATAAAAAGGGGGATGAGTCTCCAGAAGAAATAGCTGCAAAATTTTTAGATATGATTGGCCTTTCAAAATATGCAAATCATTATCCAAATGAATTATCTGGAGGAATGCAACAAAGAGTTGGTATTGCAAGAGCATTAGCAAATTATCCCGATGTTTTATTAATGGATGAACCCTTTGGAGCACTTGACTCTCAAACAAGAATTATTATGCAGGAAAATCTTCTGAAAATCTGGAGAGAATTTAAGATAACTGTTGTTTTCGTAACTCATGATATTGATGAGGCTGTTTTTTTGGCTGATAGAATTTTATTAATGAGTACGCTCCCTGGAAAAATTAAAAGAGATTTAAAAATTGATCTTCCTCGACCAAGGGATAAAGAAACAACAGATTCAAAAAGATTTATAGAATTGAGACAAATTTGCCATAGCTTAATTAGAGAGGAGAGTATAAAAGCATTTGAGAAACAAAACCAATAAAAAATTTTAAAAATTAAATTTAGAATTAAATCCTTAAAAGATTAATAGGGAAATAATTTCTAAATAACTATTAATTTTTTTTATAGTAATTTTTGCTTATAAACAAGAATTATAAGCGTATGAATTCTGTGTATCATAAGTAACTTTTTTGTATAAGAAATTTGATTATTCAATATGTATGTATTTACAAAGTTTTTATCATGAAGACTTATCATCCAAATAAAAATTTATCCAAAAGATTTAATTACAAAAGGGGTAAATTTTGGAAACTAATAATTGCACTTTCCTTCGCAACATCTTTTCTGAGTCCTCAGGCTAATGCATTTCCATTCGGGAAAAAATCAGGAAAAGCGGTTTGCTCCAAAATTCATGTTGGAACGCAAGATCAAGTTATTAATACAGCAGTGGGGGGAGCTGTTGTTAGAGAATTAGAAATCTTTAAGGATAATCTTCCGACTGATGGAGAATACAAAGGCTTAAAGTACGATCTGGAATGGTCAAGTTATACCTCTGGACCTCCAATTACAAATAAAATGATTGCGAATCAAATACAAATTGGTTTGATGGGAGATTTCCCTGCAGTTATCAATTTAATAAAAGGAAGAGAGGGTAGTGGTAAGGCTAAGACTGTTTACATAGGAACATTGGCTTACAGCCCTAATGGGGCTGGGAATGCAGTTGTCGTTCCAATAAATAGTTCTGCTACTAAATTGACAGATTTAAAGGGTGGGATTGTATCTGTTCCATTTGGCTCTGCTGCTCATGGCATGGTACTAAAAGCGTTAAGTGATGCCGGTCTCGATACCAAAAGGGATGTTACTTTAATTAGTCAGGCCCCTGCTGTTGGAGGATCTGCTTTACAGAAAAATCAGATTGCCGCTCATGCTGATTTTGTTCCATTTGGAGAATTATTCCCCTTTAAAGGTTATGCTAAGAAAATTTTTGATGGAGCCCAAACAGGTGTCCCCACTTTACATGGAATAACTGTAAGGGAAGATTTCGCAAAGCAATGTCCTGAAGTTGTAACAGCTTTTATGAAGTCGGTAATTCAAGCAAATAATAAATTTCAAAAGACTCCAGAAAAGTTATCTGCGAGTATTGAAGAGTGGTCAGGCATAGATAAAGAAGTTGTTTATATGTTCTTAGGACCATCTGGACTACAACCTCTTACGCCTGAGATAAAAGAAGTTCAGTTACTTGCTTTGGAAAATAGCATTGCAGTATTAAAAGATCTTGGAAAAATTCAAGATAAATCAATACAGCCAAGTGATGTGAGAGATTGGATCGATGACTCTTTCCTAGAGGCGGCAGTCTCTGAATTAGGAACATCTGTTGATGAGCAAAGCGAAAAAGGTGCTTCTTATGTCATTACAGGGAAAGATTCATATGACTCTTCCACAATAGAAAATCCAAAAATGGCAGCCCAAATTTGGTTTGAAGGACAAAAGAAAGTTAAGAACTTTGCCTCGACTAAAAATATGCTTTTAGCATTGAACGGCAAATTTAAATCAAAGACTCCAAGCGTCCTTTTTGTTCACGACAGATTCCAGGGATGGAAGTTATTTGCTACGAATGCATTTTATGTTGATGAAGATGGAATGATTAGTTCTTTCCTATTGAAATCAGATGCAGACAAATTTGCAGAGTCAGTTAATTCTGAAGTCTTAGATTTCAAAACTCTTTCTAAAAAATATAGTTGAGTAAATTTACTTTTATTAAAACCTGAAAAAAATCAATAAACATCTCCAAATTTGGAGATGTTTTCTTAAATTAATATGACTTTAACTAACTTTTCTTCAAAATCAAATTTTTATTTTAAATCATTTAAAAAAGAGCGATTAATGTTATGGGAATTAATTCGAATTAATTCAAAAACCTACACTAGAAAATTAATATCAATAATACTGTTTTTCTTATTATGGGAATTTTTATGTTGGATCGATTTTAACTTCATAATAAATTTTGTTTTCGTTCCTACACCTGTTGAAGTTATAAATGCTTTCATTCAATTCATTAATGATTCTCCATGGGTTCATTTCAAAGCAAGTATTCTTAGAGTTATTGGAGGTTTTATTTCTGGCTCAATATTAGGAATTTTTGTTGGATTACTAATTGGATCATCCAAGGTATTAGAAGATCTTTTAGCAACTCCTTTAGAATTGTTGAGACCAATCCCTGCCGTAGCTTGGATACCATTAGCAATCTTAATGTTTCCTGATGCCGAATCAGGAATGTATTATATAACTTTTGTTGGAGCTTTTTATCCAATACTTATAAGTACTCAAAAGGCAGTAGAGAATTCTTTATCTGATCGTTTGATGATTAGAGTTGGGCAATCATTAGGAGCTAATTCTTTTCAATTATTTAAAGACATAATAGTACCAAGTTCATTACCAGGTATTAGTGCTGGTTTGGTCATTGGTATGGGTAATGCATGGTTTTGTTTAGTTACAGCTGAAATCATTGCTGGGAGATTTGGTATTGGATACAAAACGTGGGAATCTTATGTAATTTCAGAATATCCGCCCATAGTTATGGGGATGGTCCTTATTGGATTAATGGGTGCCTTTTCTTCATTTGTTGTTCTAAAAATAACGGATTCTTTCATGCCTTGGAGAACTATTTCAAAGGATGGGATTTGACATGATTAAAAAATCAAAAATCCAAGAAAATTATGTTTTGGTAGATAACGTTATAAAAACATTTAAAACAAACAATAAAAAAAAGATCATACTCTCAAATGTAAACTTTCAAATCAGCAAAGGAGAGTTTACATGTATTCTTGGACCATCTGGTTGTGGTAAATCGACGTTATTAGACTTGTTGGCTGGTTTTACAAAGCCAGATGAAGGATTGATTTCTGTAAGTGATGAAGTTGTTCGGAAACCTGGTCCAGAAAGAGGGTTTGTTTTTCAGAAAAATTCCTTAATTCCTTGGCAAACTTTGGAGCAAAATGTAGGTTATGGACTAAAACTTCAAAAGTTTAACAGTAAAGATATTGAAGAAAAAGTTACTAAATATTTAAAACTTGTGGGTTTGGAAAAATATCGAAAAGCTTATCCAAATCAATTGTCTGGTGGTATGCAGCAAAGGGGAAGCATCATAAGAGCATTAATAACTAATCCAAAAATAATTTTAATGGATGAACCTTTTGGAGCTGTTGATGCTCAAACAAGGAGTTTGTTGCAAGAAATGTTACTAAAGATTTGGAGGGAGTTTGAGACAACAGTCGTATTTGTAACTCATGATGTTGATGAAGCAATTTTATTAGCAGATAGAGTAATAATCATGGGCGTAAACCCTGGTCACATTAGAGAAATTATCCCAATTAATATTCCAAGGCCTAGAAGTTTAGATTCATCTTTTCTTGAAGAATTTCAGAAAGTAAAAATAAAAATTCTTAATTTAATTAAAGAAGAAACATTGAAATTAATGCAATGATATGTATTCTCATAATTCTAGCTATCAACATAATTACATTCTTAACGCCATTTGATAAACTTTCTTCCTTAATTTTCTTAGATCCAATTGTTCTTGCTTTTTTTGTTGGTCAGCTAGCAAGGATTATTAAAATTCAAAGTAACCTTTTTTATCAAGAAATTCCTTATGAGAAATTATTGTCAATTGCAATAATTATTATGGGGAGCCAAATTCTATTAAGTAAAATACAACTTCTAAATCCTATGATGATCTTTTGGATTGTTGTTTGTATTCTTGGAACTTATTACATAAGTATTACCTTTTCAAAAATATTGGGCATTAAAAAACCTATTGCACTTTTGCTAATAGCTGGCAATTGTATATGTGGTCCAGTTGCAATAGCATTTGCCTCAAAGGTTATTAAATCAAATAAAAATGATATTTCAACAGCTTTATGGATCAATACTTTTTCAGGTTTTATTCTTGTAATTATTCTTCCAATATTAGGCAAACTACTCGAAATAAGTCCATATAACTTTGGACTATGGGCTGGATCATCAATCCAATCTACTGCGCAAGTTATTAGCAGTGCTGCAATTTATTCCGAAAATTCTCTTGAAACGGCAATTATTATTAAATCTTTGAGGATATTATTTCTGACTCCATTTTTGGTCCTTTTATCATTTAATTATAATTATCGCGAAGATATCTCTAAGAATAAATTTACTTTAGGCAAAAGCGCAATTCCCTCTTTTTTATTAAAATTTTTAATTGTAATTGCGATAGCGAATTTTTTTGATTTACTTATTTTAAATTTTTTCCAAAATAATTTTTTTATCTCAAATACATTTAATCTAATATTGAGTAGTGGAAAAGTTATTTCTAAATTCTTATTATGTTTAGTTGTTTTTGAAATTAGTATAAATTTTAATATATTTAATATTAAAAATTTTGCTCCTAAACTTCAGATATATAGTTTAATTAGTTCTTTTGTTCTATTAATACTTAGTTATAAATTCTTAGTCATTTAAGATTTAACTCTTTATAAGCATCACTTAGCAAATCCTCAAATATAATTGGATTTTTCTTTGTAGTTTGATTAAAATCTACACTGCTAGGTTCAAAATATATTTCATTCGTATAAGTATCAATCCAATCTTTCCTGATTTTCATATCAGGTATGTAATGACAATCTTTGCCAACTCTATTTCCTAAAATTGAGTTGACAATTTTTTCGCTTACTCCAGTCCATTTACTAATTTTTTGTATTGTCGAGGAAGCTGAATAAAACCAATATTTTGCACTTATAAGTGACTTTATAAATGCTTTAACAATATCTTCATTCTTCTGTAAAAACGCTTTTCTTACCAAAACACCATAATATGAAATTGGTGCGCTAATACTTTCATTTAAAATTTCAAAATCTTTTGTTGATTCTAATAAGTAATCAAATGGAGTAAAGAACGCAAATGCATCAACATTAGTTTCTTTAATGGAATTTATATTATTAATGCTGTAGTCTTTCAAGGTTACTTCTTTTCTCAAATTTTGAGACTTAAGGTTATAAAGTAAAGATCCATAAGCTGTAGATAAAAATGGAACTGCAATCGTTGAGCCTTTAGAAAATTCATCTAAAGATTTGACGTTGGAATCTCTAGGTAATATTAAATTCGAACCGCCTCCCTCAGGATTTATACTCACAAAACTAACCAAAACAATATCTTCGGCAGAATTAGTTTCCTGATTGGCTAGATGAGAAATTGCATAATCTCCTACAATACCGAAATCAAGTTCTTCAGTTTTTAGTTTTGAGATTATTGGGTAGGCAGAATTATGATTTATCCATTTAGGGGAAATGTTCTCTTTTCTATTACATTCATTAAGGAATAAATCGAATAAACAAAGTTTTTCTGGAATTATTGAAGCTAATGATGTTTGAATAGTGTCGTGTTGAACTCCTATTTTTACATCGAGATTGATTTTATTATTTCTGTCTATATTATTTAAATAAATTTTCTGAAATGGTAAAAAATTATCCTTATAGGTCAGATTATTGTGGTGATTAATATCTTTCCTAAATAAAGATTCCTGAACTTCATCTACAGATTTTGAAGATAATTCAACTAATAGTTCAAGTAAATTATTAAAGTTTTTTAGATTATTATTTTCATTACCTTTATTGAAAATAAGATACTTTGTATAAGGGATAAAAAGTTCATCTAACTTTATAATCTCGATGCCCTCTAGATTTTCCCTCTCGAATATATTTAAAGTAGTAATAGCTAACCAATCGCTATTTTTAGTTAATGAATTAATTAAGGCAGAGCTTACAAATTTCTTGTTATCGAAATCTTCAAATTTATAACCTGCTATCCCTAATCTATTTTCAATAATTGAGTAATCATCTGAATTTTTTTCAGGAAATAATATTTTTTTATTCTTAATACTTTCTAAATTTGAGAAATCTAATGATCTATTGGTTGAATTTTTCTTTAGGAGAACTATTTCATTTGGGAAGCAAGGAATAGAATTTGTATTTAAGCCGGAAGATTCTGAAGAAACTATTCCGAAGGAATTATAAGTGTTATTGACTTTTTCAAATATCTCTTTTTCAGAAAAGCATGAAAAATAATTAATCTTAATTAATTCTTTCAAAGAATCTTCGAAAATTAAAATTAATTTGCTTATAAGATTTTCTTGAGTATTGACGTTGAAGAATAAATTTAATTTTTCTTGCTGGTGTTTTTCTTCACTTAATTTTTCTTGCAATAATGATATTTCTTCAAATATTTTTATGCATGCTTTTTTCGTTTCTAATCCTGCTTTGGTTAATTCCAACTTGTTTTGAGATCTTTTGAATAATTCAACTTTGAGTGATTTTTCAAGAGATTTAATTTTTATAGAAACTGCAGGTTGACTAAGATGTAATTTTTTTGCAGCCTTTGAAAAGTTTAGATGTTCTGAAACTTCAAAAAATACTTTTAGTTGAGATAACTCCATCTACCTATCTTATTACATATATGATGATATTAAATAAGAGGTTTTTATGTATCTAGTTACACATATTTTTCATACTCAATTTAGAGATTTTTAATCATTCTGGATTTTTTTGATTAGGTTTGAATTTAAATTAACCTATAAAATTATTTAATAGCGCAATAGTATCTATAAATACCTAAAACCAAGATATATCAAAGTTTTTCGGATATAATAAAAGGTATAAAATAACGAACTTTCTCATGGAAATAATTAATCTTGAAGTTGATTTCTTGGTAGTTGGAGGAGGTACTGCAGGATGTATGGCTGCTGTCAAGGCTAAGCAAAAATCACCAGATTCATCCGTCCTTGTTTTAGAGAAAGCGAATATCAGAAGAAGTGGGGCAATTGCTATGGGAATGGACGGTGTTAATACTGCTGTTATCCCTGGAAATTCCACTCCCGAACAATACGTCAGAGAAATAACTATAGCTAATGATGGAATTTTAGATCAGTCAGCTGTGCACAAAACTGGACTTTTAGGTTTTGATGTTATCCAAGAACTTGAAGAATGGGGAGTAAAATTTCAAAAAGATAATGAGGGTAAATATGATTTAAAACAAGTTCATAGAGTTGGGAAGTATGTTTTACCCATGCCAGAAGGGAAGGATTTGAAGAAAATATTATCTCGACAAGTTAAACGGAATAAAATAAAAGTTATTAATAGAGTTATGGCAACAAGTGTTTTAACTCAGAATGGTAGAGCTATTGGGATTACTGGATTAGATGTTAGAAGTGGCGACATGTATGTCATAAAATCAAAAGCAATTTTATTATGTACTGGGGCGTGCGGAAGATTAGGTTTACCTGCTTCAGGATACTTATATGGAACTTATGAAAATCCTACTAATGCTGGTGATGGATATTCTATGGCTTATCAAGCTGGTGCAAAATTATCTAATATAGAGTGCTTCCAGATAAATCCCCTTATTAAGGATTATAACGGTCCCGCATGTGCTTATGTAGCAAGCCCCTTTGGAGCATATACAGCCAATGCCACTGGTAATAGATTCATTAGTTGTGATTATTGGAGTGGTCAAATGATGCTAGAAGTTTGGAGGGAGCTAAATTCCGGAAAGGGGCCAGTGCATTTAAAAATGTATCATCTCGATGAATCTACAATATCTGAAATTGAATCAATATTATTTGATAATGAGAGACCGAGTAGGGAGAGATTTCATGCAGGAAGAGGAGAAAACTACAGGCGAGATGGAGTTGAGATGAATATCTCAGAAATAGGTTTATGTAGTGGACATTCTGCTTCAGGTGTTCAAGTTGATGAATTTATGAGAACGAGCATCCCTGGACTCTATGCAGCTGGTGATATGGCAAATGTTCCACATAATTACATGATTGGGGCTTTTGTTTCTGGAAGAGTTGCAGCAGAACATGCTATGGATTACATAAAAGATATTGATCATGGTGATGTCGATTCAGACTTTATTAATACTGAGAGAGAGAGATTATTAGCTCCTTTAAATAATCCCAATGGAATTCCTCATACACAGGTTGAATATAAACTCAGAAGATTTGTTAATGATTATTTACAACCTCCAAAGTCTCCAAAAAACATGAAAATTGGTTTAGAAAAATTCATCGATTATAAAAATGTTCTAGATGAATTAGGAGCTAGAGATCCTCATGAATTGATGAGATGTATGGAGATTCATTTCATAAGAGATTGTGCTGAGATGGCTGCTAAAGCATCACTTTATAGGACTGAGAGTCGATGGGGGCTTTATCATTATCGATTGGATTTTCCAAACAGAAATGATGATGAATGGATGTGCAACACCATTATTAAAAAAAGTCTTGAAAATAATGAAATGACCATCTTCAAAGAAGATTTAAAACCCTATTTATTTGATGTCAATTTAAATAAAGAAAAATATGATGTTTCCGTCGCTTAAATCATTTCTTCAAAAATAAAAAATTCTTTTTTAATTTCTAATTATGGCCTTAACTAACAACCGAGTAGACGTCCCAGTTATAGTCGATGAGAGCAAATGTCTCGACAAATGTAAAGCCTGTATAGAGGTATGTCCTTTAGATGTACTTGTTAAAAATCCAGATACAGGAAAAGCATATATGAAGTATGATGAGTGTTGGTTTTGCCTTCCTTGTGAAAAAGAATGTCCTACTGGAGCAATAACTGTTCAAATTCCATTTCTTCTTAGATAATTTTGAAATTTAACAAATCTCTCCAATCTGAAATTGATCTTTTAGACGAAGAAGTTCAAGAAATGGTTGAAATGCTTTCCTCCGATGATGAAGGAGATAGACTTGTAGCTGCAGTAAATTTACAACAGGAATGCGATGAAGATACGATACCTTTTTTGATTCACGCTCTCGAAGACTCTTCCTCTTCAGTTCAACTTATTGCTGTTACAACACTTTGGGAAATGGCAAATGCTAAAGCTGTCTTACCATTGCTGAAGTGTATCAATAGTAAAAGAGATAAAAAAGTAAGCGATGAAGCATGTAGTGCTCTTAAAGAATTAATAAATCAAGATCATTTACTTAAGTTATTAGACTATTTGGAGAGTGACGATGAATTACAGATAATTTATGTTTTAATTTTATTGAGAAAAATTCATGATGTTCAGGCATTACCCTCAATTAGTCCTTATTTGTCTTCAGAGAATAAAAATATACGAAAAGAGGCTGTTATTACTCTTAGATATCTTAATCAATTAACCCACTTTACCCCAGCAAACAACCTTGCTGATGACCCTGATCAAGAAGTAAGAAAGGAAACAATGTTAACTCTTGGAAATTTTAGAGAAGATTGTATTGTTCCAATATTGTGTAATTCTCTAGAAAATGATGAGTCTTGGGAAGTAAGACGAAATGCAGCCATCGCATTAGAAATGCATGCGGATAATTCTTCTTCTAAATCTCTTTCTTCCGCTATTTCAGACTTGCATTGGCAGGTAAGGAAGTTTTCAATGAGAGCTCTTACAAAAGTATTATCCGAGGAATATTTAGGGGAAATAGTGAAATTACTTTGTGACGATTATTCAGATGTGAGAAAAGAAGCTGCTATCGCTTTGGGTTTATTAGGATCTAAAAAGGCAATACCACCTCTAAAACAATCATTAGATGATGCTGATATTGAAGTAAGAATTCAATCTCAAAAAGCTTTAGAAAAATTGAATGTATGAGTAATTCAAATGAGGATAATAAAGAAAATGAGGCTAGACAGAATCAAGTAAAAGAATACTTAAAATCTCTAGAATTTAGAGAAATTTATGGTGATCTAATCTCATCTTGCGTTGTGAGGAATATAAGAGTTGTTGGAGATTATTTATATTTGAAATTATTTCTTGGATCAGATCAAATTAAATTAAAAGAAATAATTGAGAATAAACTAAAAATTTTTTCATGGGCGAAAAAAGTATATTTAGATCTCAAATTTATTGAAGGAGTTAAAAGGACAATTGCTATTGGTAGTGGAAAAGGTGGAGTAGGTAAATCTTCTGTAACTGTTGGCCTTGCATTAAATTTAAAAAAAAGAGGTTTTAAAGTAGGTATTTTAGATGCGGATGTTTATGGACCTAATATCCCTAATATTGTTGGATTGAGTAAACAAGACGTATTGACTAAGGAGGAAAATGGAAAAGTCAAATTTATTGCATTAGATCATAAAGACTTAAAAATAATGTCTGTTGCAATGCTTGCAAAATCAAATCAATCACTTGCATGGAGAGGACCGATATTAACAAGATTACTAAATCAATTTTTGTATCAAGTTGATTGGGGTGAATTAGATTTCTTGCTTATCGATCTTCCTCCTGGTACAGGCGATACTCAGATAACTCTTCTTCAAGATAGTCCAATAGTTGGGGTGATTTTAGTTACTTTGCCAGGTTCATCATCTTATTCTGATTTAATAAGAACAACATCTATGTATGAAAATTTTGGAATGCCAATTTATGGATTGATTGAAAATATGTCTTTCTATAAATGCCCTTGCTGCTCTCATGAGGAAAAGTTATTTATGGACGAAACGATGCCAAATGAAACCATTAAATATAAATACAGTCTTTTAACAAGTTTGCCCATTATCAATACTAAATTACGTATTGAGGGCATAAATCTATTTTTAAAAAAAGAAAATAGCAAGTATTTCGATAACGTATGTTCATTAATTGAGGAAAAGGCAAATTTTTAAAATGATTAATTCTCTTCAATCAAAATTTAAATTAGTTTCAATAATATGGATTTAAAAATAATGTATGGAAAAGAAATTCAGTCTTATCTTACCCAACTTAATAAAAAAAAATTTAAAGTAATTTAAGTGAACTTCTCATCTAAAAAACTATGAAAAAGATTTTAGTTTTCATTCTCCTTTTTATTAGTTCTTGTAGTACTAAAGATGAACTATCCATTACTAATGAAAATAAATTATTTTCCGTAACTAAAGAAACCGCTGTTCGTGTTTGTGGAGGTAAATCAAGATTGATTGAAAGTAAAAATGAAGAAATAATCAAAGTAGAAATTATGGATTCTTCGAGTACTAAAAAAGAAAAATTTGTTCAATTTACTTTTGTTGAAACTGATAGAAAAGGAGGCAAATATAGAATTGTTAATTGTTATCCAAATAAAGATCCTAAAAAATCGATAGTTAAAACATTAACTACTAGTTACAAGCTTAATTAGATTGTTAGGAGAAGATGTATTCTTTAATCTTTAGATGAATAGCTAAAAAGAAGCAAAAAACGAAAAAAGAAATATCTTTACTAGAAATTAACGGCCGATTAAAAATGTTTAGGGTAATAAGCTCCTTTTTACGAAAGTAATAGTACTGATTCTTTTGTTATTAAGCTATTAGGCTATAACTTTGGAATTAATTTATTACTACATAGTTTATGTAGGAAAAGTTTTTGGTCCGTATTTCCAAGGAGGTCTTCCACCTTTAGAAATTTCTCTTTTTCTAGAAATTTCTTTTTCTAGAAATAGCTTTTTACAAATACGTCTTGTATGTTCCTCATTAAAATTTGTCTCGTTAGCAATTTCTCTTATCGTTTTAAATACATTTTTTGTATGTAAAAGATTAAGAATCAAGAAACTTAATTCTTGATTCTTAGAAGGTAATAATTCTCCTTCTCCTACACTTTTTAAAACGAAACTGAAATCTTCTTCATCACCTTTTAAATTCCAAATAATTCCTTTTCTGCAGTTTCTTTTTCCTAAACATTTCAAAATAAAGTGATTTTTATAGATTTGTTTTGTTGGTACCCAAATACCCCAAATATCGCTAACAGCTCCACTTTGTGTAATTGCACCAATCACATCGTGTATAGATACTTCATTTCTAATTCCCTCTGGCTTTCTTAAATGAGCTGTACAAATAATAAGGATATTTAATTCACTTGCTAATTTATTTAATTCATAAAGAGGCGTTGCAAATTCAGGATCGCGCATTGAACGACCATTATTGGTTAATAAGGTTGTAACACTATCAAGGAATATAACTTTAAAAGAATTATTTAAAACTACGTCTTTCAGATTTTGAATATTTAGTTTGTCCCATCCATCTTCTGCGAAATAGAAATAAAGGTTAGAGTTTGCCCCATCTATATCCATTAACTCCAACTTATCAAGGGCATTATTTTTACTTTCATCTGATTGAACAACTAGTACTTTATTTTTTTGGGTAGTGAGTTCTCCCAAAAAAATATTCCCTGTAGATATTGCATAAGCCATTTGATAAATAAATGAGGTTTTACCAGATCCTGTTTCTCCCGCAAGTAAAACGCATGATCCCCTAGCTCCAAAGGAATCAATAATCCATTCTTTTGAGCTTTTTGTTTTTAATAAATCAGCTATATTTTTAGGACCTTTTCCTACATCTGAGGAGTAGTCTTTTACAGATTTATTGTGATAACGATTTTGATAATTTTCATTATCTTCTAGCTGCATTTTATCAATGTCGCAGCCTGTGTAATCTGAGGGGTTCATTTTAAACCCTCCTTTTGTAATTCACTTATTAAGTCTTGGCCCTTTCTAATGAGCTTTCCTTTGTAATGAAAAATTTCTTTAATGGCGTTAACTTCCCAACGTGTAGGGCTGTTTAAAGATGCACCATAAACATAGTGGATTCCTTCCTCTAAAGGGCCATCTTTAAGGTCACGATTTTTCTTGAGGTACTGCGAACTACAGCCGAGCCAAGCAGCTGCTTCGGGAGTCCTCAACCACAAAGGTTGGACTTTCATTGCTTTAAAAAATTAAATTATTACTTAGCTGTTGCCGCTTACCTTCTTATGTTCAGTCAGTAATGCGTTTCTAAATGCTGGGCTTGCACTTCGTAACCAATTGGAACCATGTTTGAAAGCAGTAGGAGCAAGAAGTTTTGCCTATTCTTCCATTTGTTTGGCGTCCATGCCTTGCTCTATATCTTTTTTAGAGACAGTAATACCTGACTTTTTATGATTCTTAAATCGGAACTTTTTCGCCATAGCACCTATAGGATTAACTGTAGATTTAGAGATAACAGCAACCCTGATTTTTATCTATTAATTCTGCCAAGAACTAATGAACTTAAGAAAAGAATTTCTATACCCCTCTGGTTCGATCAAGCGTAACCGCCGAACTAAGTAGGATCAGTTACTTATATTTATAGCTACTTTTGTTGCGTCTGCAAATATTTGAATATATCTAATTCAATTTTAAACTTCAATCCTATTTTTTAAATGTCTTTCAAATGCTTTTTCTAAGCTAAGTTCTGTTGTGTAAGAACCATAAAATGAATTATGAGTTTCTACAGAATGACCCATTGCAGCAGCAGCATCTTTTATTGATATTGGAATAGTGGAGCCCTTATGACATTGATGAGCATACCTATGTCTCAGGCTGTAAGGAGTAATTTCAGGGTTCGTTTTAATTATCTCTTTCCAAACCTTGTTCCTTTCGATTAATTGCCTTAGTGCTTGACCAACATCACCATATTTATTTTTATCTTTTACCATTTCTATTTGATTAAGGACTGGCAAAGGTAATGTAATCTTTTTTGATTCAAATAATTCTAAAAGTTTTTTCCCAAGGTTTTTCTTTGCCAAAAGGTCCATAGGAAAAACCCTCCTATCCTCCTTTTTTGCTTTTGTATTTATATTATTTTTGATATTTCCAACATATAGTTTGCTATCCACAGCTCTAAGAACTGCAAGTTCAGAAAGCCTTAAGCCAAAAATAGAAATCAAACCAACTGCTAAAAATAATGAAGGATCTCTTGATTCAAGATCATCTAATAATCTAAGTAAATCATGCTCCTCTATATATGGAGTTAATTTATCTTGTTTAGTTCTATTAGACTTTCCAATTAGTTCTTTTCTATAGTCTTCGCTAGGCGGTTGCCACCTTTTTTCATTTTGTGAATGTCTTTCTATTCCATATTTTAAAATCTCACACCAAGCATTGATATATCTTTTCCTCTCATCAGGTTCTATATCAATAAGGTATTTATCCGATAATTTTTTTATAAGCTCAACTCCTGTAATTGGAGAGGGATTATTATTCATTTCTTCTAAGAATCTACTAATTCTCCTTGCCCAATCTTTTTCGGTTTTACTTGTTAAACCTTGTTTGGTTTGCATGAACTGATCAACCTTTGATGCAGCATTAAAATATTCTTTTAAGTCCTTTGCATAGTTAGCATCATTTTTATTTAGAGGCCTTATTAATAAGAAATCATTCCAACTTTTATTAGGTTGTCTCGTTACTTCTCCAATAAATTGAGCTTTCCATCTTCTAGTAGCTTCTTTGAGAGTTAGGTTTTTTTCGACTACTAATGGTTTTATAAATTCGATAGCTTTTAGGATCTCTATCCCTGAGGTTTTCTTCCATTCGATGGGTAAGGTTTGAGAGGTTCTTTTGTTGGCAGAACCTAGCCCTTCGTTATAAACATATAAAAGTTTTGTCCTACCACTATTTTCGCCATTAACCCTAATCCCACGGCCAAAATTAGTGCAGATATTTTTTCTTAATTCTTTTTCCCAAAAAGTGCTGTTAGCACTAGTCATTTTAAAAGTGTAATTAGTGCAGAATTGATATATTGTCGATATATCTAGATATATCCGGTTATAATCTAATCTTACCTTATTTCATGTAATTTCAGCTGCAGCAATGCTTTTGGCCATGCCCTCGTCGGGACTTGAACCCGAGACCTCTCCCTTACCAAGGGAGTGCTCTACCGCTGAGCTACAAGGGCAATTTTAAAGTGGGCCGGGTTGGATTTGAACCAACGTAGGCAGAGCCAGCGGATTTACAGTCCGCCCCCTTTAACCACTCGGGCACCGACCCCCACTATTTGAACTTATCAGTTAATGGTCACTTTGTGTGAAAATGTTTTGGTTTTTTTGTTTCTTTCTAGATAGCATTTAATAGAAAAGACTTTATTGATGATGAATATCTTATTGATAAATGGACCAAATCTAAATCTTTTGGGAACTAGAGAACCTGAAATATATGGTAATAAAACATTGAGTGATATAGAAAAAGATTTAACTAAAGTTGCTAAAGAAAAAAGTATTAATCTTGAATGTTTTCAAAGTAATCACGAAGGAGAAATAGTAGATAAAATTCAAGAGTCTATAAAAAGTATCCAAGGAATTCTTATAAATGCTGGCGCTTTTACTCACACCTCGATTTCTATTCGTGATGCTTTAATTGGATCAAAAATTCCTTTTGTAGAGTTACATATTTCAAATATTTTTAGTAGGGAAGATTTTCGTAAAGAATCTTTTCTTACAGATAAAGCTATAGGAATTATTAGTGGATTCGGCATATCAAGTTATTCCTTAGCTCTTGAAGGAATCATTGGATATTTAAGTAGTAAAGATTAAATGCTAGTCGATTTTAAAAGGCCCACTTCACATATTAAATATTTATCGTCATTTACCTCAGATGAGTGGATCAAACTCGCATTATCTAATCCAATAGATATTCTTATTGACCATGCTCATTGTGAAAGAAAAGCAGCAGGAGTAGCTATTCAATTGATGTTTAGATATCCATCAGAACCAAATCTGGCAGAAGTTCTTAGTCCAATAGCGAGAGAGGAATTAGAGCATTTTGAAAAAATACTTTATTTTTTAAAGGATCTTGGACATTCTCTTGAGTCCTTAAAACCGCCTCCATATGGAGCTGAATTGTCCAAGAATATAAGAAAGGAAGAGCCCAATAGAATGCTTGATAGTTTCTTGATCGCAGGACTTATTGAAGCAAGAAGTCATGAAAGATTAAGCTTGCTTGCGCTGAATTCTGAAGATAATTCGTTTAAATCCCTTTATGAGTCTCTGCTTGAGAGTGAGGCAAGACATTTTGGGGTTTACTGGAAACTTGCTCAAACTAAATTCTCTAAAAATCAAACTTTCAAAAGGTTAGAGGAATTGTCTGAAATTGAGTCAGCAATATTAGCTGAAACTTTCATGATGCCAAGGGTACATAGCTAAAGTTAATAAAATAAAAATGAAAATAAACATGAAAATAAACAAGTTCTTAAGTTTACTTAATCGATATAACACTGATTTACCAACATTCACGATCGTTGGTGTAGGCCCTGGAGATCCATCGCTTTTAACAATTGCTGCTGTGGATGCAATAAAAAAAGCGAAAGTTATAGTTTTTCCAATATCAGATGATAATAAAAAGAGTTTCGCTGCGGAAATAGTCAAGAAATACACCAAATTTAAAAAAAACATACCCATCATCTTTCCAATGGCTAGGAAGGATTTTGATCCCGATGAAATATGGTCTAACGCAGTAGAAAAAATTGTGAAATTTATAAAAAATGGTGAATCAGTTGTTTTACTTTGTCTTGGAGATACTTCACTATTTGCAAGTTCTTCAAATATTTTGAGGTTTATAAAAAATAATCATGCTGAAATTATTACCAAAACAATACCTGGTATTTCCTCTATTTCAGCAGCAGCGGCTTTGAATGATTTTGATTTGGTAAAAAAAGGCGAGACATTGATCATTAAAGAATGCCCTTCTTCAGAATCTGAATTAACAACCCTAATTAGTGAAAGTAAGTCAAATAAAACGGTATTGGCAATTATGAAAGTTGGCAAAAGATGGAATTTAGTCAGGGAAATTTTAAAAAAAGAGGATATTATCAATACATCATTAATAGCTTTAAGTGTTGGGATGCCTGATCAAATTATTCAATATGCATCACAATATAAAAAGGAATTTATGCCTTATTTCTCTTTGATTTTGATAAGGTTCGATTAATGTATAAAAAAGAAAAATTAGTTGAAAATCAATTTACATGGCCAATATGTAAGGATCTATTATTTCTTGTTCTCGAAGATAGGGTTAGTGATATTTTTGTTTGTGAATTGGTTTGGGAAAGACTTTTCTATACTAAAGAACTTTCCATAAATGATTGGGCTGTTAGCGCATTAACTCCTTCTTATTGGTCTGAAAAATTTGAAAAAGCTCCTCAAATCATTTCAGAGCGATCAGCCTCAGTACATTTGACTCGATCGATTCCAAAAGACTATAAACAAGGATTAAAAAATTTTCTTAATTTTAAAGGTTATAAGATTAATGAACTCTATCCAAGAAGAACTAGAAGAGCGACGGCAGTAAATTGGTTGATTTATTGGGCGATTGAAAATGATTGTTTTTCAAAAGATAGTGGATTATTGCCAAGTCCTAGTTCACCACCTGTAAATCCAGTTAAAGGACATTTTGGTGATCCAGAAATTAAATAAGTTTTTTTGAAAAAGGTAAATGATTCTATTAAAGTTATAGTTGTAATGGATACTACTTTCTTTGGAGAGAAGAATTGATTCTTCCTACAATAGCAATTATCGGAAGACCTAACGTCGGGAAATCTACCTTAGTTAATCGTCTTTGCCAAAGTAATGATGCAATAGTATTTGATAAACCTGGTGTTACAAGAGATAGAACTTATCAAAATGCTTCATGGGGAGGTAGGGAATTTCAAATAGTTGATACTGGAGGTTTAGTTTTTGATGATGATAGTGAATTTCTCCCAGAAATAAGGACACAAGTCTTCTTAGCTCTAGAAGAGGCTTCACTCGCGTTACTAGTGGTAGATGGGAATCAAGGCGTTACTGATGGTGATTTATCAATAGCAAAATGGTTAAGAAAATCAAGCTGTAAAACAATTGTTGCTGTTAATAAATGCGAATCAACTAATCTAGGAATATCCTTAGCTTCGGAGTTCTGGAAATTAGGACTGGGCGAACCTAACCCTGTTTCGGCTATTCATGGTTCAGGCACTGGAGATCTTTTAGATCTCGTTATTGGAGAACTTCCTGAAAATAATATCCAGGATGATGAAGAAAAGATAATGATGTCAATTATAGGTAGGCCTAATGTCGGTAAATCTAGTTTGCTAAATTCAATCTGTGGAGAAAAAAGAGCAATAGTTAGTGATATTAGTGGCACGACAACTGATTCAATAGATACGCTTATTAAAAAAGGTGATAATCTTTGGAAAATTATTGATACTGCAGGAATTAGAAGAAAGAAAAATGTTAAATACGGTACTGAATTCTTTGGTATTAATAGGGCTTTTAAATCTATAGATAGAAGTGATGTTTGTGTTTTAGTTATAGACGCTATAGATGGAGTAACTGATCAAGACCAGAAGCTGGCTGGGCGCATAGAAGAACAAGGCAGAGCTTGCATAATTGTTGTTAATAAATGGGATCTTGTAGAAAAAAATAGTTCAACAATTTATCAAGTAGAAAAAGAACTTAGATCTAAACTTTATTTTTTACATTGGTCAAAAATGATTTTTATATCCGCTCTAACTGGTCAAAGAGTTGATAATATTTTTGAGCATGCTCTTAATGCTGTAAATCAACATAGAAGAAGAGTTACAACATCTGTAGTTAATGAAGTACTTAAAGAATCAATCAGTTGGAAAAGTCCTCCAACGAAGAGAAGCGGCAAGCAAGGTAGGCTTTATTACGGTACTCAAGTAAAGAACAAACCTCCCACTTTTACTCTTTTTGTAAATGACCCTAAATTATTCGGAATAACTTATAGAAGATATATTGAAAAACAAATTAGGGTAAATTTAGGCTTTGAAGGCACACCCCTCATTTTACTTTGGAGAGGAAAACAGCAAAGAGCTTTAAATAAAGAAGTCGAAAAAGAAAATATTGAGTTAATACAAAAAGATTAATGAATTTGCTTACCAAATTTTCTGTTGGTCAATACGTTCATGGTAATAGAAGTTGGCTAAGAATTATAGATAGTAGATTAAAATTAATTATCGTAATGATATTTTTAATTACTCCAATTTGGGCAGGTCCAATATGGAGATTGAGTTTAGTTGGTTTTTTACTATTAATTACTTTTTTAAGTTTATTGCCATCTAGGGTATGGTGGCGATCATTATTTTTTCTCTCATGTTTATCACTATCAATTGGATGTATATCAATACTTGCCTCGTCTGATATTCAATCTCTTGATGGCTACTTAAGAAATCCCAATGAGTTGCAAGTAGTACTGGAAAGCCAAAAAGATTGGAATATTTTGCAAATTCCTTCGCAGAAGATATGGTTTATTAATTTTGGTCCCTACAACTTATCAAGAAAAGCATTTGAACTAGGAATAAAAACTTCCACTTTGATATTTACAGTTATTCATAGTGTGAATTTGATGCTTTTAACCACATTGCAGGAAGACATTGTATGGGGATTAAGTTGGTTTATGTATCCATTAAGAAAGATTGGATTGCCAATTAGTAAGTGGCTTTTTCAGTTGTTAATTGCATTACGTTTTATTCCTCTAGTGCAGGAAGAATTTCAAAATATCATTAAATCAGTGTCAGTTAGATCAATAAATTTTCGAAATTTAGGATTAAAGAAATCCTTTAATGTTTTATTAATCTTAGTAGAAAGGTTATTTCAAAATATATTTCTGAGAATTGATCATGGAGCAGAATCATTACTCTCAAAGAAAAAAATTATTATAAAAACCAACAGATTTAGAACTCTTTATCCTTCAAAATCTCTCAATGTAATTGTTAATACATTATCGATTTGTTTTATTTGCATAGCAATTTTTCTTAGAAAACTGTATGGTGCATTATAAATAACACAATATTTTAGGTTTGAGTTCTGAGCGTTATTTAAACCATCCAACATTTGGCATGCTTTACCAAGTTTCTCCTGGAAATGATGGGAGAGATATTTATGCGACTTTATACGCTCAAAAAATGTTTTTTTTAGTAGAAGTTCGACAGAGAGAAGTTTTTTTTGAAGTTATACCTTATTTAGATGCCCGTAATCAAGCCGAATTAAACCTTCAAAAAGCTAGAAGAAAAGGATCTGAAGAACTATCTAAATGGGAGAATTTATTTACGCAAACTTTCTTATAAAAGGTGAACCCTGCAAATTATTTAAAAATAAAAAATAAAATACCATCAAATGTAAATATTCTTGCTGTAAGTAAAGGATTTAAAAGTCAAGAAATCATAACTATTCAAAATATAGGTCAGAACGATTTTGGTGAAAGTAAGGTTCAAGAGGCGTTTGAAAAACAATTAACCTTAAAAGATCTTAAACAAATAAATTGGCACTTTATTGGAAGAATACAAAGTAATAAAATAAGAAAAATAGTTCAAAATTTTAAATATATTCATTCAGTAGATTCATTTGAAAAGTTACAAAAGATTTCTAATATTTCACGTGAAGAGAAGAAAAATCCTTTAATAATGTTGCAGGTTAAGTTGAGTGATGACCC
This sequence comes from Prochlorococcus sp. AG-355-J09, assembly GCA_003278735.1. Lineage (GTDB taxonomy): Bacteria > Cyanobacteriota > Cyanobacteriia > PCC-6307 > Cyanobiaceae > Prochlorococcus_A. Next base: position 25,769 of record QCDO01000015.1, read on the forward strand.
TACTAAAGGAGGCTTTAATCCTGAATTTTTAATTTTAAAATGGAGAGAAATTCAAGAGTTGAAAAATATCTCATTAACCGGTTTGATGACTATCAATCCTAAAGGACTTAGCTCTAAAGAAAATTCAGGGTTGTTCAAAAAATGTCGTGCTCTGGCTGATTCTCTACAACTACCAGATTGTTCCATGGGGATGTCAGGTGATTGGGAGGAAGCTATTGACGCTGGATCAACTTGGTTAAGATTAGGATCATTGATTTTTGGAGGCAGATCTTAATTAGTTATTTTTTTATAAAAATCTTATCTATAAACTTGCAGTAAAGTTCAACTAACGTTATTTAAGTATAGGTAGTTTATTCATTTGAAAAATGGATCTATTACTCAAGGTTCTTAAACCTTAGTAATCAATTTAAAGAGGATTTAAAAGGTGTCACTTCTTTCTAGATTAAAGGCAGTAGTTGCAGGGGATGAGTATCTCGATGATGATTTTGATGAGTTGGATTATCCTTCAGAGGATGAATTAAATGATATTAATAATTTCAAACAAAATCCAAAGAATGCAAATGCCCTTGCAAATTCAAACCCATTCGATTTTATGAATAACAACAAATCATCAAAAGTAGTTGGTATGCCTGGAATCTCAAATTCATCCTCAGAAGTAAGCTTAATGGAACCAAGAAGTTTTGATGAGATGCCTCAAGCTATACAAGCCTTAAGAGAGAGAAAAACTGTAATTCTCAATTTAACTATGATGGATCCTGATCAAGCTCAAAGAGCAGTTGATTTTATTGCTGGGGGCACATATGCAATTGATGGACATCAAGAGAGAGTCGGTGAAAGTATATTCCTTTTTGCTCCAAGTTGTGTTAACGTGACTAGTCATTCCTCAGAAGAAGCTTCTCCTTCTTCTGTGTCTACAGAAAACGCATCACAATATAGTTTGGGTAAAAATACTACTCCTGAACCAGCTTGGGGTAATTCTAAATTAAGTGCTTATTCATGATTAATCTGTGACAGATAAAATTGCGATTATTGGTTTTGGAAATATTGCAAGTGCTATAGTTACCCCTCTATTAGATAACAAATTAATTCAGCCAGAGAATGTTTTTTGTGTTGTAAAAACAGAAAAAAGTTTAGAAAACATAAAAAAAAATTTTAAACATAATATAAATGTTTACAAATCAGGTTCTAAAGAGTCAAAATTAATTTGGGATTGTCAATATAAACTTCTTTCTATAAAACCTCAACAATTAAATGATATAAGCGAGGCTCATCATATAAAAAATAAGGACAATTTAATAGTTTCAATTCTTGCTGGGGTTTCAATAAATAGACTTACTCAAAAGTTTCCTAATCATAAATGTGTAAGGGTGGTTACAAATATTCCAATAACTATTGGGAAAGGTTTAACAGGGATTTCTTGGGGGGAGGAAATTAAAGAAGAACAGAAACAATTTACAAAAAAATTATTTGAGAATACCAGCAAAATTTATGAATTTACTGAAGATTACCTTGATATATTTTTAGCTTTAACTTCATCAGGTCCTGCAATTATTGCTTTAATTATTGAAGCATTAAGTGATGGAGGATTAAGCGGGGGATTACCAAAAATTATTTCAGAGGAACTTGTTATGGAAATGATACTAGGGACTATTTGTCTAATAAGAGAAAATAAACTTACTACTTCTGAGCTTAAAAATTTAGTAACCTCTCCAGGTGGAACAACTATTTCTGCTTTAAGGGTTTTAGAAAAAAAGAGTGTAAGGTCAGCATTAATGGAATCAATAGTTTCAGCTAGTAATAGAAGTAAAGAGTTTCGTTAGTTTTTGAAACTGCTTTTTAAGTTTATATATACTTTCTCAAGCGAATTTATATTTTTAGTAATTGTATATCTCTCAAGTACTCGTTCTCTAGCTTTTTCACCAAGGTCTTTTATAAATGAAGGATGTTCCACAAGTATTGGGATTATAGTTTTCAGTTGTGCCGCCACATTATCAGTTGAAATAACTATCCCTGCTCCGTTATCTAAAACTTCACCATCAGCACCGGCATCTGTGGCTACACATGCAGTACCAGTAGACATTGCCTCTAAAAGTGATAATGACAAACCCTCAACTAAACTTGGTAAGAAAAATACCTCTGCTATTTGCATTATTGCTACCCTAGTTTCTAAATCTAATTCGGCACCCCACCAAATTAATTTCTCATTACCAAGGTTAGAAAAACTATTTTCAAGTGTTGGCTTTATTGGTCCATCTCCAACAATAACTAATTTGCAATTTTGAGCTTTTATTTGGCGCCAAGAACGTAAAAGTGCCTCGATATTTTTCTCATTGGCAATCCTACCCATATATAAAAAGATTCTTTCATTTCCAAGTTTGTTTTTTACCTGATCATATTTTTTATTTTTTTCGCAAAAAGGTTTCCAAATATTCTCATCAACACCGTTTGGAATAATTATTTGTTTTTCTTTAGGCACTCCTAATTTATTAAGAACATTTTTTTGAAGTTCGGAAAAAATAATTATTTTATCGAACTTTGATAAAGAGGGAGCATAAAGTTGATATGTTAACTGTTGAGTGCTAGCAGTTAAATTTCTATTTTTTGCATCAAATGGTGGATGAAATGTTCCTATGAGTGGAAGATTAATTTCATCACAAATCTCTGGAAGTCTAAAGTCTAAAGGAGATAAAGTTAAGCTTGCATGTACCAAATCAGGCTTTAATCTTTCCAATGATAGCCTTAGCTCTTTCTCTGCTCTTGGTGACGGTATTGTATAAACTTGGGACTTAATTAAATATGGAAGACTTACATCAGGATCATTTGCCAGAAATAATGGTTTTGATGAATTTGAACTAGAAGGATTGTCGAAATGAATGAAACTAATTTTATGACCTCTGGCCTTTAATTTCTCAGTAGTTGAATTACCATAAGTTACATTTCCACAAAAAGGAGATTTCTTACCCAACCAGGCAACATGAACCACATTGATTGAATTAACTATTTATTAAATTAACAGTCAGAACACCCAAGATCATAATTTTAAGATTTATTCATATTTTATGAAAATGTTAACTATATATTTCTCTCAACATTTTTAGTGAAGAGAGATCTTTCTCTAGTTGAGTAGAGATCCAAGTTTCAATAATAAATAATATTTTAAGCCAGACTTTTTTAGGTCCCAATAACTCTCCATTAGATTTTATTGGTAATTCGGGGAAAAGAAGTCTCTGTAATAGAGCAACTTCAGATGCATTTATTTTTAGATTACTTTGAGGATCTTCTATGGATGAAAACCCTTCACTTGGCAAATAATAACAACTCCATTCCCAATTTCCTAAAGGAGGAATAATAGGTTCTCCAGTTTTACAACAATGATGAATTGGTAAATTAATACCCCCGATGGCTAATAGATGGATTAAAGATTGAATACTCATTGAGAGCATTTTAATATTTTCTTCTTTAGATTCTTCATACAAATAAATCCTATCTAGATGTGCAAGAACGCAAGTTAAATAGTCTTGTTGCTTGTCATTATTACCTACTAATAAAAATGTTAATTCAGTTATTGCTTGTGCGGCTGCAAGACATTCAATATTTTTCCCTAGACCAGAATAGCTTTTTAATATTTTAATTTGACGTACTGATTTAAGATTTCTTTTCCCAAAAATCTGCAGACTTAAATATGTTAAAGGAGTAGCTGCTGCGAGACTACTTTTAGGACGCCTAGCACCAGGTACCGCTAATCTAACAATCCCTTGCTCATCGGTAAGGATAGTTATTAATCTATCATTCTCGCCTAATGGAGAAGCTTTAATACAGAGACCTTTTAGTCTGCACTCACCAGAACCAGACATTTAAATAACGTTTACTTGTTCAAAAATTTCACAAAAATTGGAAGTTCCCACACAACTAATTCCACTATCAAACAAATCAATTACTTGTGTCAGTTTTTTTATGCCACCTACCACTTTGATGTGATTTTGGGAGCCCGTTATTTTTAATATCTCCGCTACATCATTTAATGTAATGGGGGATCCAAAACCGTCCCCGAATTGAAAATTTTTTATTCCTAATTCCAAAGATATTTCTATCGCATTGTGCAAAACTTCTTTTTGTAGTTTTGATTTATTTATGATTATTGAAACTGGTAATCCAGACAACTTCACTCGCTCAATTTCAGTAGCGAAAGTATCTAAATTTCTTTTGGATATATTGATAAAGTTTGGGATATATTCAATTCCTTTTGCACCCTTATCTTTTGCAAAACAAACTAATTCTTCAATAAATGAAACTGGTAAATCTGCTAAAGGGTAAGAAATAAGAGCGTTTATATCCGCATTGTAATTACCCAAACAGTTTTTAAGATCAGTTAAATAATTTAGTGAAGTAGAAATATTTTTGATATTGTATTTTTTTATCAAGTCGCAATTCACACAAAAATCTTCCCAGGATAGATAAGGGTTAATAATAATCGCATGAATTTTCTCGTTTAATTCATATTCAATATTGGGCATTTAAAACTTATTTAGATTGAATCAGTCCATAACCTCCATGATTCCTTTTATATATAACTTGAAGTTCATTATTTTTCTTGTTTCGAAAAACATAAAAATCATGATCAATTAGATCTAATTGTTTTCTTGCTTCTTCTGATGAAATTGGAGTCATTTCAAAGTATTTATTTTTTATAGATGGCTCAGGCAGACTTGCTTCAGTTCCTTCTTTAAAAAAAACTTTATCTAAAAAATTTGATTCCATACTTTCAATTGGTAAGGAATCTTTATTTTTAAATTGTTTATTATGAATTGTTTTTTTGTTTCTTTCTTTGTATTTGCGTAATTTTCTACAAAGTTTATTTGAAACTAAATCAATGCTTGAGTATAGATTTTCAGTTTTTTCTTCAGCTCTAATTACGGTACCATTTGCAAAAATAGTAACTTCTGCAGTTTGGAACGAGACTCTTGGATTCTTTTCAATTGAAAGGTGTATGTCAGCTTCTTTAACGATATCCTTATAGTGATGTGTTGCTTTTTCTATCTTTGCCTCAGTATATTCTTTTAATGCTCCAGTGAGCTCAAGATTCTTTCCATGGATTAAAATTTTCATAACAAATCTAAAAATATTTACTTACTTTCTAAATCTACTTAAATATGGATAATAGAACAGCAATAATTAAACAACCTGATAATATTTCTTCTTTTAATGATGTTTATAAATTACAAAAAGAATATCAGGAGGCATTGATTTTAGATAATTCTAACCCTGATTTTATTTGGATAGGGGAGCACCAACTCTGTTATACATTGGGGAGAGGATCTAATTACGATAATTTACTATTTTCCCTAAATGATGCTGAATATGATGTTTTTAAGATTGATAGAGGTGGTGAGGTAACTTGTCATATGCCAGGACAATTAGTAACGTATTTGGTTTTAGATTTGAAAAATTTTAATAAAGATTTAAATTGGTACTTAAGAAAAATTGAAGAAATTATTATAAAAATCCTTGGAGCTTTTAATATATATTGTCACTCTAGAAAAGGGTTTACTGGTGTTTGGATAGGAAATAAGAAAATTGCATCAATTGGAATTGGGTGTAAAAGATGGATTACGATAAATGGATTTTCAATCAATATTGACTGCGAATTAGAAAACTTTAATAAGATTATTCCTTGCGGAATAGAAAATTGTCTTATGGCAAATATGATTGATTACAACAAAAATTTAAATATTCAAGAAGTCAAGAGAATTGTTAAAAAAACCATCGAGGAAGAATTTAATTTTGATTTTATATCAAAATAGTAATTAAAATTTCAAAATCAATTTAATATGGGTGATTTAGCGTATTGGCCTGCAGCCAAACCTCTTTCTAAAAAAAATACATTTGCCAAAAATAGAGATTTTATTAAGAACCTTGATCATATAGATCAAATTTGGGAAAAATTAAAATTTTATTGTGGTGATACTTTAGCTGTTTGCGATTTAAGAGGGAAATACAAAGAAAAATTTTCTTATTCTGAGCTAGCTGATTTAATAACAAAAGTCTCTTTTTCTTTCGAAAATTATGGTTTAAAAAAGGGGGATGTAGTTACTGTAATATCTGAAAATTCTCCAAGATGGCTAGCAGTAGATCAAGGATTAATGCGTTTAGGAGCTATAAATGCAGTGAGAGGAATTAATTCTCCTTCAGTAGAATTAGACTATATTATTGGGCACTCTAATTCAGTAGGACTAATAGTTCAATGTAAGGAAATTTGGCTAAAGTTAAACAACAAAGAAGAATTAAAAAAAAGACTCAAATTTATAATCAATTTAGAAGATGAACAATTTGAAAGTTTAATAAGTTGGAGTACATTCATAAGTTCAGTAGAAAAAGAAAATTCACAAAATAATAATCTTGAAAAATTTAATCCAGAAATTGATGACGTCGCTACTATTCTTTACACTTCTGGGACGACCGGAAAACCTAAAGGTGTGCCTTTGACTCATGCAAATTTTTTACATCAAATAATCAATTTAGCCTATATCGCTGATCCAGAACCAGGGACCTCTGTATTAAGCGTTTTGCCTATCTGGCATTCTTATGAGAGAAGTGCTGAATACTTCTTTTTTTCATGCGGTTGCTCTCAATACTATACAATTCCAAAATTTCTTAAAGATGATATTACACAAATAAACCCTGTTGTCATGGCTACTGTACCGAGACTATGGGAAGCAATACATGATGGTTTTTTTCAGGCTTTGAAAAAAATGCCTTCCAAAAAGCAAAAACTTATTAAGTTTTTGATAAGTAATAGTTCGGTTTTTAAAAGAAGTCTTAGAAAGATAAGAAATATAGACATAAATCAAATAACTTTTAAATCAAAAATCCCCTTAATAGGTTCTGTTATTGGCCGATACCCTTTACATAAATTGTCTACTATTTTTTTATGGCCGAATATTCTTAGACAACTATGCGGAGAAAAACTGAAATTTCCTATTAATGGTGGAGGTGCATTGCCAGAACATGTAGATCTTTTTTTTGAATCTTTAGGTGTAGATGTTTTGGTGGGATATGGACTCACAGAAACTAGTCCAGTATTAACTTGTAGGAGAAGAGAATTAAATGTTAGAGGATCATCTGGGCAGCCTCTTTCATTTACTGAAATCAAAATAGTGAATGATGATAAAAAAAAGATTCTGAAGTTCAGAGAAGTCGGGAAAATTCTTGTTAAAGGGCCGCAAGTAATGAAAGGTTATCTCAATAATGAAATAGCTACAAATGATGTTTTATCCAAGGATGGTTGGTTTGATACTGGTGATTTAGGTTTTCTAATACCAAATGGTTCTCTCTTTATAACCGGAAGAGCCAAGGATACAATAGTGCTATCAAGTGGTGAAAATATAGAACCGAATCCCCTAGAGACTGAAATTCTTAGTTCTGAATTTATTAATCAGATTCAATTAGTAGGACAAGATAAGAAATGTTTAACAGCTCTTGTAGTTCCTAATGTCGAATTGGTTAAAAGCAAGTTTTTGGAAGAAGACCTTTCAAAATTAAACCTGAATAAGAAAATTGGTACATTTTTCAAATCACAAATTAATAATTTGCTTAAAAGTCGATTAGGAGCAAGATCAGAAGAACAAATATTAGATTGTTATTTTGTTGATGCCTTTACTCTAGAAAATGGGTTATTAACACAAACTCTTAAACAAAAAAGAAAAGAAATAGAAAAAAAGTATTCATTACAAATAGAAAATATGTATGAAAACAAATTTAGTAAGAAAATTTGATTTGTTCTATATATATTGAAAAGGTAATTTAATTTTTTATGGAAACAAAAAACTCAATATCTATAAAGCGCTCAATAGCTATTAAAGCTGTAGTTACACCAACTTGGAAGGAAGATGCTGAAAAAGAATTAAGTAAAGCAATTTCAAACATTGATCAGCAATTATCGCAACTGGAGCAAGAGGGGCAGCAAATAGTAAATAATATTAGATCCCAATCGGTTAATCCCCTAGATCCTAGAGTTCAAGAACAGGTTAGTCAGGTGCAACAACAAGTCGCAGCAAAACGAAATGAAATTGAAGAACAAAAAAGAAATCTTCTTCAACAACAGAGTCAAGTTCGCGAATTAAAAATGGACGAAATTGTTGATCAAGGGCAAGTGGATAGTTTCTGTGATGTTACTGTGGGAGACAATCTTATTGAAAAAATGCAAGTATCGATTACGGTTAAGGATGGAGTTATTCAATCTATAGATAATAATTAAAGAGAAGATTTAGTATTTTTGATAAATGTAAGTAAATCTTAATTTCGAAAAGATTTAAATTCTAATCGATCTAAATTATTACTTTCTTAAGTTTTAAGAGTTCCCACTGTGAACATGATTTCGTATAATTAAAACAATAGTTTAAAGGGTCATTAACCATAAAAACTTTAGGAAGTTTGGTAGAAATCCCTTGAAACTTATGCAATAACAATTTTCTTATGTCTCACGAAATATTCATGCCTGCCTTGAGTTCTACTATGACAGAGGGCAAGATTGTGGAATGGTTGAAAAATCCAGGAGATAAAGTTGAAAGAGGTGAATCTGTCCTGGTTGTTGAATCTGACAAGGCAGATATGGATGTTGAATCTTTTCAAGATGGATATCTTGCGGCTGTTTTAATGCCGGCTGGCAGCACTGCACCAGTAGGAGAGACTATCGGTCTTATTGTAGAAAATGAGGATGAGATAGCTTCTGTTCAAGAACAAAATAAAGGAAAACAACCTGAAGTTTCTAGTTCGGATCAACTTGAATTGGTAAGCAATAAAACGGAAGAAAAACCTGTGATTCAAAGTGAAATTGTTGAAAAACAAGAAAAAGAAGTCGTATTAATGAGTGAAAAGGCAGACTCATCTTTTAATAGTGATCAAATAAATGCTGCTACGAGTAATGTTTCTTCGAGGGTGATTGCATCTCCAAGAGCTAAAAAACTTGCCTCTCAAATGGGCGTTGATTTAGCAAAGGTTCATGGATCCGGACCTCACGGAAGGATTCAAGCCGATGATATTTTAAAAGCTAATGGCCAACCAGTCTCTATACCATGGATAGGTGAAGGTGGTTCTCCTGCAAGTATACCTGGTGCAAATTTGGGAGTTGAAAGTAAACCAGAAACTTCAGGAAATAGTTTTGGTAATCCTGGAGAAACAGTTCAATTTAATACTCTTCAGAAAGCGGTAAATAAAAATATGGAATCTAGTTTAGATGTGCCATGTTTTAGGGTGGGTTATTCCATTAACACAGATAAATTAGATAATTTTTATAAAAAAGTAAAACAGAACGGAGTTACTATGACTGCTTTACTAGTAAAGGCAGTTGCAAAGACACTTAAGAAACATCCTCAAGTTAACTCAAGTTTTTCAGAGAATGGAATTTCTTATCCAGAAAATATAAATATTGCTGTTGCTGTTGCGATGGAAGATGGTGGACTAATAACTCCAGTTTTAAAAGAACCATGCAATACAGATTTATTTGAATTGTCTAGGGAATGGAAAGATCTCGTAAAAAGATCAAGATCAAAACAATTAGAACCTGATGAATACACAACGGGAACCTTCACTTTATCTAACCTTGGGATGTTTGGAGTTGATAGATTTGACGCAATTCTTCCTCCAGGTACCGGTGCTATTTTAGCCATAGCATCATCGAAGCCAACCGTTGTTGCTAATAGTGATGGTTCAATATCTGTTAAAAAAATAATGCAAGTAAATCTAACAGCTGATCATAGAGTGATCTATGGAGCTGATGGAGCTTCATTCTTAAAAGACTTGGCTTCCCTAATTGAAGATGAGCCAGAGACTCTTTTCTCCTAAATTTAATTGATTTCTCAAATTAATAATGAAGAAAGAGATTATAAGCTTGAAGCTTATGATTATTTACTTGATCCTTCATTAATTGCTAGTAAACCTTCTGCAATTAGGCATGAATCAAGATTGATGATAGTTAGAAATAGTTTTTTAGAAGAAGACTGTTTAACTAATAAATTTACCAAGAATCTTTTAGATGAATTTAGAGAAGGGGATCTTGTAATTGTAAATAATACTAAAGTTATGAAAGCTAGGTTAAAGGTTGAATTAGAAAATAAGACATTAGTCGAATTATTAGTTTTAGAAAGATCCCATGAATGTGTTTGGTTATGTTTGGCAAAGCCAGCAAAAAAGTTAAAAATAAATAGAAAATTAAAATTAAAATCTCCATTAGCACAAGATATTTATTTGATTGTTGATGGAGTTGATGAAGAAACTGGAGGGAGATTTGTTAAATTTCCGGAAAATATAAATTGTCTCAATTCAATGAATGAACTTCTTGATAAATACGGGGAAATCCCTCTTCCTCCTTATATAAAAAATTCCGAAGAAGAATCTTTTCACGAGAAAAGTTATCAAACTGAGTATGCAACAAATCCGGGGGCAGTTGCTGCACCAACAGCTGGTTTACACTTAAGCAAAAGTCTTATTTCCAATCTAAAAAAAAAAGGCGTAATAATCTTACCGATAACTTTGCACGTGGGTTATGGAACATTCAAACCAATTGATCAAGAAGATTTAAGTAACTTAAAACTTCACAAAGAATGGGTAAGTGTTAATAAGGAAGTAGTGGAGGAAATAAAAAGAATAAAGAAAACAGATAGAAAAATAATTGCTATTGGTACAACTAGCGTTAGAGCTCTTGAAAGTTGTTATTCTCACGAAATTAATGACTTTATTCCCATAGCTAAATACGTAGATTTAGTAATTAAACCAGGTTATAAATTTAAGGTAGTTGATGGATTATTAACTAATTTTCATCTCCCTAAAAGTTCATTGCTACTTTTAGTAAGTGCAATGATTGGTAGAGAAAGATTATTAGAATTGTATAAGAAAGCCATAAAAGAAAAATTTAGATTCTTCTCTTATGGCGATGCTATGTATATTTCACCAGATTCACTACTGGAGAAAAAATAGATTTAGGCTTTGACTGGTTCTTGAATAATTCCGCTTGGAACTTCAGTAAACATAATTGATGATAAATACCTCTCTGCTAAATCAGGTAGAACAACTACAATTGTCTTCCCAGCATATTCATCTTGTTCAGCTAATCTAACAGCAGCAGCAGCGGCAGCCCCACAAGATATTCCTACTAATAGACCTTCCTCTTTAGCTAACCTAAGAGCCATCTCAATTGATTCGTCATTTGTTACTTGTTCGACCTTATCAACAATTGATAAGTCAAGGTTTTTAGGAATAAATCCTGCTCCAATTCCTTGGATTTTATGTGGTCCGGATTTAACCTCTTCTCCATTCATTGTCTGTGTAATAACAGGACTGTGTGATGGTTCTACAGCTACAGAAGTAATATTCTTGCCCTTCTCTTGCTTAATGTATCTTGAAACTCCTGTAATTGTGCCGCCAGTTCCAACCCCTGCAACTAGGACATCAATCTCACCATCGCAATCATCCCAGATTTCTGGTCCAGTAGTTTTGAAATGAATTTCAGGGTTTGCTGGATTATCAAATTGACCTGGCATGAAATATTGAGAAGGATTACTTTCTGCAATTTCTTTAGCCTTAGCTATTGCTCCAGGCATACCTTTAGATGCCTCAGTTAAAACAATTTCAGCACCCAACACTGCCATAACCCTTCTTCTTTCAATTGACATGGATTCTGGCATTGTAAGGATCAGTTTATAGCCTCTTGCTGAAGCAGTAAAAGCTAGAGCAATTCCTGTATTTCCAGAAGTTGGCTCAACAATAGTTTTGTCTTTTGTAAGTTTCCCACTTTTCTCGGCATCCCATATCATGTTTGCGCCGATCCTACATTTGACACTATAAGCGGGGTTTCTACCTTCAATTTTTGCAAGTACTGTAGCTTTTGCATTTTTAGTAACTGATTTTAATTTTACTAATGGAGTGTTTCCAATAGCAAAACTGTTGTCCTCATAAATTTTTGCCATTTATATATTGAGAAAATATATATTAATACTAACTATTATTCAGAAAAAGAGTATATAAGTTTCTATACGGTAAATACTAGGAATTTAGAAATTATTTAGTGCTTCAGAAAAGGTTTTCCATAATTGATCTTGGTCTTCTAATCCAACTGATACTCTAATAAGGTGCGAGGGTATACCAAAACTTTCAGCCCAATCCAACTCGTCATAATGAGCTAGTAAAACATAAGGACAAACTAGAGTAAATTTTGTACCTAAACTAGGTCCTTTAGATACTTTTAGAGAATCATAAAATTTTTTAGCTTTGTTCAAGCCTCCATTTAATTCAAATGATAATAAGCAGCCGTATCCCCCATTAGAAGTAAGCAAAGAATTAAAATTTGGACAATTTTCAGGATGGAAAATATTTTTAATCTCGCTATGAGTCTCTAATCTTTTTTTTAATTCTAAACATGATTTATTTTGTTCAAAAACTCTTTGATTTACATCTCTACTAACTTTCTCTAGATAAA
>QCDO01000016.1 GCA_003278735.1 Prochlorococcus sp. AG-355-J09
TGGAAAACCACTAGCAACATGTATTGAACTTACTAATCTTCCTTCAATTTCTTATGAAGGATTAATAGATGATGATGTTAAGTTTATTGGATCTACATTAAATATCGAAGAGGAGAATTTAATTTCTTCAGTAGGATTATTGGATAATATATCAGCTGAAAAAAGAATCTTTAATAAAGATTTACTTCCAGGAAAAGGTTTTGATCAGATTGAAGGATTGGTTAATGATGATTTTGAGGGTCTAAATATTTTAGAAGCAGCTGGAAGTCTTCATGAAGGTATGATTTATGGCTTAAGTCTCCCACAACTAGCTAAGGATTTAGATGCGAAAGTTTTAATTGTAAATTTATGGGAAGATTGTAAAAGTGTGGATGCATTACTTGATGCGAAAAAACAATTAGGAGAGAAATTGACCGGAGTTGTATTGAACGGGGTTTTGCCACAAGAAGTCGAAAAAGTTAAAAATGAAATAATACCTTCGCTTAAAGATCTGGATATTGAAGTGTTTGGGGTAATGCCTAAATCACCACTTCTTAGAAGTGTCACCGTCGGAGAGCTTGTAAGAAGACTAGATGCCCAAGTAATTTGTTGCCCTGAAAAAGATCAATTGCTTGTTGAAACATTAAGTATTGGTGCAATGGGGGTGAATTCAGCCATGGAATTTTTCAGGAGAAGACGAAATATGGCTGTAGTTACTGGAGCTGATAGAACTGATATCCAACTCGCTGCTTTGGAGGCTTCGACTCAATGCCTAATTTTAACTGGTATAGGAGAGCCCTTGTCACAATTGATTCATAGAGCGGAGGAATTGGAGGTGCCAATTTTGAAAGTGGAATTAGATACTCTTTCCTCAGTGGAAATTATTGAACAAGCCTTTGGTCATGTCAGAATACATGAATCAATTAAAGCTTCTTATGCTATTCAACTAGTTCAAGACAATGTAAATCTACAAAGAATTCTCGAAAAGATAGATTTTCCCTGCAATTTTTCAGATAAATGCTAATTTCAAATATAGGAACTATATTATTTTGAGTCGCTCTCTAGATCTACCAGCAACTGAAGGCGTTGACGCCTTAGCTCAAGAACTTGCAAAACTCCAAGATAATGGGAAAAGGAGAATTGCTTTTTTGGGCAGCAGGCACGTACCAGTTGTCGATATCCACTTAATTGAGTTGATAGCAAGATCGTTAGCAGAGGAAGGACATAATATCCTTACTTCTGGATCACAAGGTGTCAATGCGGCGGTTATTCGAGCTGTCTTAGATATTAATCCATCATTGTTAACTGTTTTATTACCACAAAGTCTTGATAGACAAATACCCGAAATACAAGATCAACTTGAAAGGGTTATGCATTTGGTTGAAAAAAGTGAAAATGATGAATTACCTTTGCCACTTGCAAGCAGTCTTTGTAATCAAGAAATTATTACTAGGTGCGATCAATTAATATGCTTTGCCTTTCACGATAGTGAAACTTTGTTAAATAGTTGTAGATGCGCGGAAGAAATGGGGAAAGTGGTTAGTTTGTTATTTTTTGATTAAATAAATCCATTTCCCCTTATTAAAAGATGATTTATGCTAATAATATTTAGCTATTAATAATTTACTATGGCGGAAAGTTTTTCATTTGATGTAGTTTCTGATTTTGATAGACAGGAATTGGTCAATACTTTGGATCAAGTAAAAAGGGAAATTTCTCAGCGTTACGATCTGAAAGACACAGACACTTCAGTTGATTTAGATAAAGAAAATATTTTTATAATCACTAATAGCGAATTAACCTTAAATGCTGTTAATGACATAATTAGACAAAAAGCAATAAAAAGAAAATTATCTTTAAAAATATTTGACTACGGTGAAATTGAAATGGTTAGTGGTAATAGATTAAAACAAACAATTTTGTTAAAACAAGGAATTAAACAAGAAATCGCAAAAAAAATCAGTAAAAATATTAGAGATCAAATAAAGAAAATTAATGTCAGCATCAATGGAGAAACACTCAGAATTGCAAGTAAGAGCAAAAATGATCTTCAAATAGCAATTAAGCTTGTTAGTGAGTTGGAAGAGTCTTTGAACATTCCTCTAAAAGCTAATAACTTTAGATAAGATATTTAGTAAAAATATTTTTTATGCATGACGGATTTTTCAGAATCTCTCATTAAATCATTGAGTAAGAAAGTAAAAGAATATCCTCGCTTTTCAAAAGAGGAAATAGAGAAATTTTGTTGGATGGCGGTACATGAGCATAAGCATGGTGTTTTACCCTCTGAATATGACATAAGAGAAATAGATGAGGACCTTTATTTAGAACTTTTGCAAGAATTTAAATAAAATATTTAGTAAATATTATTTACATTTAAATCTACAATTATTAAAAAAACATTTTAATTAAATGTCTTATTAATGCACTAATTAGTCTATTTAAATATGATTAATTATAAAGATGAAATTTAATGTCAACATCCTTTAAAAATGTCACACCAACAGGTCCTGGTGGGACGGCAACATTATTGATTGTATTATCTTTTACTGGCTTTCTTTTGCTCACACAATCCCTATTTGTTGTACCTTCTGGACAAGTTGCGGTTGTTACAACACTAGGGAAAGTAAGTGGCCCCTCTAGGAGGGCTGGTTTGAATTTTAAGCTACCATTTGTTCAGTCTGTTTATCCATTTGATATAAAAACTCAAGTTCAACCTGAAAAATTTGAAACATTAACTAAAGATCTTCAAGTTATTAGGGCTACAGCTACTGTTAAGTATTCAGTAAAACCTAACGAAGCAGGAAGGATTTTCGCAACAATTGCAAGCAGAAATAGCGATGTTTATCAGAAAATTGTTCAGCCATCTTTGCTAAAAGCTCTAAAATCAGTCTTTTCTCAATATGAACTAGAGACAATTGCTACTGAATTCGCAGTAATTTCTGAGAAAGTAGGCGATACCGTTGCTCAAGAACTAAATTCATTCGATTATGTAGATGTTAAGAGTTTAGATCTTACTGGATTAGAGATAGCTGAAGAGTATAGGGCTGCGATTGAACAAAAGCAAATAGCTGGTCAGCAATTACTAAGAGCAAAGACAGAAGTTGAAATTGCAGAACAAGAAGCACTTAGATATGAGACATTAAATAGAAGTCTTGATGATCAGGTACTTTTCAAATTATTTCTCGACAAATGGGATGGTAGTACACAAGTTGTTCCTGGCTTGCCAGGTTCTGAAGGAGGTACACCCCCAGTAATAGTTGGTGGTAGAGGATAATTACTCAGTAATAATCCTTCTAAAGTTTTAATCATTTACTTATTTTTCTTTAAGGAAAGAAAAGTAGATGATTATTTTTTTATTGCATTGAAAGATTCGTCAAAGGCCTCGATGGTTTTATCAATTTCTTCTTCACTGTGAGCTAGTGATGTGAACCCAGCTTCGAAGGGACTTGGCGCTAGATAAATACCTCGTAGAAGCATTTCTCTATGCAATTTTCCAAAAAGTTCGGCATCATTTGTTTTGGCTTCATCAAAGTTCCTAACTGGCCCATCACATAAGAAAAAGCCAAACATAGCACTTACACTTCCACCATTAATAGCGATACCGTTATTTTCTGCAGACTGAATTATCCCTTCAATTAATCTAGAAGTTGTTAAATCAAGTTTTTCGTACGTACCATCTTGTTTGAGCAGTTCAAGGGTTTTTATTCCAGCAGTCATTGCAAGAGGATTTCCGCTTAAAGTACCTGCTTGGTATACCGGTCCTGAAGGAGCTACCATTGACATTATTTCTTTTTTGCCTCCATAAGCACCAACAGGTAGGCCTCCACCGATTACTTTCCCGAGGGTGGTTAAATCAGGAGTAACCCCAAACTTTTCTTGAGCGCCTCCATAACTTATTCTAAATCCAGTCATTACTTCGTCAAAAACTAATAAGGATCCATTCTCAGTGGTTAATTCCCTTAATCCTTCCAAGAATCCAGGTTCTGGAGTAATAAATCCAGCATTACCAACTATTGGCTCGAGTATAACCCCCGAAATTGCATCAGGATTTTCAGAAAATAATTTTTTTACTGCTTCAAGGTCATTGTAGGGTGCAGTAAGTGTGTTGGCAGTTGTTGTACGTGGAACACCTGGAGAATCTGGTAAACCCAGAGTGGCTACACCAGATCCTGCTTTCACTAAAAACATATCCGCATGACCGTGATAGCAACCGTCAAATTTAATAACTTTATCTCTTCCAGTAAATGCTCGCATGAGTCTCAAAACAGCCATGCATGCTTCAGTTCCACTATTAACAAATCTGACCATTTCTACAGATGGGACTGCATCTATTACCATTTCAGCAAGTTTGTTCTCTAGAACGCACGGAGCACCAAAGCTCGTGCCTTTCTCAATTGCTTCCTGTAATGCCGTTGTAACTTCAGGGTGGGCATGTCCACATATAGCCGGCCCCCAGCTTCCTATATAATCAATATATCTATTGCCATCAATATCCCAAGCAAAAGGGCCTTTTACTCTATCAAAAACAATTGGCTGACCACCTACGGACTTAAAAGCTCTTACTGGAGAGCTAACTCCTCCAGGCATTAGTTGTTGGGCTGCGGAGAAAATTTCTTCAGATTTTGTGTAATTTAATATGTCAGTCACAATTTAGCCAAATGATGTTTTAAGAAAAATCTTGTCATGTTCTAAATTAGAAATAAGTAAAAATTTTGTCAATTAGATTGAAATTCTACATTATGATATTTTTACTGCGATAGTTTGCATTGTAAATTATTAATTTTTAAGAAATTATGATAAAAAAACAATTTTATTTTAGATAACTCTTTACTAATAAGAGTTTTCAGGCATTAAAGAAATTCAATTTATTTTATTTATATTTCGAAGAAATTATCCTCATCCTCAAAAAAATCATCAGTTATGTCATTTAAGTTAAGATCTATCATTACTGGGGCATGATCACTTGGGCGCAAATTACCTCTAGGTGAGCTGTCTATGACACAACTTTTTAGTTTTGTTGATAGTTCTTTGCTAATATATATATGGTCTATTCTCCAACCTTTATTCAATTCAAATGCGTTATTACGGTAATCCCACCAACTCCAATGGCCAGTATTTTGTTCAAAAATCCTGAACGAGTCTATTAATCTTTTTTTCAGAACATTATTAAGCGCATTTCTCTCTATCTGAGATGACATTATTCCTCCTTCATATTTCTTTGGATCATGAATATCCAAGTTAGATGGAGCAACATTAAAATCACCCATTAGACAAATTAATTCCCCTTTTTTTTCTAGATCATCCAAAAATGAAGCTAAACAATTTAACCAATCAATTTTGTATTCGAACTTGCTAGATTCTATAGAAGATCCGTTTGGCACGTAAACATTTATGATTTTAATTCCATTAATATCAGCAGAAATTAATCTTTTTTGATCTATGAAAATTTCGATATTTTGATTAAAATTGGTACAACCGTAGAATCCCTTTTTAACATTTTCTGGCTTTACTTTAGAAATTATAGCCACACCATTGTATGATTTTTGCCCGTAGACCTCTACGGAGTATCCTAATTTTTCGAAAGGTTCAATAGGGAAACTATCATCAATCACTTTTGTTTCCTGCAAACATAGAATATCCGGATTGGCTTTATAAATCCAATCTGTTATTTGTGAAAGTCTGGTTCTTATAGAGTTAACATTCCAAGTCGCTATTAACAAATTTCTACTAAATTATGTAAAATTAAACTAGCAGAAAAATTATGGTGTTAAAGAATTTTGAAATTAAATAAAACTAAAAAATACTTTTGTAAAATCCTGCCTAAACCAATAACTTTTGTTATTTTTTTTACTTTATTAATTCCTTTAAAAGGTAATTACCTAAATGCTGAATATTTACTTGAAGAATTAGAAATTGATACCTCAACTAAAACAGAAGATGATAGTTCAGTTCTTCCAACTAATCCTTTTGAACTTGTGGAAATGATTCGGAGACATAATAGTATGAATGATGCAACTGATCCTTCTGATGCAATTGACGAAGCATTAAAGTCATTTAATAGTTTGGAGGAAAATTAAAAAAATTTAATACGATAAATTGTAATTTTCAAATTTAAATATGTTAAAAAACCCTATTCCAAAAGTTACTAATCAACTACAGCATAGAGCAATTGGTATTATTAATGGAAAATTTACTCCCATTAGTAGTCAGGAATTAAATAGAGGCTTTTTAATTGATAATAAAGATGAAAAAATTGAAACAGTAATACTTGGTAAAGCATTATCACTTTTGAAAAAGCATATTGATTTAAAAAAAAGTCATTATTGGATTGTTTATCCAAAGAATAAAAATACTCAAAACTTGCATTTACAAGTTGCAGGCATCTGGGATCCCTACCAACTTAATGATTTCCCTAATAATTCTTCAAAAACTAACTTCTCAAAGTTATTACAGGACTTAAATTTAAAAGATAATTATTTTTCTGTCAGAGGAGAATTAGTTTTTGTCAACACTCAAAAGAAAGAAATTGTTATTAAAATTTGCCCTGCAATAAATTCAAAAAATTTAAAAAATAAAAATTTTAAATTAGTCATAAAAGGAGAGCTTTCTCTTGAACTTCTTCATAGCTTTGTAAGTTTAGATATCAACAGAGAGGGAAATTCTTTGAAATTAATAAATTACGAAGTTGTTGAAAAAAATCTTTCTAAAAATAACTAAAATAAAAAGTTGATTTTCACCTCAATTTTACCCCTCAAGAAATCTTTGTTATGGATGAAATTTTAATTGAATGTTCTCCTGGGATCTCTGGAGATATGTTGTTAGGAGCTATTTATGATTTAGGGGTACCTAAAAAAGTTATTGAACAGCCACTTATTGATCTTGGATTAAAGGATTTATATCAACTAGAATTTCAGGAATCAAAAAGTTGTTCAATCCGTGGTATCGAGGCAAAGGTTAAGAATATTGATTGTAGTCCAATCAAAAGAACTTGGAGAAGTATTAAGGAACTTATTTTAAATGGCCACTTGGAAGATAAATTAAAAAAAATAATTTATGAAGTATTTGAATCTTTAGCAATTGCGGAAGGAAAAGTTCATGGCATTAAATATGATGATGTTCATTTTCATGAAATTGGAGCTATAGATTCATTGGTGGATATAATTGGGGTTTGTGCTGCATTGAATTACTTAAATCCAAAAAGGGTTTATTGTAATGAACCAATGTTGGGGAAAGGTTTTGTTCAAACTGAACATGGACAATTATCTGTGCCAACTCCTGCTGTAATAGAGCTAATAAGACAAAAAAATATTAAGGTTTTATCAAACCGTGACTCAATAGAGGGAGAACTCTCAACACCAACTGGCGTTGCTTTACTTGCTAATTTAGTCGACTATATTGAACCTCCTTTAAAATTTTCTATTGACTCTTATGGAGTAGGCATTGGTAACCTAAAATTTCCATTCCCTAATTTGGTAAGAGTTTATAAAATTACTACATTTGAGGATCCTTCAATTAACGATAAAGAACAAATTAGTCCAAAGTGTGAAGAGATATCTATTCAAGAAGCATGGATTGATGACCAAACACCCGAAGATGTATCTAATTTTGTGGAGAAACTGAGAATTGAGGGGGCTTACGACGTTTCCTATCAAGCAATCAATATGAAAAAAAATAGAATTGGATTTTCCATTCAAGTAATCTTGCCCATTGAGAAAAAAGAATTTTTTAGGCGATTATGGTTTGATTATTCCAGTACAATTGGGGTTCGTGAAAGGACCCAATCTAGGTGGATATTACTTAGACGTAGAGGAGAATGTTCAACTACTTTTGGAAATATAAAAGTTAAACAAACTTTGAAACCCGATGGATCAATAAATATGAAACCAGAAAATGATGAGGTTTTAAGATTAAAATTAAAGCATAAAATATCAACTTTCGAAATAATAAAAATAATAAAAGAGTCAAGTAAGAAATTTAAAGCATTTGAAAACTGGAAATGAGATTTAATACGAGTAATCAACGATATTTCGAATTCTTTAAAAAAATTAATTTTGGTGTTTTAAAGAGTATTTTCTTTATTTTTAGCTTGTCATATTTTTGCATCTATTTTTTTGATAATATTGATCAAATTTCTTTTGATATTAATTTAGAAAGAGATGGAATTAATCTATCTTTATCATTTTTATTTTGTATTTTAAGTATTTACTTGAATGCTTATGCATGGAAATATATTGTTAAATGGTTCGGGAAAGAATTTAAAAGTAATAATCTAGTCTCTTTTTATGTTTTAACTAATATTCTTAAATATGTTCCGGGTGGGTTTTGGCATTTTGTTGAAAGATTTAATTTTATAAAAAAAATAAGTAATTCTCAGGTTGCTTTGTACTCGACACTTATAGAACCTTATTTTATGTTGAGTGGATCTTTTCTCTTGGCATCAATGGGATTGATTTTTTCACCATTTTATTTTTTTTTAATTTCCCCTTTAGTATTCTTAAATAAGAAATTTATTTTTTTGATACTAAAAAGATTATGGTCTCTTAAGGGAAAAGTATTTGAGGTTCTTAGACTACCAAATTCAAAGGACCAATTTGAAGAGAGAATAAATATAATTTCTTTTTTCCCTTCTAGAGCTTTACTTCTTGAAATTGGTTTTGTTTTATCTAAATTTATTGGCTTTTATATTTGCTTAAATACTTTTTATACAACTAATACTCTAAATATTATATTTTTATTAGTAATCTTTTCCTTGGCATGGTCTTTAGG
This sequence comes from Prochlorococcus sp. AG-355-J09, assembly GCA_003278735.1. GTDB lineage: Bacteria > Cyanobacteriota > Cyanobacteriia > PCC-6307 > Cyanobiaceae > Prochlorococcus_A. The sequence continues at coordinate 8,749 of QCDO01000016.1, forward strand.
TTTAGTAGTCCCATCAGCTCCAGGAGGAGTTGGCGTTTTTGAGGCTTGCTTCCTTTTATTTGTTGGCAAGAGTATTCCACAAAATATAATCCTTATTTGCTTAGTTTATTTTAGGGTTATATCTACCTCGGCAGATTTGTTGTTAAGCTTACCTTTCTTAATAAGAAAATTGTCTAAAAGAATTTAGTTTTTTTTTCTAAACTTGGTATTAAAGTAAATGATGCAATAAGGCCTAAAGTCATGATAAAAATGGCCGGTAATATTGCCTCTACCATTCTTTCATCTCCAGCATATTGATATATTCTCACAGATAATGTATCGAAATCAAATGGTCTTAAAATAAAGGTTATGGGTAATTCTTTTATCGTGTCTACAAAAACTAAAAGTGATCCTACGAATATTGGCCCTTGAAGAAGAGGTAGATGAATTCTTTTGAAGATTCCCAGCCAATTCTCTCCTAGTCCTAGTGCAGCTTCATCAAGACTAGGAGAAATTCTCTCAAGACTTGAATCAATAGAACCCTTAGAAATAGTTAGAAATCGAACAATATAACCCCAAATTAGTAAGCAGATAGCAATGAAATTTAATTTTGGTGAAGAAATGCTTATTAAAGATAAAGCTAATACAGTTCCTGGAATTGCGTAACCTATTCCCGCAAGGTTTGTTATTAGTCCTAGTAGTAAGCTTTTATTTGGACGTCTTACTAAGGAAATTATTAAGGAGAATAACATCGTTATTAATGCAGTAAAAAATCCTAGACTTATGGTCCTGAGTGATAAGGTAAGTAATTCTATAGATAACCCTTTTTGAATTTGATCGATATTGAGCAGAACCCAAAAACATGGAATTCCAAAAGAGAAAATTGGAGGAAATAAAGATATTGTTATCGCTAAAAGAGCTCTATTATTCTTTAATTCCCATCCTTGAGAATCTTTTGATGCAGGATTTTCACTCCACCTCTTTGATTTTCTTCTCGATAATTTTTCAAAAATAATTAAAGCGAAAATTATTAATAAGGCTACCAAAGATAATCCAATAGCACTTTTTGGATTACCCTCAATTATCCAATTTTCAGCTATACCCGTAGAAATACTTGGAATATTTAATAATGCAAATGTACCTAACTCATTCATTACTTCCATACACATTAAACTTATTCCTGTTATTACTGCTGGTAACGCCATTGGTAAAGCGATTTTAAAGAAGCTCCTCCAAGGCCCAACTCCTAATCCTCTACTAGCATTGATTTGATTAACTCCAAATTTATTAAAACTTTCGTTAGCAAGAATGAATACATATGGATAAGTAGAAATTGAAAGTATTAATACCCCCCACCATAAACCAGTTACTTGATACCCAAAAATACTTCCTAAATCCTGCAAAACAGCTGTTATTAGATATGCAGGAGCAGCTAGTGGGACTAGCTGACAAAAACGGAGAACTTTTCTGAACTTAAAATTACAATTTGAAAGTAACCATCCATTTAAAGTGCCTAATCCTCCTCCAAAAAAACTTGTTAGTACTAAAACTTTTAAAGTTTCTAATACCTCTTCCCCTCCAGCAATGCCTAATGAAAAATTCCCACTTACAACATATTGGAATCCTTCTAGAAGAAAATTGGAAATTGGAATGATTATTAAAATTGCGACAAAAAACGAAGTAAAATAAAAAAGTTTTAATTCGGTTAATGCTTTTTTAAATCCTTTAATAAGTATTTTCAAAAATTAATTAAATCCTATTATGTTTAAACTAATATGTACTAAATCTACATGATGAAAGTTGATTCTTAATAGTTTGATGATCTAAGTTTTTACCAATTAATACTATCTTGTTAGATTTTTCTTTTGTCCATTCTTCATCATCTAGAGAAAATCGTTTTCCAGATAGGTGAAAAATGTGTTTTCTCTCACTTTCCATAAACCATAATATTCCTTTTGCTCTAAATACATTTTGTGTGATTTGATTATCTAAGAAATATTGAAACTTCCTTAAGGAAAATGGTTCAAATGTCTCATATGAAACTGAGGTAAAACCCTCGATATTATTGATCAAATCGTGGGAATGAGAAGAATGATCGTGGGAATGAGAAGAATGATCGTGGGAATGAGAAGAATGATCGTGGGAATGAGAAAAGTGGTTGTTTGAATTTTGTTCTATATTTTTTTTATTTTTCTCTAATTCAAAAGTATCCGTCTCAAATAGACCCACGCTCATTATTGTATGTAATGCAACTTCACTATTAGTGGATCTCAAAATCCTTGGTTCTTTTTTTATTTTATTTATAAAATCCTCTATTTTCTTTAATTGTTTTTCATTTACTAAATCAGATTTATTAAGAAGAAGGATATCTCCGTATAAAATTTGAGAATAGGCGACACTTGTATTATTAATTTCAAAATCAAAATTTTCTCCATCAATGACAGTGATTATCGAATCTAATCTTACTTTTTCTCTAAGATCACCAGCCGCAAAAGTCATTGCTACTGGTAATGGATCTGCTAATCCAGTGGTTTCAACAATCAAATAGTCTAATTTTTCAGCTCTTTCTATAACTTTGGATACGGTATTTAATAATTCGCCATTGATAGAGCAACATATACATCCATTATTTAATTCGATCATATCTTCTGAGCCTTCTATTATTAAGTCATTATCTATTCCAATTTCTCCAAATTCGTTGACTAAAACAGCTGTTTTAATACCAACTTGATTTTTTAAAATATGATTAAGAAGTGTAGTTTTGCCAGAACCTAAAAATCCACTAATAATAGTAACTGGCAATAAATTCTTAGACATTTTGAATAGTTGAAAAAAAGTTTATATTTTTATTGATCGAAAATTTTGTTGATTTCCGAAGCTAATGTTTGATCCAGATTCGAAATACCTCCAAGATCATGTGTATTTAATTTAATTATTACTTTTGCATAAACATTCTCCCAGTAAGGATGATGATTATATTTTTCACAGATTAGAGCAACCTTAGTCATAAAAGCAAAGGCTTCTATAAAATTAGCGAAATTAAATTCTCTTAGGATTTGTTTAGATTTAATTTCCCAGCCAGGTATTTTGACAACTAATTCATTCAATTCTTCATCTTGCAAAATGTAGGGTTCCATTAATTAAGAAATCTGACTTATTACATTATAAATATTTTACTTTTTCTCACCAATTATATGTACATTAATGATTCTTTCCTTTTGATCAAATCGATGTTCCCATAAATAAACTGCTTGCCATGTACCAAGCATAATTTTACCGTCTTGAAAACTCAATGATAAACAAGTGTTTGTTAGGGATGTTTTAATATGTGCTGGCATATCGTCAGCCCCTTCTTGATAATGTTTATAGGATATTTCTTCTCTATTTTTTGATAAAGTTAAGTATGAATCATAGGGAACTATCGATTGTATATACTTTTTTAGGTCCCTCAGTACATTTGGATCTGCATTCTCATTAATAGTTAAACTGCAACTTGTATGAAGTGAAGTTAAATTTAAAATTCCGGAATGAAAATTATTTTTTTCAACGCATAAATTTAAATCATCTGTGATATTGATAAAACCCTCGCCATGGGTTATGAATTTTAATTTTGAAAATATTTGTTCCATATAAGTTAAAACTTAATTAATCAATATCCTATTATGGATAAAAAGCATGTTTTACTGCAGACATTAAAATTTTTATCTTAAGATAAATTTAATTTCCATTTAAATCTTTGGCTGAAACTCATTGGAATAAGCTGGGTGCTTACCTTAAAGAAACACAAATATTAGGTTCAATCCAAAATACACTTTATTGGGATCAGAATACTGGGATGCCCAAGAAAGGTGCTTCTTGGAGGTCTGAACAACTTACTTATATTGCAAAAGTATTGCATGAAAGAAATTCTTCCGAGGAGTTTTGTAATTTAATACAATCTGCTAAAAATGAACTAGCAGATATTGAGCTGAATTCCGATAATCAACTTTTCATAAAAGATAAAGAAAGAAATATTAGTCTTTTATTAAAGGAATTTAATAGAGAAAGAAATTTAGATCCTAAATTAGTTGAGTCTCTAGCAAAGGCAAAATCTAAAGGGTATGAAAGCTGGCAAGAAGCTAAGGAAAAATCAGATTTTAAAATTTTTCTTCCTTTCTTTGAAGAATTAGTTAAATTGCGGATTGAAGAGGCAAAACAAATATCAGATCAATATTCACCATGGGAAACTTTAGCCCAACCCTTTGAGCCTGAATTAACTTTAAAGTGGCTGAATAAAATGTTTCAGCCTTTGAAAGACAGTCTCCCAGAATTAATTAGAGGTATTAATAAATCTAAGAAATATCACTGGGATTTGAGCCCAGAATCTCAACATAATTTATGTTCGCAATTACTTGATGAGTTTGGGAGAGATAAAGATCTAGTTGTTGTTGGTAAATCTCCCCATCCTTTTTCGATTACATTAGGGCCTAATGATTACAGGATTACGACAAGAATTGTTGAAGGTGAACCATTATCAAGTTTTTTAGCAACTGCGCATGAGTGGGGGCATTCTATTTATGAGCAGGGTTTGCCATCTCAAAGTCATCAATGGTTTGCTTGGCCTTTAGGGCAAGCAACCTCTATGGGTATTCATGAAAGTCAATCTTTATTTTGGGAAAATAGAATAGTTAAATCCAAATCTTTTTCAAAAAGATTTTTTAACAAATTTGTTTCGGCTGGATGTTCTCTTAATAATTATTTAGAACTATGGAAATCTATTAATCATTTGGAAGCAGGATTAAATAGGGTTGAAGCGGATGAATTGACTTATGGCTTACACATACTAATAAGAACCGAACTTGAAATAGATTTAATTGAAAGAGGGTTACCTGCTGAAGATATTCCAACAGAATGGAATAAAAGATATGATGAACTCTTAGGAATTAAACCATCTAATGATTCAGAAGGTTGTCTTCAAGATGTTCATTGGAGTGAAGGGGCATTTGGATATTTCCCCTCATATTTGTTAGGACATGTTATAAGTGCGCAAATATCTTCTCAAATGGAAAGAGACATAGGTTTGATTGACAACTTAATTGAAAATGGTGAATATCAAAAGATCATCTTTTGGTTAAAAAATAATATTCATGAATATGGCAGATCAGTTAATTGTATGGAGTTGGTAAGAGCTGTAACTAATGAAGAACTATCGCCAAACTATTTTATTAATCATTTAAGGTCTAAAATAAATGATTTTTGCTGAAACATTACTTTTAAAGAATTTGGTTAGGTGTGAGGATGTAAGATAAACAAAAATAATTTCTTGATGGCAAATCTAAATCAGCCCCCAAGCAGGGTTACCCCCAATTTATTGCACATACTAAATGCTTTCACTGATAGCTCAAACACAATAATAAATACTATTGTTGAATTGAACTCTAATACCATAAATAAATATGAATTAATTACAGAAACGGGCCATCTTAAACTTGATAGGGTAGGTTATTCTTCACTTGCGTATCCTTTTGCTTATGGATGTATTCCAAGGACATGGGATGAAGATGGAGATCCACTTGATGTAGAAATTGTTGGAGTAACTGAGCCATTGATACCAGGATCTATTGTGGAAGCAAGGATTATTGGGGTGATGAAATTTGATGATGGTGGAGAGGTCGATGATAAGGTAATAGCGGTTCTCGCGGATGATAAAAGAATGGATCATATCTCAAGTTATGAAGACCTTGGAGATCATTGGTTAAAAGAAACAAAGTATTATTGGGAGCACTACAAAGATCTAAAAAAACCAGGAACATGTACTGTAAATGGTTTTTTTGGGATAGAAGAAGCTGTTAAAGTGATTAAAGATTGTGAAGAGAGATACAAAAAAGAAATTGATCCTAAATTAGTAAATTAACGAATTTTATTTTTCTCTAAATTTTTCAAATATTTCGCTTAGTATTTTCTCTGCACCTTGCTGCTTTAATTTTTTAGCTAGTTCTTTGCCTACTTCTTCGGGATCATTAATATTGCCAATATATTGATCTTTAATAAGCCTTTTCCCATCAAGAGATGCAACCATGCCAGTAAGGCAAAGTTGTTCATTCTTAATTTTACTATTCACACCTATTGGGACTTGGCATCCACCTTCAAGCTCTCTTAAAAAAGCCCTTTCTGCTAGACATTTTTGACTGGTGGGTTTATCTTCTAGGATATTTATAATTTCTAAAACTTTTTTATCATCAGATTTACATTCAATGCCTAGTGCTCCTTGGCCAACCGCATGAAGGGAAATTTCACTTGGGATAATCTGGTGAATTCTTGATTCAAAGCCTAATCTCTTTAAACCAGCGGCCGCAAGAATTATACAATCAAATTCTCCTGCATCTAATTTTTCAATTCTTGTAATAACATTTCCCCTGATATCTTTGAAAACAAGATGTGGGTACTTATTTCTTAATTGTGCAAGTCTTCTTAGAGAGCTTGTTCCAACAATCGAACCTTCAGGTAAGGTTTCTAGTTTATAAAAGTCATTTTTTTTGTTTACTACTAAAGCATCTGCAGGATCCTCCCTTTTTGTAATGCAACCTAATTTAAGGCCATTAGGCAAATTGGTTGGTAAATCTTTCAGAGAATGTACTGCTATATCTGCATGGCCTACGAGCATTTGTGCTTCAAGTTCTTTTGTAAATAAGCCTTTGTCGCCTATTTTTGCTAAGGCTACATCAAGGATTTTGTCACCTTGAGTTGCCATAGCTTCTATAGATACCTCTAAATTAGGAATATTCCTTTCTAGTTGATCTTTAACCCATAAAGTTTGAACCATTGCTAGCTTACTTCTTCTACTAGCTATTTTTAGCTTTAAATTAGTCATTAAATATTATTTTGAGTTTGAATTAAAAATTAAGTCGAATCTATCTTAAGCTATTATTTTGCCAGTTTTTAAAGCTAAATATTATATTTAACTTTTTTTATTTTATATATTCTTTTAAAACCCCATTTCGATTTGGATGTCTAAGTTTTCTTAGGGCTTTTGCCTCTATTTGTCTAATTCTTTCTCTCGTTACATCAAAAATCTGGCCAATTTCTTCAAGAGTTTTCATTCTTCCATCATCAATTCCATATCTCAATCTGAGAACATCTCTTTCTCTTGGACTAAGAGTGGCTAATACTCCTTCCAAATCTTCTCTTAATAAAGTTTTAGAAACATCTTGCTCTGGATTTTCTATATCAGCCTCTATAAAGTCTCCTAGTCTTGAGTCTTCTTCTTTTCCTATTGGAGTTTCTAAAGAAATAGGAAGTTGCGCACTTTTAGCTATAAATCTTAATTTTTCGATTGTCATTTCCATACTTTCAGCGATTTCTTCTTCACTAGGTTTCCTGCCAAATTCTTGGCTAAGAACTTTTGTGGTTTTTTTAATTCTGGATATTGTCTCGTATAAGTGAACTGGCAATCTAATAGTTCTACTTTGATCCGCAATTGCTCTTGTAATGGCTTGGCGAATCCACCAAGTTGCATATGTAGAGAACTTATAACCTTTTTCATGGTCGAATTTTTCCGCTGCCCTAATTAAACCCAAACTTCCTTCTTGGATTAAATCTTGAAATGATAAACCTCTGTTCATATATTTTTTAGCAATGGAAACAACTAATCTTAAGTTTGATTGAACCATTTTTTCTTTAGCTCTGCGCCCTAAGAGAAGTCTTCTTCTAAATTTAGGAAGAGGCATATCTATTAACTCGGCCCATTCTCTTACCGATGGGAAATGTCCTTTTTCTGACTCATATTGAGTTGCCAGCTCTTCTAATTGGAGTAAGTCAGCAATTTTTCTTGCAAGCTCAATTTCTTCATCTGGTCTTAAAAGTCTAATTCTTCCAATTTCTTGGAGATAAACTCTTATTGAATCTTCAGTGTAGATACCTTTTGGCCCAAGCTTTACATTCCCGAGCCCTTTATCTTCCTCTTCAGAATCACTAAATTCATTATTGTTATTTTCAATATTGCTTTCGTTTAACTCAGCAGATGTCTGTAAAGTTTGATTATTTTTATTATTCTCTTCTTCAACTACTGTTTCTAAATTAGTATTAATTTTTTTATTGATCTTTTTTTTTGAACTAGGCTGGGAATTCTTTGATTCTGCTGCGACTGGACACATAATTGACTCCTTTCTACGGTGAATTTAACTAGATAAAATTTTATTTAGGGCTAATTTGAACATTTAGTAGTAAAGTCCCCTTAATGTTGAAAAACTTTTTCACAAAATGAGAATAAGAAAAGTTTTCTAAATTGTTGAAAAATTTAAATAGTGCTATAGATTACCTAAAGTAAAAAGTCTTGGGATTTCTCAGACAGGCAGATCATTTTTGAATTTTCAGTCAATGATCAGAGCTTCATGTCTCCCTTAAGAGCAGGATACTTACAATGTGCAAAAAACACTTTGTGGAATGTTCAACAATCCAATACTAAGAAAAAGTTTTGAAGCCGGCAAGTAATCAGTTATTAAATATCTCCTATAAATTGGAAATTTTGCTTGATATAGGTAGTAGTAATGAAAGCTTTTACTATTTAGATGGAAATAATCTTGGAGCAGAAGTTGGAGATATTGTAAGTGTGAGACTAAGGGGGAGATTATTGAATGGGTTGGTGATCTCCCAAAAAGACTTTTCGACAATCAATAATGATGAATCAAATATTACTGAGGGAAAAAGCATAAGGTATTTGTTTGTTGAAAGTATTTTGCAGAAAAAAATAATTGATGAATCTTGGAGAGAATTGATAGAATTCCTAGCCTCTTTTTATATGGTTAGTAATTTAAAAATGTTTAAAACGGCATTTCCTCCAGGCTGGATTGGTAAATATAGAAATTTCTCTAAAGGTTTAAAAGATCAAATATGGATTGAAACTAAAAAAGAATTTGATATTAAGAAAAATGGATTAACCAAAAAAGAATTTTTTTTAATGGATGTTTTATCTAAAAAAGGCAATTGGCAAAGTGAATTAATAAAGTCTGGTTTTAATTATACTCTAATTAACTCAATGGTCAGTAAAAATTATCTTGCTAAATCTAAAAGAAAAAAAAATATAAATACTAAATTAAATTCCTTTTTAAAAGATCATATAGCAACGAAAAAACCAAATCTTACAAATGAGCAAAAAATTGCATTACAAGAATTTCAAACAATGAAACCTGGAGATGCATTACTGCTTTGGGGCGAAACAGGTTCAGGTAAAACAGAGGTGTATATGAGAATTGCTGAATATCAATTTCTTAAGAACAAAAGTTGTTTGATACTAGCCCCAGAAATTGGATTAATTCCTCAACTTATTGATAGGTTTAGTAGGCGATTTAATAATGTCGTTTACGAATATCATAGTAATTGTTCTCCCGATCATAGAACTTTAGTTTGGAAGAAAATTATTAATGCTAATGAACCCTTAATAGTAATAGGTACAAGGTCGGCAGTTTTTCTTCCAATCAAAAATCTGGGATTAATAATAATGGATGAAGAACATGATGTTTCTTATAAGCAAGATAGCCCTATGCCTTGCTATGACGCAAGAGAGATTGCTATTGAAATAGTAAAAAGGAATTCTGCAAAGTTAATTTTTGGGAGTGCAACCCCATCAATGAAGACTTGGAAAAAGTGTATTTTTGAAAGGAATTTTAAATTGGTAAGAATGATTCAAAGGATATCCAGTAATGAGACTCCTGAAATAAAAATTATTGATATGCGGAATGAGTTCAAGAAGGGAAATATGAAAATTTTTTCCAATGAATTATTACAATTGCTTCCTCAACTACACTTAAAAAAAGAGCAAGCAATAATTTTGATCCCTAGGAGGGGGCATAGTGGATTTTTAAGTTGTAGAAATTGCGGATATTTAATAAATTGCCCCAACTGTGACGTTCCTTTATCAGTTCATCTCGGATCACAAGGAAAAAAATGGTTAAGGTGTCATTGGTGTGATCATAAATCAAGATTGATCAACCGTTGCCCAGATTGTCATTCAACTGCTTTCAAACCTTTTGGAATTGGTACGCAAAGGGTAATAGAGTTTTTAAATGAAGAATTTCCTGATTTAAGAGTACTTCGCTTTGATAGAGATACAACTTCAGGAAAGGATGGTCATAGAGATATTCTTTCAAAGTTTTCTAAAGGTGATGCTGATATTCTTGTCGGTACTCAGATGTTGGCAAAAGGTATTGACATTCCCAATATTACTCTTTCAGTAGTTATTGCAGCAGATGGGTTGCTTCATCGTCCAGATATTTCAGCAGAAGAAAAATCATTACAATTATTTTTGCAAGTAGCAGGAAGGGCCGGCAGGGCACAAAAAAAAGGGAAAGTAATTTTTCAAACATATAAACCTAACCACCCGGTGATTTCGTATCTTCAAAAAAGAGATTATGAAAGATTCTTAATTGAAAACTCGAGATTGAGAAAGGATGCTAATTTATTTCCATTTTGCACAATTTGCCTACTTAAATTATCAGGTGAAAATTATGAATTAACTGAGTCAATTGCAATAAAATTAGCAAAATATCTATTCAGTTTTTGTGAGAAAAAGAACTGGAAATTAATTGGTCCTGCCCCTAGTTTAATATCTAAAGTCGGTAAAAAATTTAGATGGCAGATATTAATACATGGTCCTGAAGGAACGAAGATACCTTTACCTGATAGATCAATATTATGGAAACTTATTCCAAAAAATGTTTTTTTAACAATAGATGTTAATCCAGCAGAGTTGTAATTACTTTGATGGAAGTTGAGGTAAATCTGAACCTAATTTAAATCTATAGAATCTTAATAAATAAGCCAATATTATAATTATTAAAATAATAGATATCCCAATCAAGAGTTTGTTGAGACTCCAGAAAGAAAATTCAAGACTATTTATCTGCCCTTGATTTAAATCCCAAATTATTAGATTTTTTTTGATTTCTAAATTTGAATTATTTTTATCGGTAAGGATAGCTTTATTAGGGTGAATAATTTTGAAAATTAGTTCTAAATTATCAATGCCTTTAATAGAATTTAGATCCAAATCTAACTTGTAAAAGTATTTTTTAAAAAAAATGAAGTTTTTTTGAGTAGTATTAATTTCTATATTTGTTGATTCTCCCGCTAACTCTCCGGCTGTATTTTGGGTGATTTTAAGAACTTGCTTTGTATCCTCTAAATTGAGATTTTTATGTTTCAAAGAAAAGGTTGATTCGTCTTGTTCAATTTCTGCCTCAGGAAAAATATCTTTCATCTTCTCTTCAAATTTTAATTGCCAAGGAAATTTCTTTATGTATTTACTCTCTATCACTAAGTTATTAGTTATTGAATCAAGTTCACTAAGATCCAGGGTATCCTCAATTTTTACGCAGCCACTTAAAAGTGGAATTAATAATAATAGTATAAAAAAAATGATCAGTGAAAAGCCTTTCTGAAAGGGTTTTGTTTCACCAGTTGGTGTCTCAGTTACATTAATAAATTTTTTTTTCTTCAACACTTCTCTTTTTTTGCGCAGTGAGTTAAGAGATTTTTTATTGAGTGATGGTTCGCTTTCAAACTGTACGTTCCAATTTTCTGGCTTTTTAATGTCAGGAGAGTCTATAACTTCCATCAAATATTTTGCATTTTCTCTCGTCTTATTATCGTAAGATTTTAGAAGTTCTTTACAAAACCTTTTTGCCTCCTCCCTTTTATTGATACCACATAGAGCAGTAATTAAGATTGTTCTTAAATTTACTCCCTCTTTGCTTGATAAAGGAAATGATTCGATTATGGGCAAAAGAAATTCAATGCAGTAATGATACTCGCCTTTAGCTAAAGCAAGTTCTACTTTTTCTAAAACTTGCTCATAAGTTTTCATGGGTTAGGCGACTATCATTGTACCTATTCCGGAATTTGTAAAAATCTCAAGGAGTAATGAATGTTCTATTCTTCCATCAATTATGTGAGCTGCTTTGACTCCTTGGGCTAAAGCTCTTATACAGCATTCTGTCTTTGGAATCATACCTTCAGTCACAATTTTTTTATCAATAAAATCCCTTGCCTCTTTGAGATTAGTTTTTTCAATAAGACTATTTTTGTTATCTTTTTCTTTTAAAATCCCTTGAGTATCAGTAAGAAGAATAAGTTTTTCTGCATTTATTGCAGCAGCAATTTCTCCAGCAACAAAATCTGCATTAATATTATGGGAAATACCCTCCAAGGTTGATCCAATGCTAGAAATAATTGGGATGTAACCTTTAGAAATAAGAGGATCTAATATTTCAGGATTGATTTTTGTAACCTCTCCCACTAACCCATGGCTACCATCTCCTAGTTCTCTAGATTGAATTAAGTTGCCATCAAGACCTGATATTCCCACAGCTAAGGATCCAGTTTTATTAATCCCTTTTACAATTTGTTTATTAACTCTACCCATTAGAACCATCTCGACAATTTCCATTGTTTTTTGATCAGTAATTCTTAATCCATTTTCGAATTTAGGAGATATTGCTAATTTCTTTAACCAATTATTAATCTCTGGTCCACCTCCATGAATTACTATCGGACAAACTCCAACGGTTGATAAAAGTGCAATGTCTCTAAAAAAAGCATTTTTTAAATTATCATTCTCCATAACAGAACCTCCATACTTGATAACAATTTTTCTACCTGAGAAACTTTGTATATATGGAAGTGCTTCGCTTAATATTGATACTCTTTGAGAATCATTCATTATTAAAATTTATTGAAACTTGATTGAATTGAGAAATTAGTTTTTTACAAATATATCCCTATATTCAATAAAAGAGGATAAAATCAAATTCTTTTTTATTATCGTCGATAATAAATTCTGATTCAAGACCTTTGACGAAAAACCTATTTAATCTTTCTTGTTTTTCAATCCATTTTTCTAGAGGGACAGCGTTTAATTCGAAACGCATTCTGAGACCATTTTTTTCTTCCTTTGTAATTTCTTCTATTTCTTTAAGTTGAGGGGGGTTATCCTCGTCCCACAAATTTAAAGATTCTAATGACGATTCAAGATGAGCTTTTATTCCATACCTCCATCTTGTAACATCTTTAACTAATGCTGTAAGTTCTTTTGGTCTATTAAATTTATTTGTCGCAAAATTTGTCTTGTCAAATAATTCTACAGGAGGTATTTCGGAAGTCTTTAAGCCTAAGCCAATTAGGAAAATAGGTACTCCATAAAAAAAAGTAGGTACACTTAAATTCACTGAGTCTGTAAAATAAGCAGTCATTCCAACAAAAGCTAATATACCCCCAGCGGTTACGATTAAGTTTCCAGGCGATAAGTATTTCTTCATTTTGATTTAGTAGAATGAGTTTTAAATGGTCTAACAAGTATTATGCAAGATCCTAATACTGCAAATCAAGGAGATTTAATTTTTAAACTTGATCAAGATAGAGCATGGCTACTAGAAAATCTTGATAAGGGTAAATGGCCAGAAATCAGAAACCAACTTGCCGCGCTTGAAAGAAAAATAAGCAAACTAATTATAAGTGTTCAAGAAAATAATGTTGATATTTAATTTAAAAAGGTATTTCGTCCACTTCAGGTACTAAAGGTGAACTATCCCAATTAGATTTTTTGTTGGTTTCTTTAGTTTCAAATGACTCATTATTTTCTTTTTTGTCAGAATTAAAAACATCAACTGGCGATATTTGATGAATCTTTGAAGCTGTTAGTTCTGGTTGTTTTTCTTTTGTTCCGTCTTTTCTAGTGACAGAATTCATCTTTAGACGTCCCTCAATAACAATATTTTGCCCTTCCTTTAGTTCATCTACCATTTCTTGGGCAATGTTTCCCCATCCTATGATCTTGAGATCTCTGGTTGGATCTTCACTACGTAATCCTTTAAAATTAACAATCATTTCTGCAATTGGAGTTTGGTTTTCTTTTGTATACCTCATTTGGGGAGCGCTATTAATTACCGCCTGAATTAAACAATGATTCATTACTTACTATTTAATTAAAGATATACTGATGCAGAATCAAGAAAATTGCTATAAAAATGTTTGGATCCTATCAGGAACTTCTGATGGACCTGTGTTAGCTAATAGGCTTCTTAAACTTAATTATTCAGTCTTTGCAAGTGTTTTAACTTATAAAGCAGGGCAAGCTTATATTGAAAATCCAAAGTTACATATCATTACGGGTAAATTAAATAATAAAGATCAAATAATTAATTTCATAAATAAAAATAAAATCAAATGCGTTGTCGATGCTACTCATCCGTTTGCTGTAATAATTTCTAAAAATCTTAATAATGCATGTAGAGAGATTAATATACCTCTTTTACTATATGAGAGGAGATCTCAAATAAATAACACTGATAATTTTTTTTATATTGATGATTTAAAGGATATAAACAACGTTGATTTAGAAAATAAGAATATTCTTCTGGCAATAGGATCAAGATTCCTTAAAGATACAGCTGATTATTATATGAATTGTAAAGCAAATGTATTTACAAGGATACTTCCAACTTATGAGAGCATAACTAAAGCTTTTGGATCATGTATTAAAAATTCAAACATAGCGATACTTGAACCGAGTAAAAATAATAAAAGCATTTTAGAAAAAAAACTTTGTGATTTTTGGAAGATAGATTATGTTCTATGCAGAGAATCTGGAGGTTATTCTCAGAAAAACTGGGAGAATATAGTTTCTGGAAGTAAGATGAAGTTATTTTTGGTTAGAAGGCCGAAAGTTAAAAATGATTATTCTTACTCTTTTGATCAATATCACAATTTGATAAATCACATAATTAAAAAATATTGATGTTTAATTCGTTATGGAAATATTAGTTATTATCACAACTGAATCAAGTAACGCAAATGCTTTGCGAATAGCAAAATTACTAATACAAAATAAACTTGCAGCTTGTGTTTCGGTAAAACAAATTTTTTCAATTTATAAGTGGGATGATGATATTGAAGAAACTAAAGAGTTTGAAATTACAATAAAAAGTAAAATAGAATTTAAAGATTTTTTAATAGAATTCTTAAATGAAAATTCCACATATGATGTCCCTCAAATCATTTACAAAAAATACCATGCTGAGATTAAATATTATGATTGGTTGAATAAGACTATTTGATTAAATTTATTTTATTAACTCTTTAAGATCAATATCTGATCTAGATCCTAATTGAGTAATTATTTGTCCCGCACAAATTGAAGCTATATCTCCGCATTTTTTTAGGGAAAAATTGTTTATTAATCCATGGATAAATCCTCCCGCATAGATATCTCCCGCTCCTGTAGTATCAATAATTTTGCCTTTCGTTGTTGATTCAATTGTTTCAACATTATTTTTGTTAACTATGAGAGAACCATTGCTTCCAAGAGTTACTATGACTAATTCACATAAGGAAGATAGCTCTTCTTGGCAACTTGCTAATTTATCATTTTTAAATAGACTTAACACCTCTGATTCATTACAAAAAACAATATCTACATATTCATCAATTAATTCCAAGAAACTCTCACGATGTCTATCTACACAAAATGAATCAGACAATGAAAGAATTATTTTTGTATCGGATTGTTTTGCGATTTGGGCGGCTTTAATAAAAGCTTTCTTAGCTAATTCGCTGTCCCATAAATACCCCTCTAAATATAAGTATTTACTTTCCTTAATTACAGTGAAGTCAATATCTTCTTGTTCAAACTCTATAGACGCTCCTAAGTAAGTGCACATAGTTCTTTGTGCATCAGGTGTAATCAAAATAATTGAATGAGCTGTTGAAGCTCCTTCAATAGTTGGTGGAGTATTAAATATAGTTTTACTTTGTTTAATATCTTCAGAAAAGAAATCCCCTAATTGATCATTTTTCACCCTTCCAATAAACTGAACATGATTCCCTAATTCTGCTAAACAAACAACGGTATTTGCTGAGGATCCCCCTGATATTTGTTTGATCACGTTACAATTTTCTAACAATCTCTGAGATTCATCAGAATTAATTAGATTCATTGATCCTTTAACCAGATTATTTATCTCAAGAAACTCATCTTCAATATTTACAATAATATCTACTATTGCGTTGCCCAGACCAATGAGATCAACCGTTTTACTATGTTCAAAATGCCTTAAGGATTCCTTCATTAAATTTGGAACTGAATTACCTCAGAAGTGCTCTTTTAGGGCCGTGAATTGGGTCTTCAATTACTATAGTTTGATCTCTATTCGCCCCCAATGAGACAATTGCAATTGGAACCTCCATTAATTCAGCTAAAAATCTTAGATAATTCATAGCATTCTGTGGGAGATCAGATAGTTTTCTGCAATCTGCAGTTGAACATTGCCAACCTTTTAATTTTTTGAAGATTGGCTTACATTTTTTTAAGTCATCTGAATTTGTAGGAAAGTAGTCTATTTCCTCTCCATCAAGATCATATGCAATACAAACTTGGATCTCATCTAATTCATCTAACACATCTAGTTTCGTAACGGCTAAACAATCAAGACCATTTACAGATACAGCATATTTACCAATAACTCCATCAAACCACCCACATCTTCTCCTTCTCCCAGTAGTAGTTCCAAATTCACTGCCTCTATCACAGAGTTGATCATTTATACTCCCTTGCAATTCCGTTGGAAATGGACCCTCTCCTACTCTTGTGGTATAAGCCTTCGCGACACCTATGACTCTATCAATTAAAGTTGGACCCACTCCAGCACCAATACATGCACCTCCTGATATAGGGTTTGATGAGGTAACAAAAGGATAAGTCCCATGATCTAAGTCAAGTAGAGTTCCTTGAGCACCTTCGAAAAGAATATTCTTCTTGTTTTTTGACGCTGCATGGATAGTCCTCGTACAGTCAACAACATGCTTTGATAATCTATCCCCATAGTCAAGATATTCTTCAAGAATATCTTCTATTTTAAGTGGTTCAATACCATAGATTTTTTCTAGTAGACCGTTTTTTTCTCTTAATGGAATTTCGATCACATCCTTTAGCCGTTCCTTATTGAGCAAGTCTCTTATTCTAATACCATTTCTTTGTGATTTGTCCGCATAAGTTGGTCCAATACCACGTCCTGTTGTCCCAATTTTGTTTGACCCTCTATCAGCCTCCATCGCTTCATCTAAAATTCGGTGGTAGGGCATTGTTACATGCGATGTTGATGAAATTTTTAATCCTGAGATATCAATTCCATTCTCAATTAACATGTCAATCTCTTTAAGCAAAATTTTGGGATCTACAACAGTTCCCGATCCAATTAGACAAGAAGTGTTTTTATAAAGTATCCCTGAAGGAATTAAATGTAATTTTAAGACTTTATCATCTACAACTATAGTATGACCTGCATTTACTCCACCTTGATAGCGAACGACAACATCTGCCGAACGACTAAGTAAATCGGTTATTTTACCTTTTCCTTCGTCACCCCATTGGGCTCCGATTACAACAACATTGGCCAATTTTAGAAGAGCATTATTTTTGTGGGAATATTTAATATATTCAAAAATCTTAGTTTACTTTTAAAAAGTAAATGAATTGTATCAACTTTCTCTTAGAACCATTTTTTCAGCAAGAGAAAATTCCTTGGTTAAACGCTCCTTAAGTTTATCTGGCAAAGGTCTACTTGCAAAGTTTTTGTAATGACCTGCCATAGCATTTAATGCTGTTTGCATGGTGGTAAATGATTGTGTTTTATTCACCATCCCTCTATTTCTGTATCTGGAAATATAGTCAGTTATAAGTGTAAGAGCCTCACTTCTTACTTCATCTTTATTTGGAGAATCTTTTGGAGTATCAACAGCTGTTTGTAATGTTTTGACAACTGAAATTGTATCTTTTGTGTAGTCACCTGTCATAGAGGTTTTTACAGCTATAGAAGGGGAACTAAATAGTGTAAAAACAATGATTAAGGATATTGAAAAAGATATAGCTTTGAAGAGATTTTTTAAAAATAATTTTGATGTCCATTTCAGTAACATAACCTAGCTCCCAAAAAAATAAGCCTTAAGACTTTTTATTGTACATTATTTCTGATTCGGAAATAAATGTTTCCAACAATTTATCAGTACTAATTTTAAACTTAGTATTATTTATTCTAGATAAAAGTTCTACTTCTTTATTAACTGAATCTCTGCCAATAATTATCTGAAAAGGAATACCAATTAATTCCGCATCTTTAAATTTCACTCCAGCCCTATCGTTTCTGTCATCAAGAAGGACATCAATTTTATTTATTAAAAAGTTGTTATAGATTTGCTCAGTAAGTTCACTTTGAATAGGATCTTTTAGGTTTGTTGGAATAATAATAACTTCAAAAGGAGAAATCTGGATAGGCCAACAAATCCCCTTTTGATCATGATTCTGTTCGATAGCAGCTTGAGCTATTCTTGTCACTCCTATTCCATAACAACCCATCCATAAATTTTTTAAATGACCATCCCTATCAGAGAACTTTGCATTTAATTTTTCACTATATTTTTGACCTAGTTGAAAAATATGTCCAACCTCGATACCTTTTTTCTCTCTAAGTTCCTCATCAGTAGTAGTACTTATTCTATCTCCTTTTTTGGCATTCCTTATATCCCCAATTAGATAGTCTTTCGAAGCAAAAGAAAATTCTTGAAAAACTTTATGGAAATTAACTTTATTCCCACCACTTATGAACTTTGAAAGCTCACTTGCAGAAGGGTCAATTATTCTTGTCCATTTTTTATCCCAATTAGAACTAGCTTTAATAGTTTTATTATCTAAATCTGGCCCGATAAAACCTAAGGGAAAATCAACTAGATTTTTTTCTATGGTATTTTTGTCTTCAATCTTTTTAAGATTAATAAGATTGAAATTATGAAGTTTATTGATTAAGTTAAAAAGCTTTACTTCATTAATGTGTTGATCGCCTCTTATGCATGCAAGAATTGGGACCTCAAATTCACCTTCAAACTGTGCAAGGAATATCACTACTTTAATAATCTGACTAGGGTCTAAATTATTGTTATCGCAAACTTCTAGGATTGTTTTTTGATGAGGTGTTTCCAACCACTCTGCAATATTATCTTCTAGCGGAATAGGTTGAGAGGGTAGAGAAACAGCTTTTTCAATATTTGCAGCATAAGAACCACTTTGAGTAAACAAAATGGAATCTTCCCCAGCATCAGCAGTGACCATAAATTCTTTAGAAGAAGCCCCGCCAATTGCTCCACTATCAGCTTCAACCCCTACTATCTCAAGTCCACAAGATTTAAAAATATTTTCATAGGCATTGCCCACCTTTTCATAGAAAGAAGCCAGATCGTTTTCTGAAGAATGAAAAGAATAACCATCTTTCATTATAAATTCTCTACTTCTCATCAATCCAAACCTTGGCCTTATTTCATCTCTAAATTTTGTCTGAATTTGATAAAAACATTGAGGTAATTGTTTATAGGAGTTGATGGTCTCTGATGCAATACTCGTGATCACCTCTTCGTGAGTTGGAGCTAAACCAAATTCTTTACCTTGTCTATCTTTGAGATTAAACATTATTCCTTCGCCTGCAGTATATCCTTCCCACCGTTCACTTTTTCTCCATAAGTCTGCAGGATGAAGTTGGGGTAATAGTAATTTTGTACAGCCAATACTATTTAGTTCTCTTTCTATTATTGCGGATATTTTTTCAATAACTCTAAGCATTATTGGCATGTATGCATAAATACCGCTGTTAACTCTGCGAATATACCCAGCTTTTAAAAGTAATTGATGTGAAATGATCTCAGCCTCAGAAGGTGTGTCACGAAGAGTCCCCAGAGGAAATGAGGTTGTCACGCGCATACAAAAAAGTCCTTAATAATATCTAATTTTATCAATTAAGATGAAAAAATAATTTAAAGTGTCTTGAGTCCCTCAACGCGGCTAGTCTAAAAATATTGTTTCTGCTAACTTCTTCAGTAATGAAGTTCAAACTCTTTTAAAAATTCATTATTACTAAAACATTTTCTTAAGTTTATGGAAAATATAGATTCCAATATTTCTAGCGAAGAAGAATTAGTAGGTATTGATGAAGTTCAAAAATTCCTAAACAGATCAAGAGCTTCTGTCTATAGGTATACAAATACAGATTTAAGAAATCTAAACCCTAGCTTTAATCCAAGAAAATTAAATCCCGAATTTAGAACTGATCAAAAAGATCCTTTAAAATTTCATCCTAATGAAGTAGCAAGATTTGCAAAAGATATTTTAAGAATTAAGGAGGTTACTGTAGAGGTTTTTAATACACCTTCCTCCGCTGCTCAAAATATTCTGGCCCAAATATTAGAGGAACTAAAATCTATCAGATCTTTGCTAGAAAAGAGCAATTAAAAAGTTACTAATCAATGTTTTGATTTATTGACATTTTGAATGTAGGATAATGATGTTTAATTATCTCCTTAATCTTTACCAATTAAGACTTCTTGAGTTACACGAAATCAAAGCAGTTTATTCAAAGTGAATTAAGCGAAGAATCTTCTCATGGTTCTGCTCGAAATGATTTTGAAAGAGATGATGATGACCCCTTAAGTATAAGGAGTTTATTTATAACATCTTTAGGTATTATTTTTGCTTTTTTGACAATTTTTTTACCTTCAATAAGCATTTTAATTGGAAGACCTCCATCTCAAGGAAACGAGATTATTCATAATAACGATTTTAAAAAAGATGGACCTTAGTTCAATACCTCCATCTCCAATGAAGGGAATAGTAAATATTGTTGTTGAAATACCTGCAGGGAGTAGGAATAAATATGAATATTGCTCTGATGCAGGAATAATGGCATTAGACAGAGTATTGCATTCTTCAGTGAGGTACCCTTTTGATTATGGTTTTATCCCAAATACCCTCGCTGATGATGGTGCTCCTCTTGATGCAATGGTGATAATGGATGAGCCTACTTTTGCTGGTTGTTTAATAAAAGCTAGACCTATTGGAGTTTTGGATATGCATGATTGTGGTGCATATGATGGAAAACTTTTATGTGTGCCTATAGCTAACCCTAGGCAGGATAATATAGTGAGTATTAATCAAATTGCTCCTAATCAGCTTGAGGATGTTGCTGAATTTTTTAGAACAAGTAAAGGACTTGATGGAAGAACAGTGCAAATTGATGGTTGGAGGGATTTTGATGTTGTTGAAAATTTATTGAAAAGTTGTATACCCTTAAAAAAGAAAAACTTAAAAGTTCTTAAAAAATCAAAAATTAGTTAATTTAATTGAAAAAAATAATTTTTTATAGTTATCTAAAATGCTCTACTTGCAGAAAAGCTGAAAAGTGGCTTAAAAGCAAAGATTTAGAATTCCAATTAATTGATATTGTTAAAGAACCACCACTTTTTAATTTTTTAAATCTTGCTTTAAAAGAATACCCTTATAATAAGAAAAAAATTTTTAATACAAGAGGTAAAGCTTTTAAAACTCTCAACCTTGATATTAATGTTTTATCAAGGGAGGAAATCATACAACTTCTTTTAAGTGATGGCAAATTAATAAAAAGACCATTTTTGATTTACGAAGGTAAGAAAGTAATATTAGGTTTTAACGAAATTCAATATGCCAAACAATTTATATAAATTTAAAAAATCAAAAACTTGTAAATTTTATGCATGCTTCTGTTAAAAATTTTTTAAAAGAATGGGGTCTCCTCATTTTACTAACTTTTTTTGTTTCTTCTTGTAGATCATTTTTTGCAGAACCACGTTATATCCCCTCTGGTTCAATGCTCCCAGAATTACAAATAAACGATAGGTTAATTATTGAAAAATTTTCGCTAAGAAACTCTTTACCAAAAAGAGGAGATATTGTTGTTTTTAATTCACCTTACTCCTTTGACGAAAAATTAATTTCATCAAGATCTAAGCCTTTACCAAATAAAAGATATTGTTTTTTTATGAGTTTTCCTCCAATGTCGTTTATTCCTGGTTTGAGGGATCAAGCTTGCGATGCTTATATTAAAAGAGTGGTGGCCCTTCCTGGAGAAATTGTAAGTGTAAACTCTAATGGTGAATTAATAATAAATAATAAATTAATTCCTGAACCCTATGTCTCTTATAAATGCTCATTATCCGTATTTAATAATTGTGGTAAATTTGAAAACATAAAAGTGCCAGAAGATCATTTTTTAGTTTTAGGTGATAATAGGGCAAATAGCTGGGATGGAAGATATTGGCCTGGAAGTAAATTTCTTCATAAAAAAGAGATTATTGGTAAAGCATATTTCAGATTTTGGCCTCTTAGTCAAGTTGGCTCTTTCAGTAAATGAAGTCTTTTCCCTGACTCTGACTTTATAAAAATAAATTTTTAACAAGGCTTAATTCAAAGTGCTCCTGAAGCAGTTGAATCAAGTATTCCCCCTAGGTGCGTTGTGATGTTAAGAGCGCTAATCACAGGGGGCTTGTTAGGATCATTAAAAAGATCAATTATAGTTATGCCACCATTACCTTGTTTTATCATCCAAATATTTGAATAATTAATTCCAAGGATATTACAAATTAGAGTTTTATTGACTGCATCATGAGCAACCATGAGGGTTTGATCATCATCATTTTGAGATAAACAAATGTTGTCAAAAGCTTCTACTGACCTTTCCGATACATCTTTTATAGATTCACCCTCGGGCATTATTACTTCTTCTGGTTTATCATGCCAATTTTTTAGTAAATCAGGCCACTCTTCTCTAATTTCTGCTTCCAATTTACCCTCCCATAAACCGTGACTGATTTCTACGAGTGAATCTATTCTTTCTATTTTTAAATCTTTGTTGTTTTGAAGGATTATTTGTGCAGTCTCATAAGGCCTATGCATTGAACTTGAAAATGCCTTTTTGAAAGAAATATTTCTCAAATATTCAAAAGTCTTTCTAGCTTGGTCTTTTCCGTTTTCATTTAAAGGGATATCAATTTGGCCTTGAAATCTACCTTCTTTGTTCCAGTTAGTTTCACCATGCCTTATTAGAAATATTCTGGAATTTCCAATTTTATTTGGAATATCTTTATTAAGATGGGAAGTTTGATTTAAGCATTCAATTTGAGTCTTAAAAGAGTTATCTTTCTTTGAAATATTGAGTATCGAGAAAGAAGCATTTTCTAATCTTATTTTTCTAAAACCTTGCTTAGGCTTTCCTAATAACAAGAGTATTAAACATCTGAGAATTGCATTATGTCCAACAACTAAAATATTTATATCATCTTTGTCTTGATAAATTTTTAGAATATCTTCTACAAAATTTGTTGCTTGAAAAAATAACTCTTGAATTGGTTTATAAGTTTTATTGTCATTTCTTTTTAAGATAAGATTTTCTGGATCATTTTTCCATATAGGGTAAATTTCTGGAAATTTCTTTTTTATTTCATCAATTTTTAGACCAGACCATTCACCAAGATCTACCTCTAGCAAATTATCGTCGAATACAATATTTTGTTCTTTATTGAAGGTCTTTTTAATTGTTCTTGCAGTCTCTGCCGCTCTCACAAGTGGGGAGGAATAGATTTTATCGAAGTTTATTTTTGATAATGCTTTTCCTGCTTTTCGGGCTTGTTCATATCCTTCATCTGTTAATAATGAATCGTCTGTTCTTCCTTGAATTAATCCTTTTGCATTGAAACTGCTTAGTCCGTGCCTAACTAAAACTAATCTTATAGCCATTATATAAATTTGAAAATTAAGATAATTTAATCATCTCATGGCGTGATTAAAATAGATACATAAATATAAGGAAATTCAATGATAACTAACTATAGTTTTCAAGAATATAATAAGTTATGATCTTTAAAAATAGTTCTAAGTCAAAACTCACTTTAGCTTTTATTTCTATCGTCATAACTTTTTTTGTATGGCAACAAGGCTTAAGAGACAGTTTAAATAGACCATCTGTTTCGTTTGATATTACTCAAAAAGAGCAAGAAATTGCTGAATTATCTGTCCAATCAATACCTGTAAATCTTAAAAAATTTTTTATCATTAATGATCCTATTGATCAAATAAATAAATCACTCTCTGATGTCTCATTTGAAGAGCTAACAGAAAGAAATAAATTAATTCGAATAATCACTTCAGAATCAAATGATTCTTTAATTGATAAAAATATATCCAAAGATTTTAAAGATAAAAACTTTAAATTTCTGATTGATGAGATAGAAAAAAAATCTATTAAAAATTCATATAAAGCAAATTCTAATAAATTTGATTTATTTAAAGGTGATAAATTTTTATATCACCTTTTAAGCAGGAAATTTGATTTTGACGATAGTGCATTAATAACAAAATCATTTTCAAGAAAAATGTTTTTTAAAATATTAGCCATAAGACTAATTCCCATTTTTACCATACTTATTGGCTCTATCCTAGCTTTGAAAATATTATGGAAAACCATATCTTTGAAAAAGTTTGGTTGGAAAGAAATTAAATCCTTAGATTTAGAATTAATAGATATGGTTTTATTAATTGCAGGTGGATTTGTTGTTTTAGGGGAAGTGGTATCACCTTTATTTTCTATCAGTATGGTTGAACTTTTTTCTAAAAATATCTCTAATGAATTGTCTCAATCTTTAAAAATTTTCTTTGGATACCTTTTTATGGCTATTCCGCCATTATGGATAGTTTTTTATCAAATTAAATCCTTGAATGGTGAATTTACTTTTAAAAAGGATTATTTACAGTTCAATTTGTTGCCAATAAAATATGCAATTATTCAAGGAATTAAAGGTTGGTTAACAATTGTTCCTTTTGTTTTATTGATCTCTCTAATTATGAATAGTCTGATCGATAATCAGAATGGTAGCAACCCCTTGCTAGAAATTGTTCTTAATAATAATAATTACTTATCATTTTTTCTATTATTTGTAACAACAACTCTATTAGCTCCTTTATTTGAAGAGATTATATTTCGCGGTATTTTACTGCCAACTCTTTCAAGAGATTTTGGAGTAATTTCGGGCATCATAGTTTCAGCTTTTATCTTTGCATTAGCCCATTTAAGTTTGGGAGAAATGCCGCCGTTATTTGTTCTAGGGATTGGATTGGCAATTACAAGAATTGCTTCAGGGAGTTTGTTTTCCTCAGTGATTATGCATTCTTTATGGAATGGATTGACTTTCTTAAATTTGTTCCTATTGAGGACATAAAGAATTTAATTTTTACTTGCGAATCAAACAAAAAGATGTTTATTTAATTAATAACACTTCTTTTATTTAAAAATAAATCATAGATGAAACCTTATGGGAATCAACTTAATTTAAAAAAAAAAGTTTCATATGA
>QCDO01000017.1 GCA_003278735.1 Prochlorococcus sp. AG-355-J09
AATTAAGAATCTCCCAAAAAAAAGAAAAATTGAGCTTCAATCTTACAAGATAATATTCATTTTAAAAGATGTAGATCCAAAAGATCCCACTGAAGAGTTAAGTTCCATATTGAGTAATTCTGAGGTAAATTTTGAAATAGAAAAGATTGAACGTATTTTAGATTCAAAAAATAAAAGTATGAATAAAAATTAATTAAAAATATTCAACAAAAAATGAAAATAACAACAAAAACTGAAGCATTAAATATTGTCGAGACCTCTTACTTAGCATCTCTTTCCTCTTTACTATGGGTTGCATTATATTATTTGCCAATTGGAGGCGCTTTATTAAGATTGATTTTACCACTCCCAATGATACTGCTGCACTTGAGAAGAGGAACCAAAACTGCATTGGAAGGTCTCCTAATACAATTTCTACTTTTATTCATAATTATGGGCCCTGTTAGAGGAACTTTATTTTTATTTCCTTATGGGATCTTGGCTTTTTGGTTGGGCTGGTGTTGGTTTAGAGAAAAAAGTTGGAGAGTTAGTGTAACGTTAGGAGTTTTTATTGGAACCCTTGGCTTTTTCGTACGTGTAATAGCATTATCTACGTTGGTTGGTGATAATCTTTGGGTGTTAATTACTAGAGCAAGTTATGGTCTACTAGAAAAATTAATTGGATTATTAAATTTACCTTTTTCTCCCTCAATTTTAAGTATCCAATTAGGTGCAATTTTTTTAATAATTTTTCAAGAAATAGTTTATGTCTTAACGGTACATGTAGTTGCATATTCTCTGTTTCCAAGATTTAAATTAAATATCCCAGATCCTCCAAGATTATTAAATGGCTTAGTTGATTTAAATAATTGAAAAAAGTAAAAATGTATAGTACAGAATTAGGTATAAATTTTTTTGGAAATGAATCCAATAAAAAAAGACAATTTAATAAGATAGAAATACTAAAAAAGAATATCAAAAATTTAAAAATATTTCTTGTAATTGCAGGCACTAATACTTCTCAAATTCCAGGTATTTCCGCTGCAGGTATTAGTGCAAAATCAAGGCGAACAACTGCTCTCGCAGATGCCGAATTTTTGCTTGAGGGTGCTTCAAAAGATCATAAATATAAATTGCCTCTTCTCAATGCAGGAGTTACTCCTGCATTAATCAGTCATGTTTGTTCAAAGCTCATAAATATTTATCCAGTTATTGTTCCTCTGGGAATAGGAGCAAAGCCTTATTTTAATCATTTGGTTGTAGAAGATAGAGATATGGGCCCATCTAATTGTCTTACTACTGGTAAATCGATGACTAAAGAGAGAGTTTTAAATCTCTATGAAAAAGGTCTTGCGATAGGAAAATCCCTAAAACAATCAGTTTTAATTTCTGAATCTGTACCGGGGGGCACCACAACTGCTCAGGCAGTAATGGAAGCTTTTGGGTTGCAGGTGTCTAATTTAGTTGGGAGTAGTTTATTTAAAGCTCCAAGAGAACTGAGAAGACAAGTAGTTAAAAGAGGACTTTTCAATGCAAATTTTAAGGCTGATTTCGACTCTTTTGATGTTGTTGCCGCGGTAGGTGATCCTTTCCAAGCTTTTTCAATGGGTCTATTAACTGGCGCAAGGTTAGCAAAACAACCTGTAATATTGTCTGGCGGAAGTCAGATGTTAGCAGTCATTTTGCTTGTATTAGAATTATTAGATGAAAAAAATAAAGATGAATTTATTAAAGATGTTTTTATTGCGACAACTGGGTGGCTTGTGAAAGATGATTCTTTAAATGATTTAGTAAATCTAATTAATGAAAAATATGATGTCAAATTATTGGGTTTAGCAAGTCCTTTAAATTTCGAATCTTCAAAATACAAAGAATTGAGGGATTATGAATTAGGTCATGTAAAAGAAGGTGTAGGTGCTGGTGGAATATCATTGCTTGCTTTCTTAGATGGATTTAAAAATGAAGAAATAGTTTCATTGTGTCAACAAAATCTGGAATTGATGAAGGGCCTAGGTCAAATTTCTTTAGAGAAGGATTGCTGAATGTTTTCAAAATTTGCAACCAGAAGAGAATTTTTAAATTTTGGTAAGCTTTCTCTTTTATTTTTCTTAAACTCTTGCAGTAATTTACCTAATAAAGTAAAAATTGCATTCCAAAATTCTTTTTATCCAGAATCTTTTAAAGATACGATTCCAAAAGATTGGAAGCAGGAAAAAATTAATTTTGAAAATATTCGGCTACAAAAAAATAGAAACACAATTTTCAATTCTGACTTTACTTTAATAAATGATGGATGGATTTCTAATATAGATTTTTCAGAATTTGAAAAAATAAATGAATATGTACTGTTCGAAAATTTAGATAAGAGATCGACATATTTTTTGGGAAATTTTAATCAAAATCATAGGAGTAAATTACTTCCTATTGGCGTAGTACCCTATACAATTATCATTAAAAATAATAAAGAATTAATAAATTCAGCCAGGACATCTTGGGATTTTCTTCTTTCTAAAAAATTAACTGGGAAAATTATTTTTCCACAAAGTCCTAGAATAATATTGTCAATTGCTCAAAAAATTAATTCATCTAATTCTTTAAAAAAACTCAAAAGCCAAGCAATGATATTTGATGATAAAAATATGCTCAATTGGTTGATTAATTCTGATGCTTGTGTCGCAATAGTTCCTTATAGTCTTTGTTCAAAATATTTAAAAATAGATCCAAGGCTTTCTTTAGTTTTTCCAAGCCAAGGCGTACCTTTGATGTGGCATTTTCTACTTAGTCGATCAAATCTAAATAATGCAATATTAATTCAATGGATTAAGTCTTTAGAAAATAAATCAATAGTAGATAAATTAGTAAGCCAGGGTTGGTATCTTCCATTCAATAGTGATTATTCGCAAAGTAAATATAAATCTGAAATGTTCCCCACCTCAGGACCTTCTGAGAAATGTTGGCAAAATAGTTGGTCTTTCCCTGTCTTAACAAATGAACAAAAAATTAATCTTGAAAATATCTGGAATGATTCCTTATCCCCATAATCTTTTTGCAGGATTTTCAATTAATAAATTATGAGTTTCCTTTAATAAATTTGGTATATCTAATTTACTAGGACATCTAGGAACACATTCATTACATTCTTGACAAAATGAGGAATTTTTTTGTTCCCACCAGTGACCAGCTTTTCCTATTAAATTGTATCTTTCTTTTGAAAATTCTAATTGGCCATAACCAATAGATATATTTCTTAAACGAAGTATTTCTGGAATAGGCACTTCATTTGGACATGGAAGACAAGATCTACATTGTTCACATTTGGTTGAGTTTAATCTTTCATTAGAAACTTCCTCAATTTTATTCAGGGCGCTTTTTTCAAGTTTTGTAAGCTTCTCGAATGAGTTTCTAAGTTTATGCGCAAATTCAAAATCTTTTTTGTTTGTCGCCCCCAAGGATAAAGTTGTAATGCCTTTTGCCAGCAGAAATCGATACGCTAATTCTAATGGATGAAAAGGCTTAGAAGCCTCTATCAAAATATTACTTGGAGAATACAATCTACCGCCTTTATCAGCAGGTGATATTGCTAAAACTCCCATACCTTTTTTTATAGCTACCTCTGCTAAAGCAATCTTAGATTGATCTAAATAATGTAAATGAAGACTACAAAAAGTAAAAACTTCACAGTTAATTGCATCTTTAATTAGTGAATAACTTCCGTGAGAACTAAAACCAACTTGATCAACTAATTCATTCTCAAGTATCCAAGATATGAATTTCTTACCTTCTCCAGCAAGAACCCAATCTAAATGTTGTTTTAAGTTGAGTCCGTGAATTGCAAGATTATTAATTTTCTCACGATTTAAATTTTTAAGAGACTTTTTAAAA
Source organism: Prochlorococcus sp. AG-355-J09 (assembly GCA_003278735.1). Taxonomy (GTDB): domain Bacteria; phylum Cyanobacteriota; class Cyanobacteriia; order PCC-6307; family Cyanobiaceae; genus Prochlorococcus_A. Next base: position 3,862 of record QCDO01000017.1, read on the forward strand.
TTATTTTTTAAAAAGTCAAAATCACCTTTTGGTAAAACTTTGGAAGTAATCACCCAATTCTTTTCTTTTATATTCTCTTCTATTGCTAATTTTTTTATTGAATTTCCAATAAGTGATTCAGCATCACCATAAGAGGGTGCTGTTTCTATGTGGTTAATACCTACATAATATGCATTTTTTATTATGGTATACATTTTTTCGAGACTTTCAGTTGCTCGCATTGTCCCTAAAGTGAATAAGCTCACTTTCGCCCCTCTACCAAATGATCTTTTTTGTGAATTTATAATCATCGAAATATGATCAATTTCTTTTTATTTATTCTTTAATTTATTTATAGTTGAAAATCATTTAAAGTAAATTAAAGTAAATACAAAATTTTGCAAAAATATTTTTCTTAAATTTATGTTTACAGGAATAATTCAATCAGTTGGAAAACTAAGACAAGAAAAAAATTTTTTAGAAATTGAAATTCTAGATAATTTATTTGACATGTCAATCGGTGACAGCATAGCTGTTGATGGAATTTGTTTGACAGTAAAAGAGATTTTTCAAAATAAATTTACTGTTGATGTTAGTGAGGAGACATTAAAAAAAACAACTTTAGGAGTAAAGTTGAACCTGAATCAGATTGTTAATTTGGAGCCCGCTCTTAGAGTGTCTGACCGTCTAGGAGGACATATAGTCAGTGGACATGTTGATGGTCTTGGAACAGTTGAGAATATTGAAAAATTAGAGAAATCATGGCTTTTATCTATAAAGTGGAAAAATAATAATTTTTCGAAATATGTAGTTAACAAAGGCAGTATTTGTGTCAATGGTATAAGTCTTACAATTGCAAAATATGAGCAGGAAGGAGAAATATTTACTATCGCGATAATTCCTCATACTTGGCATAACACAAATCTGAATAAATTAAATGTCGGTGACAGCGTAAACCTTGAGGCAGATGCACTAATTAAATATGTAGAGAAATTACTTTTATTTAATAAAAATAATAATCAAGATTTATCTTCAAATAATATTTCTTCGGAATGGCTTAAAGAAAACGGTTGGTAAAATATAATTTTTAATTTAATGGAATTAGATAAATTGTTTTTGACTCTTTTTTAAGATCGATTTTAAATTCCTGACCAGGTTCTAGACCTAATTTTTTGGTGTAAGCATGACCAATTAATAGGTTTCCATTGCCATGAACTTTGGTTTTGAATTCTGTCTGTCTGCCTCTTGAAACTCTATTACCATTTTTCCCCTGACGACCATTTCCTATTTTGTAACCCTTAGCTTCGATAAGCGCCCTATAAAAACTTTTTCTTAAGATTCTTCCGCTAGGACCAACGTACCCACAACCCTTTGCTATCTCTTCTTCAGATTTTTTACTTAATAATTTTGCTTTTTCAAGAAGCTCTTTTCCTTCAAGCATTATCTGACAAATTTCTAATTATATATTCTTACTAAAAAGGAGAACTGTGGCAATATAAATTAATAAAAAATATATTTAATTTTTTAAATTTAGTTTTTTATAAAAGATATAAGATAATAAATAAAATAACCCATATTCCATCTACAAAATGCCAGTACAATTCAACAGCTTCCAATGGGAACATATTTTGACTAGTTAATCTTCCACCATTGATTCTTGATTGCCAAGCAATAATTAAAATCATTAAAGTGCCTAAAGTGACATGTAATCCATGAAAACCAGTAAGAGCATAAAAAGTACTTGCGAATAAGTTATCGGTTAATCCAAAAGGTAAATGAAAATATTCATATAATTGACATATTAAAAATATAATTCCAAGAAAAGCAGTAATAAATAACCATTTTTGGGAATCAGAGTTTTTATCTTTTAAAAGTGCCTTGCCTGCTTTATGGAAAGTTGCACTACTAACTAGTAACAAAATTGTATTGAGTGTAGGTATCGGTAGTTCTAATTCATAAATTGCACCATCAGGTAATGGATTTACTGCTTTATAAGTTAAGTAAGCAGCAAAGAATCCAGCAAAAGTCATCCCGTCTGCAATTAGGAAAGTTATTAGACCAAACATTCTAAAGTCTTCATGTGTTTCATTAACTTCAGAATTATTTTTTTGAATTTCTTTTGAGCTATCTAGTGTTGTCATATGTTTTTATTTTGGTTCAGAAATTTCTTTACCATAACCATAAGGTTCTTCAACTAATGGAGCTTCTCCTTCCCAATTTTCAACTGGAGGTGGAGAGGATGTTAACCATTCAGGTGTGAGAGCATTCCAAGGGTTATCTCCAGCATCTTTTCCATTTCTCAAACTAAGGAATACATTAATTAAAAAAGGGATTGTACTTATAGCCATCAAAAGAGCCCCTAGGCTACTAATTTGATTAACGAACTGGAATTGAGGATCATATTCTGCAACCCTTCTTGGCATTCCATTTAAACCAAGCCAATGTTGAGGAGCAAAGCACAAGTTAAATCCAATAAAGGTAATGATAAAATGTAAAATTCCTAATTTTTCATTGAGCATTTTTCCAGTTACTTTGGGGAACCAATGATAAATTGAAGAGAAAATAATAAAAACAGTCCCTCCATAAACTATGTAATGAAAATGGGCTACAACGAAATAGGTATCATGTACGTGAATATCGAAAGGTACCTGTGCCAAAGCAACTCCTGTAATGCCTCCAAAAACAAAATTTATAATAAATCCGCAAGAGAATAACATTGCACTATTGATGGAAATTTTACCTCCCCATAATGTTGCAACCCAATTAAAAAATTTTATACCTGTTGGAACAGCAATAAATGCTGTGGCAATAGTAAAGAACAATCTCATCCAAGGGGGCGTTCCACTTGTAAACATATGATGCGCCCAAACAACTAAACCTAAAACTACTATCCCCATTACTGAAAAAACCATTGTTGTATATCCAAAAAGTGGTTTTCTAGCATGTACAGGAAGTATTTCACTAACTAACCCAAAGGCAGGAAGGACCATAATGTATACAGCTGGATGAGAATAAAACCAAAATAAATGCTGATAAACTACGACATTGCCACCTAAAACAGGATTGAAAAAACCTGTATTAGCGATGATATCGAAGCTAAGTAGAATTAAAGTGCCTGCTAAAACAGGAGTTGATAAAACAACTAATAGACTTGTTCCAAGCATTGCCCAACAATACATTGGCAATTGCATAAGTTTTAATCCTGGCCTCCTTAATTTAATAATGGTCGCTATAAAGTTTATTCCACCAAATATAGAACTGCCTCCAAGTAATAGAACGCTAAGAATCCAAATAATTTGGCCCGATTGAGGAGTAGTTATGCTCAAAGGTGGATAAGCCGTCCATCCAGCCTGAGCAGCACCCTCAACAAAATAGCTTGCTACCAGCATCAAACCTGAAGGAGGAATTAACCAAAAAGCTACTGCATTTAATCTTGGGAATGCCATATCTCTTGCACCTACATAAAATGGAATTAAATAATTTCCAAAAGCACCATTAACTACAGGCACTATCCAAAGGAATATCATTATTGTTCCGTGTAAAGTTAAAACTTGGTTATAAACATCTCTTGGCATAAAGTCAGACATTGGACTGGCTAGTTCAATTCTTATAGCGCTCGCTAAGGTTCCTCCTATTAAATAGAAAAGAAAACCGCAGACTAAGTACTGTATTCCAATTACTTTATGATCAAGGCTAAAACTAAAGTATCTTAACCATCCTTTAGGTTGAAGGCTTTCATTATTAGTTTTTTGTGGATCAATAGATATTGTCATAAATTTACCTCTGGTTTTTTATTTTTGTTAAACCATTCGTTGTAATCAGATTCTTCTTCAACAATTATGGAGGCTCTCATCCCTCCATGATATGGGCCACATAATTCTGCGCAAATTATCGGATATTTCCCTACTTTTGTAGGAGTGAAATTTAGAATAGTAGGCTGCCCAGGAATAATATCCTGTTTAATGCGGAACTCTGGCACCCAAAAAGCATGAATGACATCTTTGGATTCCATTTTCATAGATACTTTTTGATTAACAGGAACGTGGAGTTCCCCTGATATGAAATTGCCCTTGGGATAATTGAATAGAAATGCAAATTGCATAGCTGAAACTTCAATTGATAAATTATTTATTGCTATTTCATTACCAGAAGTTTGACTTATTCCAGCCCATATTTTTTCAGTGTTAGAACTCATCATTTCGTGGTTATGATTTAGTTCTTTCATACCTCCCATTCGATCGTAGATGTTGTAGCTATATAAACCTATTAACAAAACAATTATTGAAGGAATAATTGTCCATACAATTTCTAAGCTTAAATTTCCCTCTAAAGCTATGCCATCTCCTATCTGATCATTTCTTTTCCTAAACTTAAATAAGCTATAAATAACTGCTATTGTCATTCCTATAAAAATAATTAATCCAATGATGAAAAGAATTTTAAAGAGTTCATCGTAAATTGGTGCATTAATACTTGCTTCCGCTGGGAGTAAATTTACATTAAAACCAATCCAAAAAGATATAGCAAAAACAAGCGAAATAATTAGAATTAAATAAATGTTTTTATTTAACAATTGATCTCTAAAAATTTATATTTATATTCACAAGATATTCAATTTTTTTAATCCTGCATCCTTTGTTAAAAGAAAAACATTTAAATTCACAACTTCTTAAGATTTAAGAAATAAAAGGCGTATTATTAACAACTTTTTAGAGTTAATTGTCAGGGAAAAAAGATTAAATTAGTAAAAATTTTTTAAATTAAACATATTAATTTTTAATTAATGTTTGGTTTTTGAATCTAATTTATTATGCAAAATAATAGGTTTTATCCATTTGATTAATAACCAATTATATAAATCAAAATATCTGACAATTTTTAAAAGGTTGGGAAATCATAGTGTATTTGCACTTATCGCACTAATCGCAATTGGAGGGGCTACGAGAGTCATGGAGGCAGGACTTGCGTGTCCAGATTGGCCATTATGTTATGGATCTTTTTTACCTTTTAAACATATGAATCTAAGAGTATTTCTAGAGTGGTTTCATCGTCTAGATGCTTTTCTGGTTGGAATATTAATTCTTTTTAAATTTGCGCTTTCAATTATTTGGAAAAATGAAATTCCAAATTGGTTACCTAAAACTTATTCATTATTACTTTTTCTCGTTATTGTCCAAGGATCCTTTGGAGCTTTAACAGTAATAAATCTGCTTGATTCATATACTGTTACTGGCCATCTTTTAATAGCTTTTCTACTTCTCATTACAACAATTTCAATAAATCAAAATTTAGAAAATGACGAAATAGAAGAGCCATTAATTTGGTGGAGATTATTATTGTTTGTTCCTCTTTTACTTACTCTGATTCAATCTTTTATTGGCGTAAGACTTTCATCAACCTGGTCAGCACATATTTGTTTATCTTTCCATAAACAATGTCTAATTTTAAATATTCATAAATTATTTGCTTTCCCAATTTCTTTTTCAATTTTATTGATTATTGCTACTGCAATTTATAAGAGAAGTTTTCTTAATGAAAATTGGAAATATCTCACAACACTTATTTTTCTCTTGTTTTTCCAAATTACTTTGGGTGTTTTAAGTCTTAAAACAAATTTGAATGAACCTATTTTTATTATCGCTCATCAACTTAACGCCTCTTTATTTATTGCGATTTTAACAACATTAATTTTTAGAAATCCTTTTGCCAAAAAAGGTCTAAACCACTCCCTTAATCCTCAAACGGTCGGCATCAACTCATGAACAGTAGTAAATTAGAAAATTTGAACTATAAATCTTCAATTAGGGATGAAGTTGTACCTTCAAGAAAAAAAATAACTTTGCCGCCCTGGCTTGAAGTAGCAAAACCTAGATTAATCCCACTTTTACTTGCCACAACTTTGGGAGGTATGGCTTTAACAGAAGAATGGCCTTTGTCTTCCCCGAAACTTATCTGCACTTTAGGAGGAGGCGCTTTGGCATCAGCAGCAGCGGGGGCTCTTAATTGTTTGTGGGAAATGGAATTAGATAAGAGGATGACAAGAACTAGCAAAAGAGCCTTGCCAGCAGGAAAGTTGTCATCTGAGACTGTATTTTTAGCCGCCGTATCATGTACTTTGGCAGCTTCGATGCTTTTAGTAAGTGGTGTAAATTATTTGGCTGCTGGTTTAACTCTTCTTGGTTTATTTAGCTACGTAATTTTATATACAGTTATTTTGAAACCTCGTACAACAAAAAACATTGTTTTCGGAGGAGTTGCTGGTGCGATACCACCCTTAGTTGGAGCTTCTGCAGCCACAGGGCATGTAGGTCTTAGTGGTTGGTGGTTGTTTGGTTTAGTAATGTTATGGACCCCAGCTCATTTTTGGGCACTTGCAATTTTGTTGAAGGATGATTACGCATCTGTTGGTATTCCAATGCTCCCTTCTGTTAAAGGATCTGTTTTTACTGCTAAAGCGATTTCTCGTTACGGATGGGCAACAGTTTTAATGAGTATTATGGGAGTCTTTGCTTTACCTGAAGGGGGTTTGTTATACGGAATTATGTTATTGCCATTTAATGGAAGACTTTTGCAATTAATAAATAAATTAAAGAAATCTCCTGATGATCTTTCAAGAGCAAAGTCTCTTTTTAGGTGGTCTATTCTCTACATGTTTGGTATTTGTCTTTTGATATTAATTTCCAGAACCCAACTATCTGTAGATTTTGAGCAGCAATCTATGCAAATATTTTTATCTAAAATATCCCTGCTTAGTAATTAAATTAGATGTAAAATGTTTTTTAATTAAATAAGTAAGTTTGATGAATTATATAAAAGTTAAAGGGCTCTCAAAATCTTATTCAGATATCAATGCATTAAAAAATTTATCGATGGAAATTGAAGCTGGCACATTATTCGGAATACTAGGTCCAAATGGTGCTGGTAAATCAACACTAATAAAAATACTCGCTACTTTAATAGAGCCTGATAGTGGAGAAGTTTTTGTAAATAATATTAATCTGATAAAAAATTCAAGGAAAATTAGAGAATTAATTGGTTATGTTGCCCAAGACATTGCACTTGACAAAATATTAACTGGACGAGAGCTTTTGGATTTTCAATCAGATTTATATCATATTAACAAAAACAAAAAATTTGAAAGGATAAAGATATTAATAGATCAATTAGAAATGAATGATTGGATTGATCGCAAGTGCGGAACTTATTCAGGGGGAATGAAAAGAAGAATAGATCTTGCAGCTGGACTTTTACATTTGCCCCAAGTATTAATTTTGGATGAACCTACAGTTGGTTTAGATATTGAAAGTAGAAACATTATATGGCAACTTTTGAAAGATTTGAGAAATAATGGAATGACCATTATTTTAAGTAGTCACTATCTTGATGAAATAGATAAATTGGCAGACAGATTAGTAATAATCGATGATGGAAGAGTTATAGCAAAAGGGACTCCTGCAGAGCTCAAAAATAAATTAGGAGGAGATAGAGTAACTTTGAAAGTAAGAGAATTTAGTAATCAGGAAGAGGCAAAAAATATATGTAAAATTTTATCTTCAATAGATGGAATTAGTCAGATTATCATAAATGAAGCTCAAGGTTTCTCGATAAATTTCGTAGCAGATAAGCAAAAAGATTTACTTACGAAGCTAAAAGTGGAATTGGCCTTCTCAAAGTTTGAAATTTTTTCTCTCACCCAAAGTCAGCCAAGCTTGGATGATGTATATCTTCAGGCAACTGGGAAAACATTATTGGATGCTGAAATTTCTATGGCAGGGAAAAGAGATCTAAAAAAAGAATCAAAGCAATCCATGCGATAAAAAAACTTTTGGTTAACTAACTATAATGAATACTAATTAATGCTAATTATGGAATTACAACAGTATAATTTATTTTTTTTATATCAAGAAACATTTGCTTTAACAAAGAGATTATTTATTCAGTTAAAAAGAAGACCATCAACTCTTTTATCAGGAATATTACAACCAATAATTTGGCTTTTTTTATTTGGGGCATTATTTTCTAAAGCTCCTGAAGGTTTTTTACCAGGAGTCGATTCTTATGGAAATTTTTTAGGAGCAGGACTTATTGTTTTTACTGCTTTTAGCGGAGCCCTAAACTCTGGTCTTCCTTTAATGTTTGATAGAGAGTTTGGATTTCTTAATAGATTACTTGTGGCTCCTTTAACAAGTAGATTATCCATAGTTTTATCTTCTTTTTTTTACATAACAATCTTGAGCTTTGTTCAGAGCATTGTAATTATGATAGTTTCATATATTTTGGGTTATGGGTGGCCCAACTTATATGGTTTAGGAATTGTATTTACAACACTAATTTTATTAGTTCTTTTTGTGACATCAATAAGTTTATGTTTAGCGTTTGTTTTGCCGGGACATATTGAATTAATTGCTCTTATATTCGTAATAAATTTACCACTTCTATTTGCGAGTACTGCTTTAGCTCCAATCTCTTTTATGCCTAATTGGCTGGGATGGTTAGCCTCATTAAATCCATTAACTTTTGCTATTGAACCTATTAGGACTGCCTATACACAAACTATGGATTTAGAATTAGTGGCTTTACATGCCCCATATGGTGATTTAACTTGTAAGAGTTGTATCTCAATTTTATTTTCTTTAACAGTTTTTTCCTTGATTATTATAAGGCCTCTGTTAAATAGAAAGTTAAATTAGAAATTTTATGCTTTTAAAAAATCATTTAATAGAAGTTTTTAAACAAGCCTCTTTAGAAAATAATTTTCTGCTTAAAGAAATTGTTGTTGTTAAGTGGGTCCATAGATTTGGGATTGATTCATTAAATGATTTATTAATCCATAGTTCACTACAAAAAGAAAATCAGCGTGAAGAAGAAAATCAAGAACAGATATTTTTAATCGATGAAGTGCATGAAGAAAATCAAGAACAAATTAAGCTTGAATTATCAAAAACTTTTGAAAATATTAAAAAAATAAAGTGGGAATCAAATGGCTTGGAAACTGCTAGCAGCAAAATAGTATCTAGCAAAAATCAAAATTCTAAAAAAATAAATCAATTTACTGAAACCTCAAAATTACCTCTACCTTATATTAAAAATTTAAGAAAGTGGATTAACAACGATAAAAAAGCTAGTTAGCTTTTACATCATACCAGGCATTCCCATGCCACCCATTCCTGGCATTCCCATGCCACCCATTCCTGGCATTCCCATGCCACCCATTCCTGGCATTCCCATGCCACCCATTCCTCCCATTGGATCTCCACCTGGTCCTTCAGGAGCTGCGGCTTCAGGCTCTGGAATGTCTGCCATCGCAACTTCTGTTGTGAGGAGCATAGCTGCAATAGATACTGAATCTTGAAGAGCTAATCTTATTACTTTGGTTGGATCTAATATTCCTGAATCTTTTAAATCCTCATATTTTCCTGAATTAGCATTAAAGCCTTTGTTAAGTCTTTTAATTTCAGCGACAACCACATCTCCATTAAAGCCAGCATTTTTTGCTATTTGTTTGGTGGGTTCCATAAGGGCTTCTTTGACTATATTTATCCCTGTTCTTAAATCATCTGAAGATGTTTCAATTAAATTTAAAAGATCATCTGATATTTCAATTAAAGTTTGTCCTCCTCCAGAAACAACACCCTCTTCAATAGCAGCTTTCGTAGCATTAAGGGAATCTTCGATTCTCAACTTTTTATACTTCATCTCTGTTTCTGTAGCAGCTCCTACTTTGATAAGAGCTACTCCTCCGGCTAGTTTGGCTATTCTTTCATTGATTTTATCCTGATCATACTCAGATTCAGTTATATTAACTTCTCTCTTTAATTTCTCTACTCGCGCTTTAACTAAATCTTTAGTGTCTTCGAAGGCAACAATTGTAGTTTTATCCTTTGTGATAGTTATTTTTTTTGCTTTACCTAAATCATTAATTGATACTTTATCAAGTGTCATCGATTGATCTTCGCTAATTAACTTAGCCCCTGTAAGAATTGCAATATCTTCAAGGGCAGCTTTTCTCCTCTCACCAAATAATGGAGCTCTCACGGAAGCTACATTTAAAACCCCACTATTCTTATTCAAAACCAGAGTGGTCAAAGCCTCTCCTTCGATATCTTCAGCAAGAATTAGAAGAGGTGATCCTGATTTTTGAATTTCTTCAAGTATTGGAACTAGTTCAACTAAAGTTGAGATTTTTTGATCAGTTATTAATATTTTCGGGTTTTCAAGTTCACAAACTTGTCTTTCTGGGTCTGTTACGAAATATGGAGAACTATAACCTCTATCAAAAGACATTCCTTCAGTAATATCTAATTCTGTTTCTAGTGATTGAGATTCTTCAACAGTTATTACACCATCTGAAGTAACAATATCCATTGCTTTCGAAATTATAGATCCAATTTCTTCATCACCTCCAGCACTAACTGTTGCAACTTTTTGGATATCAGAACCATTTAATGTAATACTTTTGGAACTTAATTTTTCTAAGACAAAAGCTATTCCTGTCTCCATTCCTTTTTTTAACTCCATAGGATTGGCTCCAGAAGCAATATTTTTCAATCCCTCTTGAACCATCTTCTGAGTCAGAATAGTAGCTGTTGTTGTTCCATCACCAGCACTCTCTTTTGTCTTGGATGCAACTTGCTCTATTAATTTCGCGCCTAAATTAGAAATAGGGTTTTCAATCTCAATCTCTTTAGCAACTGTAGATCCATCTCTTACTATATCTGGCGATCCAAATTTCTTTTCTATGACAACGTTTTTTGCTTTTGGCCCAATAGTAACCTTTACTGCATTAGCTACGAAATTCACACCTTTCTCTAACGCTTCTCTTGATTCATTAGAAAAACTTAACTGTTTAGCCATGTTTATTTGATCTTTAATCTTATTCTAATCTCCCATAGAATCATTTTTAAGGGATATTTAATTAAGTGGGGAAAGCCGAATTTCTTTTTATGAGACATACAAATTAACTAAATTGAGAGTATCTTAAAGTTATGGAAGAAACAAATAATCTTATTTTTACTCTTACCGCAATCCTCGCGATTGCTATGACACTTATATACTTTCCCTTGAGATTTTTCTTGACATTAACTGCCAGAAGTCGAAGACTAAAACTTTTACAAAAAATTAGAAGATTAAGAGATGAATTGGTCCAGCCTTATGAAAGTACATAATTAAATACTCATACCCCCGTCTATACTGATTGTTTGCCCTGTAATATACTTTCCTGCATCACTTGAAACTAAAAATGATACTAAGTTTGCAATCTGAGTACAACTTCCTAATTTCCCTAAAGGGATAACTTTAAGAATTTCTTCAGTATTTAGTTTTTCAGTCATTTCTGTTTCTATGAAGCCTGGTGCTATTGCATTTACATTTATACCTCTTGAAGCAAATTCTTTAGCGCATGTTTTGGTAAATCCAATAACTCCAGCTTTCGCTGCAGAATAATTTGCTTGCCCTGGATTACCAATTATTCCAACAACAGATGAAATATTTACTATGTTACCGCTTCTTTTTTTCATCATAAATTTTGAAGCATATTTTGTACAAAGAAAAACTCCTTTTAAGTTTGTATTTAGTACGTCATCCCATTGTTCCGATTTCATTCTCATCAATAGTCCATCTCTCGTAATGCCAGCATTGTTAATGAGGATATCAATGGTGCCATTGATTTTGATTATTTCTTCAAAAGCTAAACTGACAGAATCCTCTTTTGAAACGTCAAATTTTAATTTATGAGCTTTACCTCCCGAATTTTTTATTGAATCTACAACTTCTTCAGCTTTTTCGTCAGAAGAAGAGTAATTAATAAAAACTTCTGCTCCTAAGCGGCTTAGTTCAAAAGCAATTTCTTTACCAATTCCTCTGCTAGCTCCAGTGATTAAAGCAACTTTGCCTGATAATAAATCTGTATTGGACATTATGAAATTTTATAATTTTCAATCGTAGTACTATTTGTGTAAAGATATTGCTTTTATTTATAATTGTCTAGAAAATATTAAGGCCTTTTATTGTGCACTTTTTAATACCAGCTGCAGGACGCGGTAGCAGAATGAAAGCTGGAAAAAACAAATTACTTATTGATTTAGAGGGAGAGTCTTTGATTTATTGGACACTTAAATCTGTATTTTCTGCAAGCTCAACAAATTGGGTTGGAATAATTGGGCAACCGAAAGATAAAAATTTATTATTAAATTCAGCAAAGGATTTTGCCAATAAAGTTCATTGGATTAATGGTGGTGATACTAGACAACAGTCAGTTTTTAATGGTTTAAAAGCTTTGCCAAAAGATGCTGAAAAAGTTTTAATACATGATGGTGCCAGATGTTTAATTAATCCTGAATTGATAGACCGTTGTGCCAAGCAATTAGATGAAGATGAAGCTGTAATTTTGGCTACTAAGGTAACTGACACAATAAAGTTTGTTGATAATGAGGGCTTTATAAAAGAAACACCAGATAGAAATTATATATGGGCAGCACAAACTCCCCAGGGCTTTTTAGTAGATAGATTAAAAAAAGCTCATAAGATGGCAATTGATAAAAACTGGAAAGTCACAGATGATGCCTCACTATTCGAAATGCTTAATTGGAAAGTGAAGATTATTGAAGGAACTTATTCAAATATAAAAATTACATCCCCTATAGATTTGAAAATAGCAAAACTTTTTGTGAAGAACCCCTAGTTAAAAAGGTGTATCGATACTAAGAATGCCATCATCACCATTTAAAGTGGCTTCATATCCTAAAGGAATGCAAGCATTTCCCGATATGTGGCCTATTGGGAGGTCAAAAAGAATAGGAAAATCAAATTCTTTTAGTCTTTCAATAATGCAGTTTTTTAGTAAATCTTTCCATTCAAGGTCGCAGGAATTATTAGAAAAACTTCCGAATCCAATACCAGCAATTGCAGTAAGTGTTTTAGTCATTCTTAGGTAAGTCAACATGCGATCAATTTTATAAATATCTTCATTAATATCTTCAAAAATTATTATTTTTCCTTTGCAATCTGGAAAGTGATTAGTACCAATTAAAAAAGTAGCAATAGTTAAGTTAGAAACTATTATCTCTCCTTTCGCTTTCCCACCTCTTAAAGGAATTCCTATTATGTTTTCAACATATCCCTCAAAAAGTAAATTTCTTAATCTCTCAAGACTCCACTCTGGCTCTTTGAAAAGACTAGTAACCATAGGGCCATGAATAGAACCAGTAAATCCTTGAGAATATTTAGATAGTAATAAAGAACATGTATCTGAGAATCCAAGCATTAAACCATTCTGCCAAGAAGGTTCTTTTTCTAAAAGTCTTGCTGAACCCCAGCCTCCTTTTGCAAAAAAGATTAGCTTACTATTTTGTGCTTTTTCCAGTTCCTCAAATCTAGTTAGATCATCACCTGCAAAATAACCAAATTTTTTTGATAGAGAATTATTTTCATTTATTTCCAAGCCCCAATTTTTTAAGATTTCTATGCCTTTTTGATAATTTTCTTCTTCATCAATAAAGGAGCTAGGAGCTAAAATATTTATTAGATCACCTTTTTTTAATCTAAAAACCATTCTTAGAATTTATGAGGCAATAATAATTCCTAATAAAAGAACTCCTCCATAAATTGATTGACTTTTGAAGTGATTCCCAATATTTTTTATTGATTGCTTTTCCTCAGGAAATACCTTTAGTATATCTCGTTGCATTAGGATTGCCGTTGAAAACCAAATTGGCCAAAAAATAAAATCCATTTGATTAATAAATCCGCATAATGCAAGGAAAATAGAAGTTAATAAATAACAAATTTGAATAGTTATTCTTGTATTATTCTGGAGGTTAACAGCAGAACTATTTATTCCAATTTTGATATCGTATTTTTTATCTGCTAAAGCATAAATTGTGTCAAAGCCAAAAGTCCAAAAAATAGTGGCTAGCCAGCAAAACAATAAAACAATACTGTTTAAATTGCCTTCAATTGCCGCCCAGGGAATTAAGACAGCAAAACCCCAGCATATGGATAAGATTAATTGAGGATATTTAAACCATCTTTTGGCAGAAGGATAAATTAAAATAATAGGTAAAGCTAAAAAAGCAAGTGAAATGGAAAGTATCCTGCCAGGTTGAGGTAGTGACAAAGTTAAAAAGAAACTGCATAAAATTAAAAAGAAAAGAATTGAATAAGCCGTTTTAAGACCGATTTTATTTGCAGCTAGAGGTCTATTTTTTGTCCTTAAAACTCTTTGATCAATTTTTTTGTCCCAAATATCATTGACTACACAGCCTAGTCCACTGACTAGTAGCCCTCCTAGGATTATTCTAAGCAACATTAAAAATGTTGGATTAGCATCTGGGGTTAAATATAAACTCCATCCAGCAGGAATAAGTAAGATCATTCTTCCAGTCGGCTTATTCCACCTTAATAATTCAAAAAAAGTACTTAATTTAATTTGTCGATTTTTATTTTGCATATGACCTATTGTATATTTCATAACTTTAAATAATCTTACTAGGATTAAATGATTTCTATTATTTAATAATCAATCTTGGGTATATTTATTAATGGATTAAAGATATCTGCATCTAATAAAAAGAAATGATACAGAAACAAGATTTAAGATATTTTCAAGAAAAGCAAATTTTAGTAGCTTCTATAGATATTGGAACTAACTCTACACATCTATTGGTAGCAGAAATTAATCTAGAATTAAAATCATTTTCAATAAAATTCACTGATAAATCAACCACTCGTCTTGGAGAAAGAGATGAGGAGGGTAATCTTTCTGAAGAATCAATCCAAAGAGCATTAGTTACTCTTAAGCGATTTAAGGAATATTGTAAAAGTAACAGAGTAAAACAAATAATAACAGCAGCAACGAGTGCAGTTAGGGAAGCTCCAAACGGTCAAGATTTTATTAGAAGAGTTCTTGATGAAACAGATATTCAAATAGAAATGATAAGTGGTTCTGAGGAAGCCAGATTAATTTACCTTGGTGTTCTCTCTGGTATGGCTTTTGAAGATCAGTCTTTTGTAATCATAGATATTGGAGGAGGATCTACAGAATTAATACTTGCAGATAAAAAAGATGCTGTAGCTCTTACCAGTTCGAGAATTGGTGCGGTAAGACTTAAAAATGATTTTTTAAATAAAGACTCTATAAATTCAGAAAGATCCAGTTTTCTAACAACTTTCATTAGAGGATCTTTAGAACCATCAGTTCGAAAAATAAAGAGTAGATCTAAGGGAGATAAGCCTTTATCTATGATTGCAACCAGTGGCACAGCAACCTCATTAGGAAATTTGATTTCAGATGATTTAGGAGAAACTAAACAAAAGTTACATGGTTATAAATTTAAAAAGGAAAATTTACAAAATGTATTGGAAAAGCTACTTAAATTACCGGTTTCGGAAATCAAGAAAATACCTTCATTAAGTGAGAGAAGAGCAGAAATAATTATTCCTGGAGCATTGATATTAAACACCGCAATGGAGATGTTGAACTTTAATGAATTAATAATAAGTGAGAGGGCGCTTCGAGAAGGTTTGGTTGTAGATTGGATGCTTCGTAAAGGGATAATTAAAAACGAGTTAAATATTCAAAGCAATATTAGAAAAACAACTATAATTCATCAGGCTAGAAAGTTTGGAGTAGATAATACAAGAGCTGAGAAAGTTATTGATATTGCCTTTCAAATTTATGATCAGACTAAAAATATATTTCATAGCGATAATGATCTTAAAGCTAAAGAGCTTCTTTGGGCAGCTTCTAATCTTTATAATTGTGGGAAATACGTGAATGTTGGTTCTTATCACAAACACTCTTGGTACTTAATAAAAAATTGTGAGTTGTTGGGATACTCTGAAGCAGAAACAAATATTATTGCTTCAATTGCTAGATATCATAGAAAGACTCTACCTAAGAAAAGACATGATTCTTGGCAAAATTTAATAACCAAAGAAGATAAAACATTAGTTCTTGAAATGTCATTAATCCTGAGACTAGCAGCATCTCTTGATCAAAGACCTGACAAGGTGATCTCCTCAGTTAAAATAAAATTGCAGGAAAATATTCTTACATTTGAACTTTTACCTTTAAAAAGTAACCATGATCTTCTTCTTGAAAAATGGAACTTAGGATTATGCCGTAATGTTATAAAAGAACTAAAGAATTTGGATTTAAAAGTTATTTAGTTTTTAATAAATTCTTGTTTTGGAGTTTGATTCTGAGAAGAGTCTGAAAATAAATTGAAAATTAAGGAAGAGGCGATTAGTCCAAAAAAGCCTGAAATTAAAATAAATATTAGGAACCCTACTGGATTAAGATTCTTAGATTGACTAGATTTGTAATTTTTTTTAGAAACCTCTTCAACTATTTCTTCAATTTTCACTTCTTTCCTCTCTGTCTTGAATTCATCCATTATAAATTCTGTATCAAGTTTGAGCTTCTGTGAAATTCTTCTAATCATTGCTTTGACAAATACTTTTTCAGGTAGCTTTTCTTCATTACCCTCTTCTATGGCTTCAAGTTGATGAGCTCCGATTTTTAAATTAGAAGCCAACTCTTCAATTGATTGATTTCTACTTAACCTTGCCTCTTTAATGAAATTTCCAATTCTCTTTAAAGAGGAATTTTCTCCTTTATTGTTGTTTTCCGAAACAGATTTTATTTCTTTCAAAGCAAATAAATTTTTACTAATTATAGTAATTAATATTTTTCTATCAACTTTAAGATTATTTATTCCTAAAGAGATGCCTATAAGATGGATTATAAAGATTAGACCTTTTTTGAGAATTACTTATTGCTGGGCTAATTATGTAAATTGTTGTTCTAATTAGTTTTTTCTCAATAGAAAATTTTTCCATATCTTTTAATTCTATTAATGATGTCCAACCATCATCCCAAGAAACTCTAAATCCAACAATTACTTTAGTCTCTGGAGGGTAAAACTCTAGAAGAGTTTCTTGAGACCTTTTCACATGCCTAGCACTTAGATATAGACATATCGAGGAATTGTGTTTCGCGAGATCTTCCAGAGATTCTTTTTCGGGCATCCCTGTTCGCCCTCCCGCTCTAGTTAAAATTATTGTTTGAGTTACGTCAGGGATGGTTAACTCAGCTTCATGATATGCTGCAGCAACTTGAAAAGCACTTACTCCCGGAACAACCTCGATTTCAATTTTTTCGTTTTTTAAAATTTCGATTTGCTCTCTTATTGCTCCAAAAAGGCAAGGGTCTCCATCATGTAACCTTACAACAGTTTTCCCTGCCTGAAATTTTTCTAACATAATTGAGGTGATTTGCTCTAAGTTGAGCGAACTAGTTTTTATTTTTTCAGAACCTTCTTTGGCAAAATCTAAAATCTTTTCAGGAATTAGAGAATCAGTCCAAATAATAACATCTGCAATTTTTATCTTTTTTAATGCTTTTAAAGTTAATAATTCTGGATCGCCTGGACCAACACCAATAAAGGACATTTTATTATCCATTCTTTCTATTTTTCCCACTATATGTTCTCAATCTTAAAAAAAATATTCCAATTAATCCAGAAGAAAATAAAAAAATACTTATAAATTGAGCCATTCTTATGCCGCCATCACAGAAAGGTGGAAGTCCACCAATGCATAGTGGGTCAGTTCTTAAACCCTCAATCCAGAATCTTCCAAAGCTATAACTTATTAAATAAAGACAGCTAATAAAGCCAGGCCTGAAAAAATCTGTTTTATTTTGTTTATTAAAGGTAATAATAAGGACGATGAAAATTAAAAGATTCCATAATGACTCATAGAGAAATGTAGGATGAAAAAATTCATAATCAATAAATTCTAAAGGCCTATTTTGGATAGGTATAAATAATTTCCAAGGCAAATTTGTAGGAATTCCAAAGGCTTCATTATTGAAAAAATTTCCCCACCTTCCTATTGATTGTCCAAGAATAATCGAGGGTATTAATATATCTATAAAAGTTTTTAAATTAATTTTTTTCGACTTACAGAAATAAATAATAGATATTAATCCTCCAATTAGACCTCCATGGATTGCTATGCCTCCTTCCCAAACTGCAAGAAAAGAAGGTATTTGAATGATGTTATTGAATAGTTCAAAAGAAGTAAAAAAGTTCTCTCCGCTATATTGCCTCCACTCAAAAATTACGTAATAAGCTCTAGCTCCAATTATTGAAGAGATTACTAATGATGGAAGTACTTCACTAATGTAATCTGGGTTAATATTTCTTGCCTTTGCTAGTTTTTTAGAGACAAAAAGGCCTATTAAAACTGAAACCGAAATAAGAAGTCCGTACCATCTAATAGTTATAAATCCTAAATTTAAAAAAGTTTCTCCTGGAGATTGTATAAAAGCTTGAAGTATAAGCATTTATATAAAGTTAGATACCCTCTGCTGCTTGCACTTTTTCCACTTGTTTTTTCTTTAATACTAAAAGTATTTGTGTTAAGCCTACACCAATGAAGAATGCAATCAATCCAATAACTCTATAAGGGCTCTGCAGTACAACCTCAGCATCTAATTGCCCAAAGCCACCAACGTTGGGATCATTAGTGAGAGGGTCACCCACATTAATTTTGTCTTGCGCTTTTACGATAAGTTGAGGACCAACAGGCACTGCTTCAGTAGTTATTTCACCATTATCGTTTTCTATATTGACTTGATAGCTACCATCTTCAATTGTTTCTATTGAATTTATAGTTCCTGCGGTGGAAGAAGTGAATACTACATTATTGCTCTTATCTCCAGTTGGATATACCTGACCTCTACCTCTATTGCCTCCAATATGTAACGAGTATTTTCCATAGTGATATTCTTTATTAGTGGATGGGTCAGGGGAAAGTACAGGGAAAACGATTTCTTTATTGGTATCGCCAGGTAAAGGTCCGACAATAATAATATTGTCTTTCTCTTCACTGTAATTAGTGAAATAAACCCCTTCTGTCTCCTCTTTTATTTCTTCGGTCCATCTTTCTTGTGGAGCAAGTTTAAAGCCATCAGGCAGCATTACAACAGCACCAACTTGTAATGGTACTTCCGAACCATCAGCCCCTATCTCTTTTAAATCATTTTTATAGGGTATTTTGACTACAGCTTTGAAAACACTGTCTGCTCCAACAGATTGTGGAACCTCTGCAATTGTAGGCATCTGAGCTAGATGACAATTTGCACAAACTATCTTACCTGTGGCTTCTCTTGGGGATTCGTAGTTTTGCTGAGCCCAAAATGGATAAGCAAAACTGATCTTTGGATAAAATACAATGCTTGAAATGAAAAGCAGAGTACAGATAAATAAACTTGTTTTTTTCATGATTAGATTTTTAAGACCTTTCATTTGTTTTATGCCCACCATGGATTTTCATTAGTTCTAAAGTCAGTTTCTGACCATTGTTTGACGAGTACAGCATCATCTTCAATATCGACATGAGCTAGAGCTAAAGATAAAGGCGCAGGCCCTCGGACTACCTTCCCGTTAGTATCGTACTGACTGCCATGACAAGGACATATGAATTTATTAGCACCACTATCCCATGGGACAACGCAACCTAAATGAGTACAAATTGCATTTAAACCAAATTCTCCTATTTCCCCACCCTCATTAACTATTAAATAAGTTGGATCTCCCTTTAGACCCTGAACTAGACTTCTGTCTCCTGCTTGATGGGAAGCTAACCAACCTGTCTTAGTTATTGGATTCCCTAATTCATCTTTAGCAGAAGTTCCACCTCCACCACCGCCTGCTCTTAAAGGCATGAAATAATTCGCTACAGGGTAAAGGGCTCCTAAAGCTACACCAGTTGCAGTACCAAATGTAAGAAGATTCATAAATTGCCTTCGACCCATTGAAGGGACATCATTGGAACTTAATTGAGTCATTCGCTACTTGGTTCTGTTATTTATTAGTTATTATGGAGCAAATTGTTCAATTTCTGTTGCAAATAGATAGGACTTTTAATAATTTAAAGTAAAAGTTAAGGAAGTCTTAATTAATTGATTTAAATGAACCCATTGCTAGTAGATGAAGTTATACATTATTTGATTCATCGCTGGGGGAAAAAATATGATTTTAGACTCTTTAGAAGAGGAAAATTCGTGTATTTTCAGATGATGTGGGGATTTCTTGGACAGGAATCATTTCCTCTAAGTGAAGATGAATATAAAAAATCGATAGCTGATAAAATCGAGATTTTAAATAGATGTGGATATTCAGAAGAAGTAAGGGAATGGCTAAAGAAAGTCAATGCTAAGCCAAGGTTAGGTAGAGCTGTCAGCTTGCAATTAGATCTTAATGAGAAGATGAAAGAGTTTTTGACTTAAGATTTTCTGATAAGTAAGTTAATCCAATACCCACAAAAAATAAAAACACGATAGATATAGATAGCAATGACATAGTCAATGGGTCAGTTGAAGGGGTAATTACTGCAGACAATATTGCAGAGGAAATTACAACTATCTTCCAATTCGAAATCATTTTTTCTGTTGTGATTATTCCAAGAGAACCAAGAATAAATTGTAATACTGGCAATTGAAAAGCTATTGCAGTGCTTGACATTAATAATAGAACAAAATCAAAATATCTTTCTATAGACCAAGTTGGTTCAACAATATCAGCACCGAAACTAATGAAGAAATTTATTGCTGCAGGGACTAATATCCACCATGAAAAAATTAACCCTAAAAAAAACAGAAGACCTGAACCAAAAACTGCAGGCAAGATAAGGCTTTTTTCTTGCTTTGTTAATCCGGGAGAAATGAATAATATTATTTGATAAAAAATATAAGGCATAGAAACTATCAATCCGCTGTAACCAGCAACTTTAATAGCGACAAATAAAA
The DNA here is from genome assembly GCA_003278735.1 of Prochlorococcus sp. AG-355-J09. GTDB lineage: Bacteria > Cyanobacteriota > Cyanobacteriia > PCC-6307 > Cyanobiaceae > Prochlorococcus_A. The sequence continues at coordinate 24,656 of QCDO01000017.1, forward strand.
ACTCTCCTGGAGCAAGTTGTAGTAAATGAATATCACCAGCTGGAATTTCTAAAAAAGATATTAATGGCTTTATGATGAGAAAACTAAAGAATATTGAAATAAGTATTGAGTAAATTGAGTTTAGTATCCTTTGACGAAGCTCCTCTAAATGATCACTAAAAGTCATCGAATCTGATAATTTATTTTCACTTTGACCTGTACCTCTCATTATTATTTGATAAAAATTGTGTAAGAAATAGGTTTAAAACTACTATTGTCAAAGTCCAATTTATTTTTCGATAAACTTAATTATTTGCTTAATTTAGGATTTGTTGGATCTGGCAATAAGAAAGGAGGTGCATCATTTAAAGATGATTCACCATAAGTTTCATATTCTCTATATCCACCCATTTTCCCATTTGTTTTCATTAAAGCGCTTACGAAGGCAAGTAGTAAGAAAACAGTAGGAGCTCCAATTATTAATGCAGCACCAAATAGATATCCAACAATAAATTCTGGAAAACTATGATTTCCTAAAAATTCATGAGTGCCTAAAAGAAAATCAAACATTTAGATTTAAAATTTTTTTTATTATAAACTAAATTAATGTTTTAAGATTTTTTTTAATGTAATCTTTTCCTCTTGTAGGATTTCCCCAAATAATTTCTCCATTTTTAAAGGAAACGCAACCCGGTCCTCCGTTTTTGATTTTTTGCAAATCTTTAATCTTTACTAGATTAATTGGAACTTTAATGTTTCTTTTTGCCTTACTAAATAAAGCAGCTAAATCTGCAGCTATTTGAAGATCTTGTTCAGATGGCACTTGAGATGAGGACTTCAAAACTACATGACTGCCAGGTGATTCCTGTGCATGAAACCATAAATCGCCTTTTTTTGAGAACTTAAAGCTTATTAAATCATTTTGCCTCATATTTCGCCCTACTTGAAGCTTCAATCCTGTGGGAGTGTCAACTTGAATTGGTGAAGACTCTAACTCATATGTACTTTTCTGATCTTCTCTTTGCTTCTTGATATTGATATTAAACTCGTTACAAATTTCTTCCATAATTTCTTCTAGTAGTTTGATTCTCATAAAAAGTTTTTCATGATTCAAAGAATTTAAATTTTCTAGAAGCGTAGTGAATTCGTCTAATCTCTCTATATTTGTTTTGTAAATACTTAATCTTTCTTTTATTAATTCTCTAGACCTCTTTAGTTTTTTTGATTTTTTATATAGTTTTTGTCCCTTTATAATGTCTTGTTTTTTAATTTCATGTGAAGAAAATATATTGTCAGCTTTTTTTTTATGTATCTCGTAGTTTTCTGATTTTATCAGAAGATCAAATTGAATATTTAAATTCTTTTTCTCAATATTGGTCTGTTTAAAAATTATCCTTTCAATTTTCTTTTTCAATAATTCAAGTTTTTTATTTTTCAGATGATAATCATAATAATTCTCTAAGCTTGTGCATAAATCTATTTTATTTTCGTAATTAATTTCCTTATCAAAAAACCAAACGCAATAAAAATCTTTGTTGAATGTAGAAAAGTTAAAGTTATTGTTTTTAAACCTGTTTATCCAAATCTTCCAATTTTTAAATATCTCCTTTAAGTCTGAGTTGCTAATGAAATCAATATTTATTCCCATTATTTCTGAATTAACAGTTGCGCTAACAAACTCTAATTGTTTTGTGAGGATAGGGCTTACTCCTTGATAGGTATTTATTAAACAGTATTTCAAAGACTCAGGTACTATTGAAATTGAGTCTTTCCATGATTGAAAAGACTCATCTTCTCTAGGTTGTTTTTTGTGATTGACTGGAGGGCCTGAATAAATTGATCCTGTTGAAATTGTTCTAAAACTAGATTGACTTGATTTAATTTGTTTACCAACGGCAATTATTTTATGTTTATTATCCAGATAAAAAATATTACTATGTTTTCCCATTAATTCAAAAATTAGATATTTATTAATTTCATCTCCAGGTTTTTTCGCAAAACTAAATTTTATAACTCTCTCGAAATCATCTTGATCAATTGAAATTAAAGCCATATACTTTAATCCGTATCTTATTTGTTTAGAAAGTGTGCTTTCTCTCCCAATCTTTTCTGGCTTATTTATCTTAAGTATTCTGGGAGAGTCTCCATTCCATGAAACTTCTAACCATGTTTGAGAATCAACTCCTCTGAAACATAATTGAATTGTATTAGGCTCTGGTTGTTGGGCAGTCTCAAACTTTGTAGGTAAGATGTTCTTTGTCAAATAATGCAAGACAGATCTAATAGATGTAATATCCATTATCTGTGGAACACCTTTTTGCATTATTCCTTTTTAATTCACAAGATGTTTATTTTACTGTAAAAAATTTAATATGAAAAATCAAAAAAAACTTATTATCCTTACTGGACCCAGCGGGGTAGGCAAAGGAACAGTTGTTAAAGAAATATTAGGTAAAGAAAAAAATTTTTGGCTTTCAATATCTGCAACTACTAGAGAACCTAGAGAGGGAGAGAAGGATGGAGAAAATTATTATTTCTTAAATCAAGAAAAGTTTAAAGAAATGATTGAACAAAACCTTTTCCTTGAATGGGCTCAATTTGCTGGAAACTACTATGGAACGCCTTTTTCTTCTGTTAATGAGAAAATAAAAAAGGGATTTACCGTACTACTTGAAATTGAAGTAGAGGGTGCAAGGCAAATAAAAAATAAGTTTCCTAATTCACAGTCAATATTCCTACTTCCTCCGGATAAACAAGAGTTAGAGAGAAGAATAAGAAATAGAGGTACTGAAGAAGAAGAGGCAATTAAAAAAAGACTATCAAGGGCTAATTATGAGATTTCAGTATCAAATGAATTTGATTTTGCATTAATAAATCACAATGTTGATGAAACAGCAAAAAAAATAATCAAGTTAATAAAAACTTGATTATTTTATATTTATCAACTCATTGGATGAAATAATAAATCTGGGAAAAACCTATTAAATTCAATAATTATTCCAGCTGTAAGGCTTAGCCAAATTGCTGCTACCACTGGAGCTGATCTGACAAATTTTGTGTTTAGAATTTTGAACATTTGTTTTATGAAAGTTTTTGAAGGATGTTTAGCGAGGACCATTAAGTGTAATATTGTTATCTTTCTCTCTTAAATCTCCATTTCTACCTTGTTTATTAGCAAGAAGAGGCCATTGGGCTCCTTTTACAAGACATTTTCTGGCTAAGTCTAGGTCAATAATGATCTCAAGATCTGCTGGATTCTTAGTCTTTTTTGATTCAATGAGATACTCTCTTCCAGACCAACCTATAATTCCAGCAATGTAAATGAACAATACTCCGGGAATAAGCAAATCTCCTTCATGACCTCTATTTAGAAGTGCCCCCCATGGCTCAAGAGGAGGTCCAATTATTAAATGAGGAAGACCATCATCTCCGCATGATGCTTTTCCATATCTTTCAAATCTTGCTATGTCTTTTTGAGTAGTTGCAGAATTTGCTCTCTCAATGAATTTAGGATTTTCAGAGCATTTTGTGAGGGCTGAAGCGGTATATTCTGTGCTAGCTCTATCTGCGTTTAAGGCAGGCCCATTTGCAGCTAGAGCAATTGGAGTAATTCCGAGGAACAGAAAAACTGAGGTTATGATTGAAAAAAAGAATTTCATAAGTTGCAATCTTTAATTCCTTATAGTGTGTTAAGTAAGAAATTAATATTAAAATAGAACAAGTTGAATCAAAAATGTATAAAGTTTTAGCTATTGAAACAAGTTGTGATGAGACATCTGTCTCAATAGTTTCTAATATTGGCGATACTTTCAGAATACATTCAAATATAATTGCCTCTCAAATTGAAGATCATTCAAAATGGGGAGGAGTTGTGCCTGAACTTGCTGCTAGAAAGCATTTAGAATTATTACCTTTTGTTTTAGATAAGGCTCTAGAAGAAGCCAAAATTAAAATTGAGGAAGTTGATTATATTGCTTCAACTGTAGCTCCTGGATTAGTTGGTTGTTTACGAGTTGGCTCTATAACTGCAAGATCACTTTGCATGTTACATTCAAAACCATTTTTGGGAATTCATCATTTGGAGGGGCATTTATCCTCAATTCTATTTTCAGAAAACTATCCAAAGAAATCTTTTCTTACATTACTTGTTAGCGGCGGACATACTGAATTGATAAAGGTAGATGATAGTAGGGAGATGCAAAGACTCGGGAAAAGTTTTGATGATGCTGCTGGAGAAGCCTTTGATAAAGTTGGCAGACTATTAGGTCTTAGTTATCCAGGAGGACCGGCAATTGAAAAGATTGCTAAAAATGGGGACCCAATGAAATTTAATTTACCAAAATGTAAGATCTCTGATAAAAAAGGGGGATTTCTTAAATATGATTTCTCTTTTAGTGGTTTAAAAACTGCCGTATTAAGATTAGTTGAGAGAATAAATTTGGATGGGAAAACCGTTCCAATTCCAGACATTGCTGCAAGTTTTGAGAGAGTAGTGGCAGAGGTCTTGGTAGAGAGAACAATAAAATGCGCAGAAGATCATAGCTTGGATAATGTAGTTGTGGTTGGGGGAGTGGCTGCTAACAATACATTAAGAAAAATGATGATTAGTGAAGCTAGTAAAAAATCTATTAAAGTTCATTTAGCCCCTCTTGATCTTTGTACAGATAATGCGGCAATGATTGGAGCGGCGGCTTTGTTCAGAATCAAATTTAAGGATCATTTAAGTTCCATTAAATTAGGTGTCACAGGAAGACTATCAATTGAGCAAGCAAATGCCCTTTATGAAGAAAACCCTCCTTTCTAATTTCAATGAACAAACAACCTAAAATCGAGATTAAAGAGACAAAAAACTTCGTTGATAAAAAGGAATTGAATTTGTGGAAAAGAGGTTTTACCCCTCAAGCTGAAATATGGAATGGAAGGATGGCAACTGTTGGTATAGGAATTATTTTTATAATTATTGCTTTAATAAGCCAGTTTTCTTAATAGAAATAAAATTAATTTTCTTAAAACTATTTTTGAAAGAATTTTTAAAAATACTCTTTTTCAGCGGATGAATTAAATTAAAAAGTATTTTTTTTATTGGACTAGAGATAAGATTATTGATTTAATCAAAATAACGAATGTTTTTATTATTTATAATTTTATATGACGCCTGAAAGGCTTGGATTACTTTGGGGGATAACTGTATTTGCAGGTGCTTGCGCTCGATTACTTTCTTCTTTTACAGGATTCCCAAGTGTTGTTATTTTATTGCTTTCTGGATTATTAATTGGAAGATCAGGATTGGGACTTGTTGAGCCTTTAGATCTCGGGCAAGGGCTTGAAACTATTGTGGGGCTTTTGGTCTGTTTGGTTCTTTTTGAAGGGGGATTAAATTTAAAACTGCCTGAGGGGAATGTAAGAAATACTGTTTTAAAAATTTCTTTGGTAAGACTTTTTATTTCATTATGTGCTGGAATTTTCATTGCTCATTGGCTGGCTGGCCTCTCATGGCAAGTCGCAGGAATATATAGTGCCATAGTTCTAGCTACTGGACCAACAGTTGTCTCTCCATTAGTGGAACAAATAAAATTAGCTTCCCCACTCTCGGAAGTTTTAAAAGCTGAGGGATTGCTGCTTGAACCAATTGGTGCAGTACTAGCATTACTGCTTTTAGAATTGACTTTAGGGGACCTTCGTGGGATTAACGATGTATTTATAGCATTAATGCAAAGATTAGGGGGAGGAGTTTTAATCGGATTAAGTGCAGGATGGTTACTATCAGAAATTTTAAAAAAAATAAAAAATGAAGCCTCATTTGGTATAGAGCTTCAAGTTACCCTTGGATTTATTTTCCTTGTATATGGAATTTGCGAATATTTTTTACCAGAATCAGGCTTGCCGGCTTCAGTCTCGGCAGGTTTTATTGTAGGCAAAAGGGAAGTTATAGATAAGGAGAGATTGGATAATCTAATAGGTGAATTAGCTCAATTAGCAATAACAGTTCTTTTCCCTCTTTTGGCCGCTGACGTTTCTTGGGGTGAATTAAGTCCTCTAGGCTGGGGAGGGGTTGTTTGCGTTTTTATGTTGATGATAATAGTTCGCCCTATCTCTATTTGGATAGCAACTATGGGGAAAGATTTGAACTTAAAAGAAAAAATATTTTTAGCCTGGTTAGCCCCAAGAGGTATTGTTACTGCAGCTGTAGCTTCTCTTTTTTCTATCAGATTAGAGCAGGCTGGTATCCTTGGGGCTGGCCGTCTACAAGGTTTAGTTTTTCTTACTATTTTGATGACAGTAGGAATACAAGGACTTTCAGCTAAACCTTTGGTAAATAGACTTAAATTAGGCAAAAAAAAATAATTTTTAACTGATTAAAGACACCTTTCAATTCGAGTTCTATCAGTTTTACTCTCTGCGAAAAGCTCCCAACTTTGAATTAAATCTGGCCCACTGAGAGATCCAAAAAAGGCTACTCTTAATGATTTCATTAATATCCCTTTTTTAATATTATGTTTTTTTGAGATTTCGTTAATTATTTCTTTGGCTTTCTCTTTATTTAGTTTTATAGTATCTTGCTCAATTAAATGATTTAAGATTAGTTTTAAAGATAATTTGCTTTCCCGGTTTTCCAGAAAATCTTGACCTTCTTTTTGAATTGTAGGTATTAAGAAAAATGGTTTTGATTGATCAATTGAATCTTTTAAAAGAGTCATAGAGTCTCTAATCAAAATTGCTAATTTATTAGCCCATTCTTGAGATGGTGGCTCCCAACCATTGTCATCCCAGTATTTTCTTATGATCTCAATTAACTTTATTGATTCCATATTTTTTATATATTGAGAATTAATCCAGTTGAGTTTTTCCCAACTAAATTTGGCTCCAGCTTTATTTATTTCTGATAAGTCAAAAATTTCAGATATCTCTTCAAGTGAAAGTATTTCTCTGTCGGCAGATTTTGGAGACCAACCTAAAAATGCCATATAGTTTGAAAGGGCCTCAGGTAAATATCCCATTTCTCTAAATTCGTCGATAGAAGTAACGCAATCTCTCTTAGATAATTTTTTCCCTTCGCTATTTAGTATTAAAGGTGTATGCGAAAAAGTTGGCAAATTGAAATTTAATGCTTTATAAATCAATATTTGTTTTGCAGTGTTCGAGATATGGTCTTCACCCCTTACAACGTTAGTAATATTCATGAAATTATCATCAACTACTACTGCAAGATTATATAAAGGATCACCAATCTCATATCCCTTAGCCCTTCTTGATAAAACTAAATCACCACCCAAATCCTTTCCTTGCCATTTTATTTCTCCTCTTATCTGATCTACCCATTTAATATCAATTTTTTCATCAATTTTAAATCTTATTACTGAAGTCCGCCCTTGGGATATGAATGTTTCTATTTTTTCTTTTGAAAGATCTCTGTGTCTATTATCATGCTTTGGAGGTAATCCTTTCTTTTTCTGTTCTTCTCTTAATTCAGATATTTCATTTTCTGATGTAAAGCACCTATATGCAGCTCCACATTCCAATAGTTTTTTGATATAACTTTTGTGAATCGAAATTCGGTCACTTTGCTTTATAGGTTCTTCATCCCATGTAAGTCCAAGCCATTTCAAGCCCTCTAATATATTTTTTGTATATTCAGATTTAGATCGAAGAAAATCTGTATCTTCTATTCTGATAAGAAATTTTCCACCTATTTTTTGTGCATACAACCAATTAAATAGTGCTGTTCGTGCTGTCCCAATATGAAATAAACCCGTTGGACTCGGGGCTAGTCTTAAACGTTTTTCCAAATTTCTTTTAGAAAAAACGGGACCGACGGGATTCGAACCCGCAACTTCCGCCGTGACAGGGCGGTGCTCTAACCAGTTGAACTACGGTCCCATAGTTTTGTTCTAAGTTTATTTAGAACTTCATTCTTAAAATTATCAGATCATAATACTTAATTTATGGGGTTGTAATAAAAAAAATTCATTAATTTGAGGATTTACAGAAATAATTAGTTTTTTAACTGCCTTAGTGTAAACAACTATTTATTTTTGAGGTCTAAAACCAGCAGGTTCTATCAACCTAACTTGATTGCCTCTAGCAGTAAATTCTCTGCCTTGGTCACTTTGTACGACAACTCTTCCACCAGACTTAACTCTGATAACTCTTGCACGAACCCATCCTAAAGCTGCTGATTCGAGGACTTTAACTACGTCCCCAGGTTGAAGATCTAACTCCATCTTATGAAAAAATGATTTACATAATGTTGATCAAACGCGTCGTGGAGGACTTGAACCCCCGACATCAGGTTTTGGAGACCTGCGTTCTACCAACTGAACTAACGACGCATTTAAATGATTATAAGCGTCTTTGTGACCAATAAGTTGATTAATTTACAACTTTATCGATCAAAGCGTTGTTTTACGCGAGTAGCTTTTCCTACTCTATCTCTCAGATAGAATAACTTAGCTCTTCTTACTTTACCTCTACGTTCAACTTTTAGAGAGGCAACCTGTGGACTATGTAGCATAAATACTCTTTCAACACCTATACCCTGAAAAATTCTTCTAACTGTAATAGTCTGGTTAATTCCTCCATGTCTTTTTGCTATAACAACGCCTTCATAAGGTTGGACTCTTTCTTTATTACCTTCTGTAATTTTCACTCCAACTTTAACAGTGTCCCCAACATATATTTCAGGTAATTCTTTTTTTAATTGTTCGTTCTCAAATTCCTTAATAAGATTGGTTGCGCTTAAGGTTTGAGTAGTCTCAGAAACGGTATTTTTTTCTTTTTGTTCAACTGCTACATCAACTGATGCGTCAGCTTTAATACCGGTTTCTAAATCCTTCTCTTGTTTCTCTTTGGCCATTTTGGTCATTATTATCCTACAAGTTCTATATCTTAACCTTTTGACTCGCCTTTAGTAACCTTTTTGGTAAATGAAATTGTTTTTGAAAACATTTGGAATCCTGTGACGAGCATCCATAAAACTCCAAGGGAATTCA
>QCDO01000018.1 GCA_003278735.1 Prochlorococcus sp. AG-355-J09
AATTCCGCTTCGAAGATTTTAGACCAAAATCGCTGAAAATGTGTAATTTTTTTTTTAAAGTAAACTTATTTTTTGCAATATCAAAAAAAAGAACCTCAATGTCTTAATATTTTCTTTGTTATTGATGATTTGACTTGGTAATAATCGAATGGCTTCTAAATGGTAAAAGATCGAAAGAGGTGGTTTCCTTGAGAGAGGCTAGGTATAGAAGACTGCAATTAGAGGCTTTTGGAGCTGTTATTTATTGGAGCGAAAGAATTTAAGTTTTTAGGGATTAAGACTTAGCAAAAAAAAATAAAAGTATTAAATATTAAATAAACTTATATTTTAAATAAAAAATCCTTATTAGTTTTCATCAATTTATTGTCCTTGTTTCTTAATTTAAAGACTTTCAAACTCATAAACCCATTGATTCTTAGTACTAATAACTTCTTTCTTCGTATAGCTCATGGCAATTTTTTTTTCCTTATAGGCCACTTCGCCAATAAAAACAGGCCAAATCAATTGTTCTCCATCATATTTATGAATTATTCCTTGGCTATCAAGAAATAATGGATCTCCTTTTTTAATCATTTTCCAATCTTGGTTAATTCTTTCAGGATGTATTAGGCCATCAATATGTCCCTTTTCATCTCTTGGATAATCTATACTCCCTTGATGAACATGAACAACCAATTCCTTTGGAAGTTCTATAAGGTTGTTTTTTAATTTATCTATCTCTTCCCTTAAAGATCTAATGATTATTAAGAATCTATCTATGATTTTTGGATCATAAAAATTTTGTGCGACAGCTCCTATTTCAATAACTAAACCACATGGCCAAGCTTCTACAAGAAAGCCTGTTTGGGCTTTGTCTTTTTCATGCAAATAAATAGGCAATCCAAATTTGTTCTGCAGTAATGCAGCTAAACAAAAATCTTTGAATCTCCTCCCATACAAAACAATGCTAGTTCCCATATTTGCAGTAGTAGTATGCAAATCAATTGCAATTTGACAGGGCTTAGATCCGTGGATTCCAAATTGATCGACTAAAAAATTAGCTCTATCAATTTCATAAACACTTTTATTGCATTGATCATGATTTTTAATTTGTTTAAAAGATCTATTTAAATCTACATCTATATATCTATAACCTTTTTCATAGGCAATAGGATTCCCTATGATGTACTCATACTCAATACCTTGATTTAAAGTATTTTCATCTCTATTAAATTTCTTAACCGCCCAAACAGGATTAATTTCATTGCCATGAGTGCCTGAAACGATAAGTATTCTTTGAACAGTCATTTTTTCATAAAAATAAAATTTTGTGCAAAATAAATACCTTATAAAAGCCACTAGAAAATTATGGCTTTGGTTTTGGAACCAACTAATGAATGGCTTCGCACCATCAGATTTACATGGTAACTATAAAAGGCATAAAGGTATAACAATTGATAGTGAATACGATATTAATAATGAGAATAGACAAATTTATCTATTGGTAGGGAATTCTTGTCCATGGTGTCAAAGGACTTTACTCGTCCACGAAATAAAACATTTACCTAAAAAAGTTAAAATTATTTTTTTAAAAGCTGATCTTGAGCATGGCGAATGGATTTTCAATAGAAAGTTTAAGGGATGCATTAGACTTTCAGATCTTTACAAAAAAGCTTATAAAAAGGTTATTTTTAGGGCGACTCTTCCTCTTTTGATTAGTTTTGTAAAAGATGAAGTAAATATTTTGTCTAATGAAAGTTCACAAATTGTAAGACTACTCAATTCAACAAAAATCCAATCAAAAACTCAGATATTAACAATTAAAGACTGTAATCAAAAATTTTTAAATTTAATTAATAACAGCATTAATGATGGCGTATATAAATGTGGTTTCGCGAGAAACCAGTCAGCTTAGGAAAATGCAAGTCGAAATCTTTTCGCAGCTATAAATGAAGTTGAAAATTTTGTACAGAAAAACGAAGGGGGCTGGATATTTGGAGAATAGTTAAGCTACGCAGATATTTACCTTTTCCCAACGCTTATAAGATGGGAATTGATATATAGCACACTTTTCAAATGTACTCAACAAGAACTATCAAGTTTTGAAAAGATTATTGAATGGAGATTAAAATTCTTTAAATTATCTAACATAAATAGGACATGCTTCGACAATAAATGGAAAAAAGATTACTACAAAGCTTTATTCCCTTTAAACCCAAATCAACTAATCCCAGTTTTACCATCGCTAAAGGAAATAATGAAAGTAGAGACTTAAAAAATACATAAAACAATTTCGAAACAAAATGATGTTGTAATGAACACTTATTTAGTTAATAGATAATGCAATTTCATTAGAAATTAACTATGTTAAGTATGTCTACTAAAGTACGAAAAAGCTTAAAATGAAATCCATTGACGAACACATCCAAAAAGATCAATCGGAAATCGAATCTGCAAAAGCAGAGGGCAATCTTCCAAAGGTCAGACATTTAACTGAAGAGCTTAAAGAACTCGAAGAATATAAGGATCATCATCCAAATGATAAACATGACCCTAATGCTTTGGAACTATTCTGCGATGCCAACCCGGATGAACCTGAATGTCTTGTCTATGATGATTAAGTTTTCCTTTGATAGATAATGCACAACAAAAAAAGGGCTATAAAAGCCCTTTTTTTTATTTATTAATTCTATTAGTAATCTCTATTAAAGTCGGATGGACTTCCTGTAAGTGAACATACAACCGACTCTTCATTTTTCATTTCCTTGACTTCTACAATTGGTCTTCCCATTTTTTTCAAAACCTCAATATCTTGAATGGTTTGACATCTAGCTATTATTTTTCCTTGATGATCAAAGCAAGTATAGAAATTCATATTGTGTTTAAAGAAGTATCTTATTTATGACTAATTTTCATTATTAAATCAAGTGTTTTTTTTTACAAAAGAATTTTATATTTAAGTTAGATCCTTTTCCACACTTCAGAAAGCAGTGAAGATAAACCTTTTTTTAAAGATGAAGAAATAACTAAAACTTTCTTTTTAGATAAATCTTCTAACTTTTTTGAAATTATTTTTAAATAATCATCATCTACCAGCTCCATTTTATTCAATACTATTATCCTCTCTTTATCTAAAAGACCTTTTCCATATTTTTTTAATTCCTGCTCAATTACCTCAAAATCATGTAGAGGATTTTCTGCAATTGCATCAATTAAGTGAACAAGGATCTTTGTTCTTTGGATGTGCCTTAAAAAATCATGGCCTAAACCTACTCCATCAGCTGCCCCTGATATTAATCCAGGAATATCCGCAAAAAGGCAACCATTCCCATCAATTTTTCTTACTACACCTAAGTTAGGTATTAGAGTTGTGAAAGGATAATTTGCAATTTTAGGACGGGCAGATGACACAGCAGAAATCAAGGTACTTTTTCCAGCATTTGGAAGGCCTATAATCCCTACCTCTGCAATAAGTTTTAGTTCTAATTGGACCCCCCATATCTCACCATCTTTTCCTTCAGTGAATGATTCTGGGGCTCTATTTTGATTACTTAAATAGTAAGCATTACCATGTCCACCTCTTCCTCCAATGGCAATAGTTAAACTCTGTTTATCTTTAGTTAAGTCTCCTAAAATAATGCCGGTTTTAATATCCCTTATTTCTGTACCGCAGGGTACTTTAATTATTGTATTCTGACCTGAAGCACCTGATCTCTTATTAGGACCTCCTTTGCATCCATCTTCAGCAATTATTTCACGTTTGAATTTAAAATCTAATAATGTTTGTAAATTATTATCAGCCATCAAAATAACTGAACCCCCTCTTCCACCATTTCCCCCCGAAGGTCCTCCAGCAGGAACGAATTTTTCTCTTCTAAATGAAACTATTCCATTTCCACCTTTTCCAGCTTTAAGAATAATGTTGGCTTGATCAATAAATTGCACTTAATACTCTTATTAAATTGGTTTCTAGTTTTTTTTAATTTTATTTTATCCACGCAATACTGCAACCAGGGCCACCCTCGTTGTTGGCTGCATCTTCAATCTTATCAACATAATTTAAACCTGATAACCAATTTCTAAGTCCTTTTTTTAATTTTCCTGTACCAATTCCATGTACAATCCATAGCGGTCCATGAAATTTTCTAATTTTCTCCTCAATAATTATTTCGGCTTCATGAACTCTTAATCCTCTTACGTCAATTGTATTTTTACTCGTTCTAATTTTAGAAAAAGAAAAATCTTCTCTTTTAGACTTGATCTCAATTTTTGAACTTTTGAAATTAGGCTTTTCTCCATTAATACCTTCAAAGTCATTTACAGATAATGTGCTTCTAAATGAACCACATTTAATTTCATAAAAACCACCTTTTTTATCTAAATCTACAATTTGTCCCTTACTATTTAGACTTTTAATCTTTACAAAATCACCTACCTGAGGGTTCCATGATATTGACTTTTCAGATTTTTTTTGGGTTAAATGTTCCGTCTCAATTTCCTTTAATCTTTTTCCAATAATTCTCGTATCCTCTCCATTAACATTTTTATCTCTTAATTTTTTAATCAAATCTATCACCTCTTTTTTAGCGGATACAATATGTTTTGATAATTTAGACCTTTCAATTTCCTGGATTTTTTCAGCATTTATTTTTTGATATTCATAATTTCTCTTCAGTTCATCATGTAATATTTCAGTCCTTGCAATTAATTCTGCAGCAGCTTCTGCAGAATTTTGTTGTTTAATCTTCTCTTCCTCAAGTCCTTTAATAATACTGTTAATATTGTCAACTTCTTTTGGCTTTAGATAATTTGCAGCTTCATTGAGTATGCTTTCATCGAGACCAATTCTCTTTGAAATTGACAAAGCATTACTTCTCCCAGGAATTCCCCAATTTAGTATATATTTTGGCTTTAAAGAATCCTCATCAAAGGCAACTGATACGTTTTCAAATCTTGAGTCGTTATATTTTAAAGCCTTAATATCTCCATAATGTGTAGTCGCGACAGTGATATCAGATTTATTTGCAAATTCTTTTAATAAAGCCATCGCAAGAGCACTTCCTTCAAGTGGATCTGTCCCAGATCCAATCTCATCTAGCAAAACAACTGATAATCCTTTCTTATGATCAAGTGAATCTAATATCTCTTTTATGCGGGATATATGCCCACTGAAGGTAGATAAATTTTCTTCTAATGATTGATTATCTCCTATATCCACATATATATTTGGACAAAAAGGGATAATAGGATTATTAATTGAAGGTATCAATAATCCTGCTCTCGCCATAAGTAAAGACAAGCCCAAACCTTTTAAAGCTGCTGTTTTACCTCCAGTATTTGGACCTGTTATAGCTACAACCTTAATATTTCTATTTATATAAAAATCGACAGCTACTGGTGGAGGGGCTCCTTTTTTCTTATGTTCCCAAATCAATAACGGATGAGAAAAACCAATTAAAGAAATAATAGGATTATTCTCAAACGTAGGCGTTTTGCCTCCAATCCATTTCGAATATCTTGAACGAGTTAGGGCATTTTCTAATCTCAATAAAATGGATGCCATTTCAATAAGATTTTCTGAATTATCACTAACAAACAAGGACCATTTTTTAAGTAATTTAAATTCTTCTGCTGTGATCCTAGCCTCTAAAGAAGCAATCTTATTACCTTTAGTTACTACACTTTCAGGCTCAAAATATACTGTATTTCCTGAAGATGAAGAGTCATGAATTATGCCTTTAAATTTATCTACATAATTAACTTTCACTGCTAAAACAGGTCTTCCATATCGATCTCCAATAGTAGTATCTTGCAAATAACCTAAATTTTTTTGAATAAATTTCTCAACTAATATCTTTCTTTCAAGTTTTTTAGATAAAAATTCTTTTCTAAGAGTAGATAGTTCATTACTAGCATTGTCTGAAATCCTTCCATTCGATTCAATACCTTTTTTAAAAATCGTTTCAATATTCTGATGGTCTATTAAATTTTTTGTAAATGATGAAATATAAGGCCTTTGTTCAAAATCTAATAAAATTTTTTTTAAATTTCTTGCTGCAGCAATTGTTTTAGCTATTTCTAATAATTCAGAAGATGAAATTACACCTCCCTTTGCACAAATTTCAATATTTCTACTAATATCAAAAACACCAGAAAAACTAATTGATTTATCTAAATTTTTTTCTAGTTCATTAATTTCAACAGTTTCATTCAAAAGTCTTTTAGATGACTCGTATTCTGAAGGAATAACAAAATTTAAAATTGATCGTTTACCCATTTCCGTTGAGGCGAATGAAGATAAATGCATTTTTAATGAATCCCACTCTAAAAGGTTTATAGATTCTTCTTCTAAGGTGTTATCTGAATATGATTTTTTAGAATAACTTTTCTCTTGCATACAAAAAAGAATCAAACATTCGATTGGATCCCTTCAGGAGGAACATAAAGCATCTCAAGCCAGTTTCCTTCAGTATCCTTCATATAAAAAGATGCTGTTCCATCTCTATGCTCATGTAAAGGACCAACTTTTACACCAGAATTTTTTAAATCATTTTGAATATTTTCCACTTCTTTTTTATTTTCAAAATGAAAAGCAAAGTGAGGTCCCGCAGCTTTGTAGCTAGGGCCTAACAACGCAAGTCCATCTTTCCCTTTACCAGCCTCTAAATAAGACCAATCTTTATCATCCCAAACCAAATTCATACCAAGCTTAATATAAAAAGATTTCGCCCTTTCGAGATTCTCTACTCTAAGTGCAATGTGACCAATCCTATTTACTCCTTGTGAAAACTTCAAAACAAAGCAGTTAATTTATTACTTATCTAAGAATAAACCAAATTCTTGTTAATAATGAGTTTTTAGGTATCCTGCAACCATTGAGATGCATCACAAGCATGATAAGTGAGTATTAATTTTGCTCCTGCTCTTTTAAAACTAAGCAATGTCTCTAATACAATATCTTTTTCGTTAATCCAGTTCTTCATAGCAGCAGACTTTACCATGGAATACTCCCCACTAACGTTGTATGCAGCAATAGGTTTATTTGAAAAAGTACTCAATCTATAAACAATATCCAAGTATGAAATTCCTGGTTTTACCATCAAAATATCAGCTCCTTCATACTGATCCAAAGCAGATTCAATTAAAGCCTCTTTTGAATTAGCAGGATCCATTTGATATGTAGACTTATTGTCTGGAATTATTTTCTTACTATTTTCTCTTGGAGCCGAATCTAAAGCAGTTCTGAAGGGACCATAATAGGCAGATGAATATTTTGCTGTGTAACTAATAATACCTACATCACTAAATCCTTGACTATCAAGAGCAGTTCTGATGGATCCAACTCTCCCATCCATCATGTCACTAGGGCCAATAAAATCTGCCCCGGCTCTTGCTTGTGTTAAAGCTTGTTTTTTTAAAATTTCGATTGTTTCGTCGTTCAATATTTTTCCAGTTTCGTCAACTAATCCATCATGACCATCACAAGAGTATGGGTCCAAGGCGACATCTGTCATTATTGCCATTTCTGGAATCTCTTTTTTTAATATTCGAATAGCTTTAGGTATTAAACCTTCTTCGTTAAAACATTCTGCTCCATCTTCAGTCTTTAAGCCATCGTTAATTTTTGGGAAAAGAACCACACACCTTATTCCCAATTCCCATGCCCTAGTAACCTCCTTTATTAAGCCATTAATATCCCATCTAAAAGTTCCTGGCATTGCCGAAATTTCCTCTTTAAAATCTTTTTCATGAATAAATAATGGATATATAAAGTCCGAAGCTTTTAGATGGTTTTCTCTTACCATTTCTCTAATTGCCTCAGACCTTCTTAATCTCCTTGGACGAATAATCGAATTCATTTGAATATTAATTAAATTGAAAAATATTTATTTAATACATTAGTCGCTTGCCTCGCACATAAATCAATCAGAGACTAATTTTGTTCAGGAAAATTAACTAAAATTTATTTAATAAGAGCAAAAAAAGTTACAAAAATATTTTGCACATTCTTCATTTTTCACAAATTTACATCATTAAGAGATAATATCTTTTAGTCAAGTATTTATTTTAAGGAGAGTATCTTTGAAAATAATTAATGGTTTTCATCTAGAAAATGTAAGAGGCGATATTCTTGGAGGCATCACAGCCGCAGTAGTGGCTTTACCTCTCGCTCTTGCTTTTGGTAATGCTGCGTTAGGACCTGGCGGAGCAATTTATGGATTATATGGAGCAGTAGTAGTTGGTTTTTTAGCTGCATTATTTGGCGGAACACCTGCTCAAGTTAGTGGACCGACCGGTCCCATGAGTGTGACTGTTGCAGGGGTAGTAGCAGGCTTAGCTGCAGTGGGAGTTCCAAGAGATCTTTCTGCAGGACAAATATTACCTTTAGTTATGGCAGCGGTAGTCATTGGCGGCTTACTTCAAATATTATTCGGAATTCTAAAACTAGGGAAATACATTACTTTAGTTCCATACTCTGTTGTTTCAGGATTTATGTCTGGTATTGGAGTAATAATCATTGCACTTCAGATTGGGCCATTACTAGGCATTAGCACTAGAGGTGGAGTAGTTGAATCTTTATCTACTGTATTTTCAAATTTCCAGCCAAACGGTGCTGCTATTGGCGTAGCAATAATGACTCTAGGTATAGTATTTCTAACTCCAAGAAAAATAAGTCAATGGGTTCCTTCTCCTCTCTTAGCACTTCTGATAGTTACCCCAATATCGATATTAATTTTTGGTGATGGAGCTATTGATAGAATTGGAGAAATTCCTAGGGGAGTTCCATCTTTAAATTTCCCAAGTTTTAATCAATATTTTCCAATTATTTTTAAGGCAGGATTAGTTCTCGCAGTACTTGGGGCTATTGACTCCTTACTAACATCTCTAGTAGCAGACAATATATCTCAAACTAAACATAATTCTGATAGAGAACTTATTGGTCAGGGCATCGGAAATGCTGTAGCAGGTTTGTTTTCAGGCTTACCTGGAGCAGGAGCAACAATGAGAACAGTAATTAACGTTAAATCTGGAGGATCAACTCCCATTTCTGGAATGGTTCACTCAGTTGTATTGTTGATAGTTTTAGTTGGCGCAGGTCCTTTAGCTGAGCAAATACCAACTGCGTTACTAGCAGGAATTCTGATAAAAGTTGGTCTAGATATTATTGATTGGGGGTTCTTGAGGAGGGCCCACAAATTATCTTTAAAAACTTCAGTTGTTATGTACGGAGTACTCTTAATGACTGTTTTTTGGGATTTAATTTGGGCAGTTTTAGTCGGTGTATTCATAGCAAATATGCTCACTATTGATTCAATAACTGAAACTCAACTAGAAGGTATGGATGAGGATAATCCTTTATCAAAAGATGATCAAGCTAAAAATTCATTACCTGCTGATGAAAAAGCTCTACTAGATAGATGTGCAGGAGAAGTAATGTTATTTAGACTCAAAGGACCACTTAGTTTTGGAGCGGCTAAAGGTATATCTGAACGAATGATGCTAGTAAGAAACTACAAGGTTTTAATATTAGATATCACTGATGTGCCAAGACTTGGAGTAACGGCCACTCTCGCGATAGAGGATATGATGCAAGAAGCAAAAAATAATTCCAGAAAAGCATTTGTTGCTGGGGCAAATGAAAAAGTAAAAGATAGATTAGCTAAGTTTGGAGTTGAAGGCATTATTGAAACAAGAAAAGAAGCTTTAGAAACTGCTCTAAATGAAATAGCTTAATAATTTATGGAAATAAATCCAATTCTGCAAAATGTATTAGCCCCGCCAGTTCTTTTCTTTTTGATTGGAGCAATATCAGTACTCTTTAAATCCGATTTAGAAATACCTGCTCCATTACCAAAACTCTTCTCATTATATCTGCTACTAGCTATAGGGTTTAAAGGAGGTATAGAGATACAGAAAAGTGGTTTTACCGATCAAGTATTGCCTACTTTAAGTGCTGCAATACTGATGTCACTTCTAATCCCGCTTATTGGATTTTTAATTTTAAGATTTAAGTTTGATGTCTTTAATTCAGCCGCAATAGCAGCAGCATACGGTTCAATTAGTGCTGTTACATTTATTTCCGCAGAAAGTTTTTTAGAAAGTCAAAAAATAGCTTTTGATGGGTTTATGGTTGGAGCCTTAGCTTTAATGGAATCTCCCGCAATCATTGTTGGATTATTACTTGTAAAATTTGCAGCTCCAAAAAATAGACCAAAATCAAGAAAAATGCATCTAAGCGCAATATTACACGAATCACTTTTGAATGGATCAGTTTATTTATTGCTTTCAAGCTTAATTGTGGGATTTCTGACTGCTTCCAGTAATCCTTCAGGAATAGCAAAAATGGAGCCTTTTACTGGACAATTATTCTATGGAGCAGAATGCTTCTTCTTATTAGATATGGGAATAGTCGCTGCTCAAAGATTACCAAGATTGAAGAATGCGGGTTCGTTTTTGATTGGGTTTGCTATTTTCATGCCTCTATTTAATGCATTTATTGGTGTTTTCGTTGCAAGATTTTTATCTTTAGGACCTGGCAACGCACTTTTATTTGTGGTTTTATGTGCAAGCGCCTCTTATTTAGCAGTCCCTGCAGCGATGAGGATGACAGTTCCAGAGGCTAAATCTAGTTATTATATTTCAACTACACTAGGTCTAACTTTCCCATTCAATATAGTTCTTGGCATTCCCATATATATGAGTTTAGTAAATACCATTATCCCACTTTCCCCTCTATAAAAAATGAAAAGATTAGACTTGATATTTAGTGAAAGAGAACTAGATGCAATCATTAAAACATTAGAAAAAGCTAATGTTCCTGGATATACCGTTATGAAACACGCAACAGGAAGAGGGCCTGAAAGAGTTGTTACAGAAGATATGGAATTCACAGGATTAGGATCAAATGCACATGTAATTGTTTTTTGTGAGCAAGAATTAATAGATAAAATGAGAGATAACATCAGGGACGATTTAAGCTACTACGGAGGAGTTGCTTATATTTCTGAAGCAACACCCCTTTAAATTAAAGAAGCAATATTTATTTTTAAGAATGAATCCAATCTACTCTTATATTTTTTCGACTATTTAAGTATCTATCAATTGACATTGCAGCAATACATCCATCAGAAGCCGCAACTACGGCTTGCTTAAATGGTGTATTTCTTATATCTCCAATAGCCCACACTCCATTAGAGTTTGTAGACATAAAGTCATCAACAATAACTCCTCCGTCTTCTTTTAAAGCAATTTGATCACCTAAAAAATCAGTAATAGGCTTTGAACCACTCATGTAAACAAACACCCCATCTAAATTTAAATTGATAGGATTTTCTTCTTGTTTATTTTTTACAACAACCCCATTCACACCCATATCATCGCCTAATATTTCCAATAATCTTGTTCTACTCCAATGTTTTATAGTTGAATTATCCATTAATTCCATAGCTTCTTCATTATCTGATTTAGGATCACTTGATGTAATCCAATGCACCGTTGATGCAAATTTAGTTAGAACAGTTGCCTCTTCAATTGCCTCCTTATTTACTCCAACAACGGCAACTTCTCTATTTTTATAAAAAGCCCCATCACATGTAGCACAATAGCTAACTCCTTTGCCAAGAAAATCCGCTTCGCCTTTAAATGATGCAGGCCTACCCATGGCTCCACTTGCAAGTACAAGTGCTTTAGCTTTGAAAGTGCCTTCTGGCGTATAAACCATTTTCCATTCTCCACTAGCGTCTATTCCAAACACTTGTGCTCTTCTATAGTCTGTGCCGTATTGCACAGCCTGTTCTCTCATTAGAGTAAGTAATTTCTCCCCACTTATATCAACCGGAACACCTGGATAATTTGCTATTTGATGAGTTATTGCTAAGGCGCCAACAGATGGATTTTTATCTAAAATTACTGTCTTTAAGTTTGAACGAGATGTATAAAGTGCGCAAGTACATCCGGCCGGTCCTCCTCCGATAATAACTACATCTGACTCAATGATTTCCAATTTTTAAAAACTCCTTTTTAGTAGTTAATTTAGATGAGTTCTTGGTTAGAAGATATTTAAATGTAAATACCTAAACCCCTACATAGGTATAAGTTAAAAGAAAAAAGAGAAAAAAGCATAATATAGAAACAAACTTACATAGGAAAAACATAAAAAATTAATTATCAAAATGATAAGGTACGTGAAATGTTCTGAATTGATCTATTATTAGTTAATATGCGAAATTAATTGCTGTAGAAACATTATATTTTTCATGACCAACTCTGATTACATTTTAAAAGCTGCCATTAAGAAAGTAACCGAAAAATTAAACGAGATATTGGTTGACAAAATTGAAGAAGCAACAAATATTGCTCAGGATGCTCCAGAAATTCTCAAAAAACAATTTGATAGTTTGAAAGAATCCATAATTGAAGAAGCCTCAAGAATGGAAAAAGCCGAAAATATTCAAGAAAATGAGTCTGCAAATACTTATCAAGATTCCAAAATAAAAAACGCTTTAAATGAAATTGAAGATATTAATAAACAAATTGATCTCTTTAATAAAACCATAAATAATCAAATGAAATGAGTTTTCACATTCTTCATTATCGTTTAAAAAAGTTGAAGAGGGCCTTTCTTATTTGGATAACTCTGATTTCACTTTTAATAAATTTGTGGATAGATAATATTAGATTTACAATTTTCCAAGCTAAGAAGAATGAAAAAAGTAGGGTCCAAATAGAAAGAGCTAGGTGTTTTACTAATCAATTAATAAAGCTTGGTTCAGCATTTATTAAAATTGGACAATTATTATCAGCGAGACCTGATTTAATTCCTAATACGTGGATACAGGAATTGTCTAAATTGCAGGATCAAGTTCCTAATTTTTCATTTACGCAAGTTGAAGAGACTATAAGAAATGAACTAGGGTCTAAGTTTAATGAAATAGATCAAATAATATGTGATCCGGTTGGATCAGCATCACTAGCTCAGGTTCATAGGGCGACTTTAAAAGATGGTAAGAAAGTAGTTTTTAAAGTTCAAAGACCCAATTTAAAAGAATTGTTTATTATCGATTTGGGCATAATGCAGCAAATAGCAGGATTATTGCAAAAAAATAAGAATTGGAGTCGAGGTAGAAACTGGGTTGAGATTGCTAAAGAGTGTAGAAAAGTTCTGATGAAAGAACTTGATTTTAATTGCGAAGCGCAATATGCAGCAAGATTTAGGCAGCAATTTCTTGATGATGAAAATGTTGAAGTTCCTGAAGTAAATTGGGATATGAGCAGTGAAAAAGTGCTTTGTTTAAGTTATGTAGAGGGGACAAAAATAAGCGATTTAGAAAAATTAAAATCAGAAGAAATTGATTTATCTAAAATTGCAGAGATAGGTGCAATCAGCTACTTGAAACAATTAGTAAATTACGGTTTTTTTCATGCAGATCCTCATCCAGGGAATCTAGCAGTTTCAAGTGAAGGTAAATTGATTTTTTATGATTTTGGAATGATGGGGAACATCTCAAATAATCTTCAAACAAGATTGGGGGGGATGGTTAAGGCTGCTGCTCTTAGGGACGCCTCATCACTTGTTAGTCAATTACAACAAGCTGGGCTAATTTCAAAAGATATTGATGTAGGACCAGTCAGAAGATTAGTCAGATTGATGCTTAAAGAAGCCTTAACTCCGCCATTTAGTCCTAATATTATTGAAAAATTATCTGGAGATTTATACGAACTGGTTTATGAAACGCCATTTCAACTGCCGGTGGATTTAATCTTTGTGATGAGAGCTTTATCAACTTTTGAAGGAGTTGGTAGAATGCTTGATCCAGGGTTTAACCTTGTATCAGTTACCAAGCCTTATTTAATAGAACTTATGACTTCAAATAATCAAAGTCCCAACGATTTAATTAACCAATTTGGAAGGCAAGTAGGTGAACTAGGATCGAAAGCTGTTGGGATTCCCAAAAGAATAGATGAAAGTTTAGAAAGATTAGAACAGGGCGATTTACAATTGCAAATAAGGATGGGAGAGTCTGATAGGCAATTCAAAAAAATGTTTACGGCTCAAAAAACTTTAGGCCATTCAATTCTCATAGGAAGCTTATCAATTGCATCTGCTTTACTTGTAACCAATAAACAAAATAATTTTGCATTATTGCCACTTTTTTTTGCACTACCAATAAGTATTGATTGGATAAAATGCCAATTAAGTATGAGAAAAGGCTCACGTTTAGAAAAACTTAAGCGCTAAAAAAACTATATATTTTTGGGACCTAAACCTAGAGCTCCAGCGAATCTTGCTTGATTTCCTAATTCCTCCTCAATTTTTAAAAGCCTATTATATTTTGCAATTCTTTCACTTCTGCTCAAAGAGCCAGTCTTGATCTGACCCGATCTTGTAGCGACAGATAAATCTGCAATTGTTGTATCTTCAGTCTCACCACTTCTATGACTTATAACACTTGTGAAACCAGACATCTTAGCTAACTCAATAGCTTCCAAAGTTTCAGTTAATGTTCCAATTTGATTTACCTTTATTAGGATTGAATTGGCAGATTTTTCTATAATCCCTTTCCGTAATCTTTCTGTATTAGTAACGAATAAATCATCACCTACAAGCTGAACTTTATTCCCTAATTCTTTGTTTAATTCTGACCAACCCTCCCAATCATCCTCAGCTAAACCGTCCTCTATTGAAACTATGGGATAATTAGAAACTAATTTTGAAAGATATGAAATCATTTCAGAACTATTTAAACTTTTACCTTCATATTTATAAATACCATCACTATAAAATTCAGTACTTGCAGCATCTAAAGCTAAAGATACCTGCTCACCAGGCTTAAATCCGGCTTTTTGAATTGCTTCTAATAATAAGTCCCCTGCTTCCTCGCTTGATGACAAATTCGGAGCAAATCCACCCTCATCGCCTACAGCAGTAGATAGACCTTTCTGATCAAGTAATGATTTTAATGAGTGAAAAATTTCAGTACCCATTCTTAATGATTCACTGAAATTATTAACTCCATGTGGAACAAGCATAAATTCCTGAAAATCAAGACTATTTGGTGCATGAGCACCACCATTTATTACATTCATCAATGGGACTGGAAGAAGATTGGATAATGGATCTCCAAGATATCTATATAGGGGAATGTCTAAAGCATTTGCTGATGCTCTAGCAGTTGCAAGACTTACTGCTAGGATTGAATTTGCTCCAAGGTTAGACTTATTAGGAGTTCCATCAATTTCAATCATTAATTTATCTACTGCAGTTTGATCTAAAGATGACAAACCACATAAAGCCGGCGATATTGTTTCATGAATTTTATTAACAGCATTCAAAACGCCTTTTCCCATATATTTCGAACCACCATCTCTTAATTCATGTGCCTCATGAGCACCAGTGCTAGCTCCGCTGGGAACAATTGCTCTACCACTTGCACCACATTCCAAAAATACTTCTGCCTCTACAGTTGGATTACCTCTTGAATCAAGGACTTGCCTTGCTTCAACAGTATCAATAAGAAAATCAATAGTTTCTTTCACAATTTAATTATTACTATTTAAATCCTATTAATAGCTGAACTATTTGGCTAATATCTGAAATATATTTGTTAACCAACTATAATTTTAAATTTTATAAGAGCTTAGATATTATTTAACGTTTTTTTTTCATTCTAAAGTTCCCGCAAATCCTCTCATCTAAATAATTTTCAAATTCATCTTACAATTTGAAAATTATTGGATGATTATTAATGCAGATCCTATTTAGAATATTAATTAATAATCAACTATAGTTTTTATAGTTTATGAGAGAAACACTTACATCCAGTCCTGAACTATTTAGCGATATTAGTTGGAATCTTCTTTTATTAGGGGAAGCAACCGCAAAAAAATGGGATCATAGCGAATTTAATATTGAACACATAATTCATACATTGTTCTCATCCAGTGAATTCTTTGCCTTCGTTGAAAAATTATCAATCGACCAAGATACAGTTTTAGACATAACAGAAGATTTTTTAGAAGAGACACCAACAAATGAGTCAGATATTTTTACTATCGGAGAAGATTTAGAAATTTTATTAGATAACGCGAATCAGATTAAAACTCAATGGGGATCGAGATTAATAGAAATCCCTCATTTACTAATTGCTCTTGGAAGAGATTTAAGAATTGGAAATTATGTTTTTGAGGAAGGAAACCTTTCGATGGAAAAATTAGAGGAAGAATTAAAGTTTTTCCCAAATATTAATCAATTAAAAGATTCTTTTAATAATAGGAATATTATTGAAATAAATAATCAATCTAATTTTGAATCAAACAACGAGACTAACGAGACTTTTGTAAAAGAAGAAAAATTTAAAAAGGCTACTGTTCCATTACCGAAAAGTGAACTTCAAATTGAAACCAAAAAACAAGTTGGAAAAGATGAAAATGCTCTGTCAATTTATGGAAAAGATTTAACAGAATCAGCAAAAAAAGGGTTACTGGATCCCGTTTTGGGAAGAGAAAATGAGATCAATAATGTAATGAGGGTACTCTGCAGAAGAAACAAAAATAACCCTATACTTATTGGCAATCCTGGAGTTGGTAAAACATCAATTGCAAAATTACTTGCTCAATTAATTGTAGACAAAAAAGTTCCTGATACTTTAAAGGACTTAAAAATTATTTCACTTGACTTAGGTGCATTAGTTTCTGGGACCAAATTTAGAGGTCAACTAGAGGAAAGACTAAGCTTAATAATGCAGGAACTAAATAATCCAAACCAAGGAATGATTCTATTTATTGATGAAATTCACTCAATATTAAGTTCTGACAGATCTTCTACCGACATCAGTAATATCTTAAAACCTTTACTAGCTGAAGGAGAACTTAGATGTATCGGTACAACAACACCTGAGAAATTTCGTGAAACTATTGAAAAAGATCAGGCATTAAATAATTGCTTTCAAAAGATAGCTGTTAATGAACCTTCAGTAGAATTAAGCGCAAAAATATTACAAGGGATCAAAAAGAAATATGAATCACATCATGGCATAAAAATTTCTGAAGAAGCTGTAAATTATTCTGCAAAATTGGCCGACAGATACATCAGCGATAAATGTCTCCCTGATAGTGCAATAGATTTAATTGATGAAGCAGCTGCACAGTTGAAAATCGAGTCTAATAATATGCCTCAAATCATTCTCCAACAAGAAAACAAACTTAATACTATTGATGAAAAATTGAATAATTTGCAAGGAGAAAATATCGAAGCTCAAGAACAACTATTGAATAATAGAGAACAATCAGAGGCAAAATTGAACGTTCTTTTGGAAAATTGGAACAATTTACGTGAAAAAATGGAGGAATTATCTATTTTAATGAAAGAAGAAGATAAGCTAACCAAACAAATTAAAGATAAATCAAATCGCGAAATTGAAAATGACCTAGATTATTTAGAAAAACTTGAAGAAGAGTTAAGTGAAATAGAGAATGACATACAAAAACTTGAAGAGAACTTTAATAAAATAAAGAAAAATAGAATTTTCCCTTTTAAATATCAAGTCGAACCTGATGATATTGCAGATGTTATATCAAAAATCACAGGCATTCCAATTTCTAAAGTAGTTTCAAATGAACGTAAGAAATTAGTCAATCTAGAAACAGAACTAAGTGAAAAAGTTATTGGACAAGAAAAAGCTATAGAAGCTGTTTCTGCTGCAATTAGAAGAGCTCGAGTTGGTATGAAAAGTCCTAAAAGACCTATTGGATCTTTTTTATTTATGGGTCCCACTGGTGTTGGTAAAACAGAATTAGCAAAATCTCTTGCGACAGTTTTATTTGATGAAGAAGACGCACTTTTAAGATTAGACATGAGTGAATATATGGAGAAAAATGCTGTAGCAAGACTTTTAGGAGCTCCCCCAGGTTATGTTGGTTATGAAGAGGGAGGTCAATTAACTGAAGCTGTAAGACGTAAACCCTATTCAGTAATACTTCTTGATGAGATAGAAAAAGCACATGCAGAAGTATTTAATATCCTTTTGCAAGTCTTAGATGAAGGAAGATTAACGGACTCTCAAGGAAGGACGGTAGATTTCAAAAATACAGTAATCATTATGACAAGTAACCTAGCTGGTAAATCTATACTGGAGTATTCACAAAAGATTTCTAAAAGTGAGGGAAAGTTTGAAAAAGATCAACAAACTCTAGATGATTCAATTACTAATGCATTGTCTTCAATTTTTAGACCTGAATTTTTAAATAGAATTGACGAAGTGGTAAAGTTTGAACCATTATCTATTGATGAACTTCAAAAAATAATCATTCTACAAACAGAAGATTTAAAGAACCTGCTACTTGAGCAGAAAATAAATATCGCTATAGACAAAAAAGTTATCAACAAAATTGCAAACGATTCTTACGAACCTGAATATGGTGCTAGGCCACTTAGCAGGGAACTTAGAAGACAAATAGAAAATCCCTTGGCTGCAAAACTTTTAGAGGATAACTTCAAAAATAAAAAAAATATAACAATTAAACTAAACCCTGCTAAAAAAGATGAAATCGTTTTTAAACCTAGCTGAGGAGTAAATCAATAAGCTAAAATAAAAACTAAAGCATAAAGCTTAATTTCAAAAAAATTTTGTGACAAGTCCTACTACTAATAAAGAACCTCTTAAAAAGGATTCTCCTGAAGTTGAAGAGCCTAAAAAAAAGAATAATTTTTTTAGATCTACCTACGATGAGCTTAAACTTGTCGTGTGGCCTAACAAACAACAACTTTTTAGCGAATCAGTAGCAGTTATAATTATGGTATCTTTTTCTGCTGCAGCCATTGCTTCTGTTAGCAGATTCTATGGATGGGCAGCCTCTCAAATTTTTGGTTGAATTAGCTCCCGAATATCCATTAATAAAGATCTTAATTAAGCATCCAGAAAAATGAGTAATGAATTAACTACAAACCTTGCTTCTTCAAAAGCAAATACAAGCATCGCAAGATGGTATGCAGTTCAAGTTGCATCAAGCTGTGAAAAAAAAGTAAAAGCGACTCTTGAGCAGAGATCAGTAACTTTAGGTGTTAATAATAGAATCATTGAAATTGAAATTCCTCAAACTCCAGGCATTAAATTAAAAAAAGATGGAAGCAGACAAACTACTGAAGAAAAAGTTTTCCCAGGTTATGTCCTTGTAAGAATGATTTTGGATGAAGATACAATGATGGCTGTTAAAAGTACTCCAAATGTAATTAACTTTGTTGGTGCTGAAGACGGTAGAGGCAGCGGAAGATCGCGAGGTCATATCAAACCTCGACCATTATCAAGACAAGAAGTTAATAGAATCTTTAAGCGCGCATCAGAGAAAAAAGCTGTAATCAAATTAGATATTGAAGAAAAAGATAGAATCATTGTAACTAGTGGTCCATTCAAGGATTTCCAGGGAGAAGTTATAGAAGTTTCCGGAGAAAGAAATAAATTAAAAGCATTACTTTCAATATTTGGGCGCGAGACTCCTGTAGAATTAGAATTCTCCCAAATCAATAAACAAAATTAATTTCTAATTGTTCTTGTTTATCGAGTAAAATTATGATTTTCTACTCCAGCTTAAATTCTCTAATCTAATGGCAAAAAAAATTGTTGCAGTTATCAAGCTTGCTCTACAAGCAGGCAAAGCAAATCCTGCTCCTCCTGTAGGGCCAGCTTTAGGACAACATGGTGTCAATATCATGGCATTTTGCAAAGAATACAACGCAAGGACACAAGATAAAGCAGGTTTTGTAATTCCAGTCGAGATTTCTGTTTTTGAAGATAGAAGCTTTACTTTTATCACGAAAACACCTCCTGCTTCCGTATTAATCACAAAAGCAGCTGGTATAGAGAAAGGTTCAGGTGAATCCGCAAAAGGCTCTGTTGGGAATATAAGTAAAGCTCAATTAGAAGAAATAGCCAAAACTAAGCTTCCTGATCTAAACTGTTCTAGTGTTGAATCAGCAATGAAAGTAATTGAGGGTACTGCTCGTAATATGGGCGTCTCTATCACTGATTGAGTTCAATACACAATTTCTCACTATTTAGGGGAGGTTAGTTTATAACCGTTTGCACCCAATATTATTATGAAAAAACTATCTAAAAGAATGGCGGCTCTATCAACAAAGATAGAAGATCGCATTTACGCACCACTTGAAGCTCTTAGTATTATCAAGGAAAATGCTAATGCAAAATTTGATGAAACTATTGAAGCACATATACGTCTAGGTATTGATCCTAAATATACTGATCAACAATTAAGGACCACTGTTGCATTACCACATGGTACTGGCCAAAGCATCAAAATTGCAGTAATTACAAGCGGTGAGAATGTATCAAAAGCTAAGGCTGCTGGTGCAGATTTATTCGGTGAAGAAGATCTTGTAGAAAGCATCAACAAAGGAAATATGGAGTTTGATCTACTTATTGCAACTCCAGATATGATGCCAAAGGTTGCAAAATTAGGAAGAGTTTTAGGACCTAGAGGTTTAATGCCTAATCCTAAAGCTGGGACAGTAACTAATGACATTGCTAATGCAATAAAAGAATTCAAAGCTGGTAAGCTCGAATTTAGAGCGGATAAGGCTGGAATCGTTCATGTCCGCTTTGGAAAAGCAAGTTTCACAAAAGAGGCTCTATTTGACAACTTAAAAACTTTACAAGAATCAATTGATAAAAATAAACCAAGTGGAGCTAAAGGAAAGTATTGGAAAACATTTTATGTAACTTCAACAATGGGGCCTTCAGTTCAATTAGACATAAATGCTGTACAAGATTACCAACCTGAAGGTTAACGCTTTGTAGTATAATTTAAATTGCAATAATACGGCCAAAGAAAGTAGGTTGATTTAGTTATTCTAAATTTTTAATTCCTACCGAGGACTCGTCTTAAATTATTTCTTTTTGGATCTAATAAAAGCGGCCTCTTTAAAAGAACTTTGCCGCATTTCCTGCTCTCCCTAAATTACGATCCAAAAAACATCAATGGGCCGAACACTAGAGAATAAGCAAAAAATCGTTACTGAGATTAAATCTCTTTTAGACGACTCGGAAATGGCTGTAGTTCTTGACTATAAAGGTTTAACTATCAAAGAGATGTCAGATTTGCGATCTAGATTGCAAACAACTAACGGCATCTGCAAAGTTACTAAAAATTCATTAATGCGCAAAGCTATTGATGGAGATAGTAATTGGAACGATCTTGAATCTTTACTGACCGGAACAAATGCTTTTGTGTTAATTAAAGAAGATGTTGGTGGTGCTGTAAAAGCAATCCAATCTTTTCAAAAAGACACCAAAAAATCCGAGACCAAAGGAGCTTTATTTGAAGGCAGACTTCTTAGCGATTCTGAAATAAAAGAAATTGCAAGTCTTCCATCTAAAGAAGTATTGATGGCAAAAATTGCTGGCGCTCTAAATGGCGTAGCAACAAAAATTGCGATCTCTATCAATGAAGTGCCTTCTGGACTTGCTAGATCACTTAAACAACATTCTGAAAAATCAGAATCTTAAATCAAAACCCTAATTAACTTTTAAGAAAATGTCCGCAAAAACTGAAGAAATTCTTGAATCATTAAAATCTTTATCACTTTTAGAAGCATCTGAGCTTGTAAAGCAAATTGAAGAGGCTTTTGGTGTATCTGCTGCAGCTTCTGCAGGTGTAGTAATGGCAGCTCCAGGAGCAACTGGCGGCGACGCAGATAGTGGCGCTGCTGAAGAAAAAACTGAATTTGATGTAGTTCTCGAAAGCTTTGATGCAGCTGCAAAAATCAAAGTACTTAAGGTTGTAAGAAATGCAACTGGTCTAGGTCTTGGCGATGCAAAAGCACTTGTTGAATCTGCACCAAAAACAGTAAAAGAAGGAATTGCGAAAGCAGATGCTGAATCTTTAAAGAAAGAGATTGAAGAAGCTGGCGGTAAAGTTACACTTAAATAAGAATACATTTTTTCAAGCCGATAACCTTAATATCGGCTTCAAAAATTATGAATAGTGATAGTATTGCGATTGAAGCCGCAACAGATGGAGCATGCAGTGGTAATCCAGGCCCAGGTGGTTGGGGCGGTTTAATAATTTTTGAAGATAACAGCGAATTAGAAATAGGTGGTTCCGAGCAAAATACTACAAATAATAGAATGGAACTCACTGCGGCTATAAAAACTCTTGAGAAATTAAAAACCTACAAATTAAAAGAGAACTTTAAATTAAGAACTGATAGTAAATATGTCATAGAGGGTTATACAAAATGGATTATTAATTGGAAGAAAAATGGATGGAAAACAAGTGCAGGAAAACCAGTTCAAAATCTTGATCTATGGCAAAAAATTGATCAATTAAGAATTAATGGCCTAATAATGGAATATGTTAAAGGTCATAGCGGGGACAAACAAAATGATAGGGTTGATAAAATTGCAACTAATTATAGCAAAGGTATATCTTTAGAAAGTAACTTAAAAAAAGTAGAATTCTCAGTTGATTTTTTTGAAAAAAATGCACCTTCAGAAATTCAGAAATTATTTTCCCGTAATGAATTAATTCAAAAATTTGCAGAAAAAAAGTACCTGTTAAGTTCGCATGAACTAGACACCTTATTAGGTAATGAAAACCACTTAAAGATAAAACAATATTCACTTTTTGAATGGCGTAATTGGAGATTGATTCCTAAAGATAAAAAATATTGGATAATAGAAAAAAAAGAAGCCTAATTTTTTATGAATTATAAGAAGGGGGGATTTAAAAATCTTTATAAAAACTTGATTACCCCTGTATTAAAAAAAGACTCTGGAATTGATGCAGAATACTTAACAAATTTATCTCTTAGTCTCCTATCATTCAGTTCAAGAAAATATAATTGGCCTATATTATCTACTATCTTAAAAAATCTAAATGAAGAATTTTCTGTAGTTGATAAAAGGTTAACTCAGAACATATGTGGCATAAATTTTTGTAATCCAATTGGTTTAGCTGCGGGTTTTGACAAAAATGGAAATGCCGCAAATATATGGAAAGATTTTGGTTTTGGATTTGCTGAGCTTGGTACAGTAACTAAATTTGCTCAGAATGGAAATCCCAAACCCAGGTTATTTAGATTGGCAGAAGAAGAAGCAGCATTAAATAGAATGGGTTTCAATAATAATGGTGCTGAAAATCTAGTTAAAAACTTTGTCGAACAAGGTATTGAGTTTAAAAAAAACAGGGAGAATATTTGTTTAGGGATAAATTTCGGGAAGTCAAAAATTACAGGTTTATCTCAAGCAAAAGATGATTATTTAACTTCTCTAAAATTATTAATTCCATATTGTGATTACGCAGCAATAAACGTTAGTTCTCCAAATACTGAAGGACTAAGAAAATTACAAGATCCAATTCTTCTAAAAGAACTTCTTAGAGAAATTAAAAACTTACCTAATTGTCCACCATTATTCGTAAAAATTGCACCAGATTTAGGCCTTAAAGATATTGAAGATATTTGCCAATTAATAATCGAGGAAAACATCGATGGAATAATTGCTACAAACACCAGCATTGATAGATTAGGTCTTGAAAATAGAAAGATCAGGCAAACTGGATTATTACTCTCTCAAGAGAATGGAGGATTAAGTGGAAGGCCTCTCCAAAAAAAAGCAAATCAAATAATAAAACATATACATAATATTGATAAAAAGATTATTTTAATTGGAGTTGGTGGAATAGATAGTCCTGAGTCAGCTTGGGAAAGAATTTGTTCTGGAGCATCATTAATTCAACTTTATACAGGATGGATATATAAGGGTCCACAATTAGTACCAGATATACTTGAGGGAATTATAAAGCAACTCAATAACCATCAATTATCTAGTATAAAAGATGCAATTGGATCAGATTTAAAATGGGTTGAATAAAATCAGAGAATGAATAATGAACTTCATGATTACTCAACGTTAGACATGCAAGGATCAAATTTGAAGCACGGAGGAAATGTATATGCAATTGCGAAAAAATTAAATTTATTACCATCCGAAATCATTGATGCAAGTGCATCATTAGTACCCTTTGATCCCCCTCAAATACTAATAGATTCAATAAATGCGGAAATTAAGAATCTTGGCTTTAGATATTACCCAGAAAGAAACTTGAGTGATCTGAAAGAAATAATCGGCAAATTTCATGGGATAAATCCAGACAATATATTGCCTGGGAATGGAGCTTCTGAATTAATAACCTGGGCAGGTTATGAAGCATCAAAATTCGGAACAAGTTGTATTCCTTCTCCATCATTTGTTGATTATGAAAGATCTTTAAATTGTTGGAATAGCAATTTTATACATTGCGAATTACCAAAAAACTGGAATGATATTTTTCCTCAATCATTTCCACTTAATCCAAAAGGTGATGTTATTTGGATAACAAATCCACATAACCCTACCGGCCAATTATGGGGAAAAAATTCATTGGAGGAAGTTGTGAAAAAATATAAATTAGTTATCTGCGATGAAGCTTTTTTATCGATAACACCTAATGGAGACAAAGAATCTTTAATACCATTAACCAAAAGATTTGATAATTTATTAGTCTTGAGAAGCTTGACCAAAATCTTCAATATTCCTGGTCTTAGATTAGGTTACGTTATTGGCTCATCGAAAAAACTTAAACAATGGGAAATAAATAGAGATCCTTGGCCTTTAAATTCATTTTCTATTAAAGCCGGAATTGATCTACTAAGTAATAAGAAATTCTATGAACAGTGGACAAAACAGATTCACAGCTGGATAAATATTGAAAAAAAGAGAGTATTTGAAAAATTATTAAAAATAGAGAACCTTAAAATTCATAACTCTTCAACCAACTTTTTTCTAATAGAAAGTGAAACATCCTTGTCGCCAAATATAAAATACTTAGAAAACAAGGGAATATTGCTTAGAGAATGTACTTCATTTAGATTTCTTGACGAAAAGTGGGCAAGAATAAGTCTACAGAATAGAAAAAATAACACTCTTTTATGTGAAGAAATTCAGAATTCCTTTAAAAAATAATCAATATACTTTTTAATCTCATTTTTAGATTTAATTTTATTATTATTTTCCATATTCTTCTTCATGAGATCTAATATTTCATAATGTTTTTTCCCCTTTTTTAATTTTATTTTAAAAATTCTTTTTAGAGTTTCTTCAAAAACTTCTTTAGACAGTTTATTCTGATTGATTAAAACTGAGCCTCCACTTGCAGCAAGAATCATGGCATTTTTCTCCTGATGATTATTTTTAGAATCTGGATATGGAATTAAAATTGAAGGTTTTTCAGCCTCCATTAATTCATTGATTGTTCCTGCACCAGATCTTGATATTACAAGATCACAGTTTTGAATTAAAGCTGCTATTTCATTAGAAAATTTCTTTTGAATATAATTTTTGGAGTTTTTCACATGAAAAGGTTTTATATTAAATTCGCCAACAATATGAACTATCCGAAATTGTTTTTTTATTAAAAATTCTAGAGATTCATAAAGAATTTGATTTATAGCTTTTGCTCCTTGACTACCACCCATAACAATCAAAAGAGGTCCATTTCCTTTTGGAACCCATTCTGGCAAAAAATTAAATTTATAGAATTGCTCTCTTAAAGGTGTTCCCGTGAAAATAGTTTTACAATTTTTTAAATAAGAATTTGTTTCTTTAAATCCTAAAAGAACATAGTTACATAAAAAACCAAAATATTTCGTGACCATTCCTGGAATTACATTTGATTCATGAATAATGATAGGTATCCTTAGAAGTTTTGAAGCAACAATAGTAGGTGCTGATATATAACCGCCGGTGGCAAAAACTAGGTTAATTTTTTTTTCTTTTAAGATCCTAATTATTTGAAAAGTTGACATTAAAATTTCTATATATTGATAAAACAAAAAAATATTTTTTCTTGGTGTCTTTATATTCAAAGTACTCAAATTATATTTTTCGGGAATAAAATTTGCATCAAGCCTTTGACTAACACCCAACCAATGAATATTCCATTCATCTTCCACCTCTTTAGAAACTGCTAAGGCTGGGAAAATATGCCCACCTGTTCCACTTGCTGCAACTAATAAATTATTTTTTTTAGACATAAAAACCTAAAATAGTAGAATAAAATAACCAATGATTAATATGTTTAATTTAAACTTATTCAAAAATATAGGATTTCTTCTCTACTTATTTGTTTATCTTATTTTTCCCTATTCAGCAATAACGCAAACTTTGAAAGTTGATTTTATAAGAAATCTAGAAAACTCCTTAAATGCAAAAGATTTAGAATTCATTAGAAAAAATTTTAAAAATGAAGAAAGCCAAAATATACCAAAACAATTTTCAAAGATTATTAATGATTTCCCTAACAGCAAATGGAAGATCAAAAGATTAAAATCTAATATTCCAGATGAAGATATTTTGCGAATAAAAGTTTTTGGAGAAAAAATAGTTAATGGAGAAATATATATACTAGAATCCAAATTTGATTATTTATTTTCAATCGTAAATGGGAAAATAGATGAAGGGATTATCAAAAATTTATTCACCATAATAAGAAACGATAATAAAAAAATAGATATTAGTTTTAAAATTCCTGATAGAGTTCTTACTGGTTCAAAATACGATATCGATATAATTCTAAATAAGCCTCTTGAAGAAGTGATTATTGCTGGAGCTATAAAACCTCATCAAGTTAATTCATTGTTTGAACAAGAAATATTATTGGAGCCATTGGCGTCTGGAGGGATTTTTAAAATAACAAGAGCCCCTTCAAAACCAGGGATACAAATTTGGTCAGGAATCATAGCTCATCCTGAA
The DNA here is from genome assembly GCA_003278735.1 of Prochlorococcus sp. AG-355-J09. Lineage (GTDB taxonomy): Bacteria > Cyanobacteriota > Cyanobacteriia > PCC-6307 > Cyanobiaceae > Prochlorococcus_A. The sequence continues at coordinate 26,784 of QCDO01000018.1, forward strand.
GGAATGATTACTTTCACAAAGAGCATTGATATTGTTGATAAGATATAGCCTAAGCGTCGTTTAACGCAGCCACACCTGGTAAAGTTTTACCTTCTAAAAGTTCCAAACTAGCCCCTCCTCCAGTAGATATATGAGACATTTTCTCAGCTAATCCTGCTTTTTCAACTGCTGCAACTGAATCTCCACCACCAATTATTGTACAAACTTCAGAAAAAGCACTTAAGTCCGCAAGAGTCGTAGCTATTGCATTTGTACCATCTGCAAATTTATCAAATTCAAAAACTCCCATTGGACCATTCCAAATAATTGTCTTACATTCTGCAAGAGCATTCTGAAAAACTTTAATGGAATCTGGACCAATATCTAAACCCATCCAATTCCCACTAATTGCATCAATTTGAGATATTTTACTATTGGCGTCAGGAGAAAATTCATCAGCCAAAACCACATCAGTGGGTAATAGCAATTCTACTCCTTTTGCTTTTGCTTTTGCTTCTAAATCTTTAGCAAGCTCGAGTTTATCTTCTTCTACAAGGCTCTTTCCTACATCTAAACCTCTAGCTTTATAAAAAGTAAAAATCATACCTCCACCAATCATGATTTTGTCACACTTATCTAGTAAAGAATCAAGTACTCCTATTTTGCTACTAACCTTTGATCCTCCAACTATTGCTGCCAATGGACGATTTGGGGAATCTACAGCTCCTTGTAGGTATTTCAATTCTTTTTCTAAAAGGAATCCAGCTACTGAGGGACTTAAATAATTTGTAACACCCTGAGTTGAAGCATGCGCTCTATGAGCAGCACCGAAAGCATCATTTACATACATATCTGCATGTGATGCTAATTTTTTAGCAAACTCTAGGTTGTTCTTTTCCTCTTCACCAAAAAAACGAACATTTTCAAGTAAAAGAACATCTCCATTAGATAAGCTATTTGTTTGTGCAACTGCTTCATCACCAATACAACTGTTAGTAAGAGCAACATTTTGCCCCAACAATTCACTTAATCTTGCTGCTACTGGAGTTAATCTCATTTTTTCATTTACCTGACCCTTTGGTCTACCAAAATGAGCAGCTAAAATAACTTTTGCGGAATGATTAATAAGATATTCAATAGTTGGGATCGCTGCACGAATACGAGTATCGTCTGTTATTTGACCATCTTCACTTAATGGAACATTAAAATCTACTCTTACAAGAACTTTTTTTCCTTCTAAATGTGTCTTATCAAGATTGGAAAGAGATAATTTTGACATTAAACAAGCTATATTTATAATCCCAAGACCCTAACGTTAATTTGGGCTTATTGGGTTAAAAAGTAGTTACTGTTACCTATGCCTTAATAAATTTTAAAAATTAACGATTATAAAAATTTTTTAGTCATTAAATTTATACTAAACTTTAGAAGTAAATACTTTTGAAACTTATAAAAACTAAAAGAAATACAAAATTTTATTTGATTTATTGAAGTGGACATACCCAAAATCCAATGGTACCCAGGCCATATCGCAAAAGCAGAAAAGAAATTATCTGAAGTTATCAATAAAGTAGATTTAGTCATAGAAGTTAGAGATGCAAGAATTCCTTTGTCAACAGGACATCCACACTTAAATAAATGGATAGATAATAAAAAACATATTCTTGTTATTAACAGATCAGACATGATCTCCCCTCATACAATCAATAGTTGGAACAAATGGTTTAATGTTAAAGATCAATATCCTCTTTGGTGTGATGCTAAAAGAGGAATAGGGATTAAAGAAATTTGTAAGTCAGCCAAAGATTCTAGGTCGTCAATCGACGATAGAAGACTCTCTAGGGGAATGCGAATTAGACCAATTAGAGCCCTTACACTTGGTTTTCCAAACGTAGGAAAGTCAGCATTAATTAATAGAATTGCAAAAAAAAGAGTTGTAGATAGCGCTAGGAAAGCAGGCGTGACTCGAAATTTAAGATGGATAAAATTAGAAAGTGGTATAGATCTTCTAGATGCTCCTGGTGTTATACCTCCAAATTTAGAAGATCAAAAATCAGCACTTAATCTTGCACTGTGTGACGATATTGGTGAAGCTGCTTATGAAATAGAGAGTGTCGCAATTGGGTTTATCAAAATTATTTCCACTCTCAACAAAGATAAGAATGCGAATATCTCAGTTAAACAAATATCTAACAGATATGGAGTTGATATTACCAAAGGCTTTAAGAGTCCTTCTGCTTGGATCAACGAGGCAGCTTCAAAACATACCTCAGGTGATAAAAGGAGAATGTCTCATAAGTTATTGGAAGATTATAGAAATCAAATGCTGGGTAAAATTGCTTTAGAAGTCCCACTATGGAATTAAATAATCAAAATTCTTTCGGCATTGGAGAAGGTGAGCTTATAGAAATTATTTATGAGCAACCTCTGCCTATGAGGCTAGACAGATGGTTGGTAAGTAAAAGGCCAGAACAAAGTAGAGCAAGAATTCAACATTTTATAAATTCAGGTTTAGTACTTGTAAACTATAAGACCGCAAAAGCAAAAACCCCATTAAAAAATGGCGATAATGTTCAAATATGGATGCCTCCTCCAGAACCTCTTATTTATTTGAAACCTGAAAAAATGGATTTAAATATCCTTTTTGAAGACGAGCACATCATAGTCATCAATAAACAATCAGGTCTAATAGTTCATCCAGCCCCTGGACACAAATCTGGAACTTTAGTGAATGGATTACTTTTTCATTGTAAAGATCTGCCTGGAATTAATGGGAAATTAAGACCTGGGATTGTTCACAGATTAGATAAAGATACCTCCGGATGTATGGTGGTTGCAAAAAGCCAAGAGGCATTAGTAAATCTCCAGAAACAAATTAAAGAAAAAATAGCATCACGCGAATATATTGCAGTAATTCATGGAGCACCTAATTCTGAAGCAGGCCAAATAGTGGGATACATTGGCAGAGATAAATTAAATAGATTGAAATATAAAGTAGTTGAAGAAACTTCAGGAAGGTATGCCTGTACCTATTGGAAATTAGAAGAAAGATTTGGCAATTACTCATTAATGAGTTTCAAACTGGATACGGGGCGAACGCATCAAATAAGAGTTCATTGCGCTCACATTAATCATCCAATTGTGGGTGATCCATTATATGGAAGATGCAAAAAACTACCCTGTAAATTAGATGGCCAAGCTTTACACGCCATCAAGCTTGGACTTATACATCCAATAAATGGTAAAGAAATGATATTTGAATCAGAATTACCATTAGATTTTCAAAAATTACTAAGTGTTCTTAAAGTTAAATGAGATTTAAAGAGGAATTTAGAAGCGATTTTGTATACGGGTTTTGAGTTTTAGTGAATATTGTAGAACTTTCTCCTTCATCAACTATCTTTCCATGATTCATAACTAGCAACCTATTACAAAATCTTTTAGCAATGCCTAAATCATGGGTAATAAAAATAATCGTTAAATTCATTTTTTCTTGAAAGACTCTTAGTAATTCAAGAATCTCTATTTTTACTGAAGCATCCAACATATTTACGCT
>QCDO01000019.1 GCA_003278735.1 Prochlorococcus sp. AG-355-J09
TTGAATTTAATAAGGAAACTGGACCAAGAGAAGTTTTTTGTGGTTTAACTTCAATAGTTTGGCTCCACAGAAGAATGCCTGATGCGTTTTTTCTGGTAGTAGGCTCAAGGACATGCGCTCATTTAATTCAAAGCGCTGCTGGAGTTATGATTTTTGCTGAGCCAAGATTTGGGACGGCTATTCTTGAAGAAAAAGATCTTGCTGGACTTGCTGACGCTCATGAAGAATTAGATCGAGTGGTTAATGATCTTATTGCAAGAAGACCAGAAATAAAAACTCTTTTTCTAGTTGGATCTTGTCCAAGTGAAGTAATCAAACTAGATCTTGCAACTGTCGCAGAGAAATTAAATAAAAGATTTTTAGGTCAAGTAAGATTCGTTAATTACTCTGGCAGCGGGATAGAAACAACTTTTACCCAAGGTGAGGATGGCGCCTTAAAAGCTTTAATTCCATTAATGGAGTCATCAAATGAGGAGAAATTATTATTAGTTGGGACTCTTGCAAATAATGTAGAGGATAGGTTTAAAAAGATTTTTAGCAATTTAGGAATTTTAAATATTGAGAGCTTCCCACCACGGCAATCAACTGAATTACCAAAGATTGGTAAAAATACAAAAGTATTATTAACTCAGCCTTATTTAAGTGATACGGTTCGAGACCTAAAACATAGGGGTTGTGAAATAATTTCAGCTCCATTTCCTCTTGGTATCGAAGGAAGTACTAAATGGTTTTTAGCTGCAGCAAAAGCTTTCAATATTAGTGAGCTTAAAGTTCATGAAATTATTTCGCCTTTAATAAATAGATCAAAAATTGCTCTTGAATCTCACAAAGAAATACTTAAGGGGAAAAGATTATTTCTTCTTCCTGAATCGCAACTGGAGATATCTTTGGCTAGATTTTTGCATAATGAATGCGAAATGGATCTTATAGAGGTAGGAACTCCTTACCTAAATAAGGATTTAATGAAAGAGGAGATTAATTTATTACCTGATAATACAAAAATAGTCGAAGGTCAACATGTAGAAAAACAATTGGATCGAGTAAGGGAATCTAATCCAGACTTAGTAGTTTGTGGGATGGGTTTAGCTAACCCACTGGAGGCTGAGGGAATTAGTACTAAGTGGTCCATAGAAATGGTATTTAGTCCCATTCATGGTATTGATCAAGCCGCAGATTTGGCAGGTCTCTTCTCTAAACCTTTAAGAAGGAATCAAATACTAACTTCAAAAACTTTAGTAACGCATTAAAAGAATATGGAATTAACTCTATGGACATATGAAGGACCACCACATGTTGGCGCGATGAGAATTGCCTCTTCAATGAAAGATATACATTATGTACTTCATGCACCTCAAGGAGATACATATGCAGATCTTCTTTTTACAATGATCGAGAGGAGGGGGCAAAGGCCTCCAGTTACCTATACAACTTTCCAGGCTAGAGACCTCGGAGGCGATACAGCTGAATTAGTTAAGAAAAATATTAAGGAAGCTGTAGATCGATTTAGACCAAAAACTCTTTTAGTTGGAGAAAGTTGTACTGCAGAACTTATCCAAGACCAACCTGGAGCACTTGCAAAAGGTATGGGGTTTGATATGCCAATTGTTAATCTTGAATTACCTGCTTATAGCAAGAAAGAAAATTGGGGAGCTTCAGAAACTTTTTATCAATTAACAAGAACTCTTTTGAAAGAGAAAATAAGTTCTTCAGAAAAAATAAGTCCTCTAAGGTGGAAAGAATTAGGTCGCAGACCAAAAGTCAATATATTAGGTCCTTCATTACTGGGATTTAGATGCAGGGATGATGTTATTGAAATCCAACGTATACTCTCAGAACAAGGAATAGATACAAACGTAGTTGCTCCATTAGGAGCTAGTCCAGAAGATATTGAAAGGTTAATTGATGCTGAAGTAAATATTTGTCTTTATCAAGAAATTGCTGAAGCATCATGTGAATGGCTTAGACGGAGCTTTGGAATGGAATATACAAATACAATTCCAATTGGAATTAAAAATACAATTGAATTTATCAATGAAGTTCATAACGTGTTGGATCTTCCTTTGACTAATAAACAAGAATTAGAACACAAGTCAAAACTTCCTTGGTATTCAAAATCAGTTGACTCTAATTACTTAACTGGCAAAAGGGTTTTTATTTTTGGTGATGGAACACATGCAATCGCGGCTGCAAAAATTGCCAAAGAGGAATTGGGTTTTGAAGTAGTTGGTCTTGGTACATACAGTAGAGAAATGGCGAGGCAAGTAAGAGCTACTGCAAAAGATCTAGATGTAGAAGCTCTGATAACCAACAATTATCTAGAAGTTGAAGATGCTATGAAGAAAGCAGCCCCTGAACTAGTTTTAGGAACCCAAATGGAAAGGCATAGTGCAAAAAGGCTCGGTATTCCCTGCTCCGTAATTAGTACTCCAATGCATGTTCAAGATGTTCCTGCAAGATACAGCCCTCAAATGGGATGGGAAGGAGCAAATGTTATTTTTGATGATTGGGTGCATCCCCTAATGATGGGCTTAGAAGAGCATCTTATTGATATGTTCAAACATGACTTTGAGTTCGTTGATGGTCATCAAAGTCATTTAGGACATACCTCTACAAACAAAAAGGACTTTTTAAAGTCTGACGAAAAAAAAGAAGAAAATAGTAAAGAAGGAATTATCTGGACTGAATCAGGTAGAGCTGAATTAACAAAAGTTCCATTTTTTGTAAGAGGTAAAGTCAAAACAAATACTGAAAAATATGCAATCTTGAGAGGAATTCCAGAGATAAGCGATGAAACTCTTTACGATGCCAAAGCATATTTCAGTTAATTTTTACTAATAAACTATAATTAAGTCATGAGTATTTTCACTCATAATCTAATAAATTTAATCCTAAAAATTCAGTTATAAGAACATATTTCCCGCTTTTAATACAATTAAATACATATTTGTTTAGAAACATATTTCATGTGTATTTGCGCTGCAAGAATATAAATAATAATGCGTTTTAAGCTTTAAATGACAAGTACTATAAATAGACCTCTTGACGGAGAAGGAAGCGTTCAAGTAAAGCAAGATCCAAAAATAAATATTGAGGAAGGGGCTTTAGTTATTGCTGTTTATGGGAAGGGTGGTATCGGAAAATCAACTACATCATCAAACCTTTCTGCAGCATTCTCAAAATTAGGTAAAAAGGTTCTACAAATTGGATGTGATCCGAAACACGATAGCACTTTCACTTTGACGCACAAAATGGTTCCTACAGTTATCGATATTCTCGAAGAGGTAGATTTTCATAGCGAAGAATTGAGGCCAACCGATTTCATGTTTGAAGGTTTTAATGGAGTAATGTGCGTTGAAAGTGGAGGTCCCCCTGCCGGGACAGGGTGCGGGGGATATGTAACCGGTCAGACAGTTAAACTATTAAAAGAACATCATTTATTAGAAGATACTGACGTTGTTATTTTTGATGTCCTAGGAGACGTCGTTTGCGGAGGATTTGCAGCTCCATTGCAACATGCAAATTATTGTCTAATTGTTACCGCTAATGACTTTGATTCAATTTTCGCTATGAATAGAATTGTCTCTGCAATTAAAGCAAAAGCAAAGAATTATAAAGTCAGATTAGGTGGGGTAGTTGCAAATAGATCAAAAGACACAGATCAAATTGATAAATTCAATGAAAGAACAGGTTTAAAAACTATGGCCCACTTTAAAGATGTCGACGCCATTAGAAGATCAAGACTAAAAAAATGCACCATTTTTGAAATGGAACCTACTGAAGATGTTATTGAAGTTCAAAATGAATATTTATCTCTTGCCAAAAATATGCTTGAAAACGTAGAACCTTTAGAAGGTAATCCACTTAAAGATAGAGAAATTTTTGATTTATTAGGATTTGATTAGTCTAAATTAATCTAATCCAACCAATTGGCTTGTTAAATCATAAGTTAGTTGCGAGGTCTTCGTATCAATTATTCTTTTTGACAACTTTTGAGAAAAAGCTTTTCTACCAGTTTTTTGACGATTTCCCCAGCTCCAATGGACTGATGGTTTAGCAAATTCTTTATAAGTTGCCACTTGAGCGACCCTCTCTCCTGCCAATCTTTGTGACACATATCCTTTTGTTATGAATTTTTGAAATATTGGGAAAAGGAATCTGAATAACCAAGGTGTATCTCTAAAAAGTTTTGTATCAGCAACACATCCAGGATATAGAGAATTTACAATAATCTTCTCTGCAGGGTATCTTTTTGATAATTCCTGAACGGTCACCATATTGCAAAGTTTACTATCCTTATAAGCCTTACCAGGTTTGAATTTCTTTCCATTAGCCATACTTATTGGAGATAAAAAACCATTTTTGAATCCAGATAAATCTCCCAAATCAGCTGGGGCAGGGATAGGGATCCTGCCTCCAAGTTCTGAATAATTAGCCGTAACAGTCCCTAATACTGTAATTCTTGGCTTGAATACAGTTGATTTGTCATTTAAAACAATTTCTCTTTCAGAAGATAAAATATTTTCTAGAAGAAGGTTTATCATAAGAAAATGCCCAAAATGATTTACTGCCATAGAGTTTTCAAACCCCTGTGGAGACCTTTCAGGTCTCTTTAATCTTGGTTTATAAACTGCTGCATTACAAATAAGAGAATTTATTGGCTTCTTAAATTTTTCTAATATTTCATCGCAACCTTTTCTCACATCAGCCAGGTTAGAAAGATCTATTTCTATAAAGTGAATATTTTTAAATTCCTCTTTTGTCAAGGATTTTTCAGCTATTTTAATAGCTCTTTTATTTGATCGGTTAACAGCTATAATCTCCCATCCAAATCTTAAAAGAGGTTTTAGAGTATTTAATCCAACTCCTGAAGTTGTTCCTGTTATTAGGACTAAACCCTTAATGTTCTTACTCACTTGCAAATAGATAATAATAAAATGAAAAGTAGAATGATTCAAGATCATTCATATCAACGCCATATTACTCTGATAATGTCCCTAGAAATTATTTGATCCTGATCCTTCATAAATCTTTGCTCACCTTCAAAAGAGAATAAATCATCAAACTTATCTGTTAAAACATTAAATCTATATTTTTCGTATAAAAATGAGTCTTCAATTTCCCTTAATCTGGTCAACCTTACTTTAGAACTATAGCCAAGCTTAATAAGGCTTATTATTGCTAGAAGGGAAAAGCTAATTTTTATAATCAAAAAAATCAATGAAACAAAATTATCCTGTTTCTGTTGTCTTCTTATAAATAGAGACCCTAAATATTTTTTATGGAAAATACTATTTTTATAAAAAGATTTTGACAAATTAAGTACTAGATATTTTTGCTGAATTGATCAATTCAGTCTCACTTTATTATTACCTTATAAATTTTAAATTTACTAATAGAATTTAGTTCCTACCTAAACTAATTCCTAGTCTTAATGCTAAAACTCCTGCATGCATAACAACTATGAGGCTTAATGCAATAAGATTTATTGTTTGAGTTGGCTCCATTGAAAAAAAAATTATTTTCTATATTCTCCACCGAAAAGAGAAGTTTTGAAACACTATTACAAAATGATGTTACTTAATTAACAAATTGAAAGAAAAAATTTTTGAAAATTATTATAAATAAAACCACAAATTTAATTTTGGGAATTGAAAATCAGGCTTTAATTTTTTCAACAAATAATTTACCTGGATTTGATCAAATGGCTTTAGATTTAAATTCTTTAGATCAGACAATTTCGAATCCTGAAATAATTCTCACATTGAGGTTCTACTATTGGACTGGGGATTGGCTTTCAATTGGCTATCACCAAAAGGAAATTCCTCTGCATTGGAAAAATTTATCATCAAATGGGGAAATTAATATTGTTCGACGTCCCTCTGGAGGGGGAGCTGTTCTTCATTCAGGAGGCATAACATATGCATTAACTTTTAAAAGAACTTACTATAAAGTCTTAAGTTATGAAATGATTAATAATTGGTTAATTAAAAGTTTTAGCGAATTAGGTCTAAATTTACGATATGGTAATTTACGAACATCAAGAATTAAAACAAATTGTTTTGGTTCTTCATTAATTTCTGATTTAGTTGATCAAGATGGGGTTAAGAGAATAGGTAGTGCCCAATTTCGTAAAAAAGGAGCATTCCTTCAACATGGAGAGATTCAAATAAATCCTCCAAGAGATTTGTGGTTCAAATTATTCAAAGAAGAAGCCCCACCAAAAGTAAATTTAAAACTAACAAATGATGAAATAATTCAACATTTGAGAAATTCATTCTTGAAAAATAAATCAAATATAAATTTTAAAAATATTGCCATAGATAACAAAAAAATTGAAAATTTTAATGAAAAGAATTATTGAAGATCACCTTTCTGCTTCATTGAATTAATTATTCTTGGCAATTCAATTCCTAAGGGGTAATGATTTTTAAAGTTTAATTTATTAACAATCTCTGCAGGTAAATTGAAACCTAATTTATTTAATACAAAATTTCCAATTTTTGACCTATCAATTATCCCCAAAGGGATATCTGCAGCATTGAGAACCAATAAAAACCCTTCATTTGTTTCTTCAAGTCTTTCTATAGTTATCCATAATTTTTCGTTATAAGATATACTTTCAAAGCTATCTATTGGTTTCTTAAAATCTCCAACAAAGTTCCGTTCCCATTTTTTTAAGGAAACAGTTTTTAAAATATTCTCATCAACAAAACCAGTCCATCTTCCATTATTAGTAACAAAAAAATATTTATCCGATACATCTTTTTTATTTTTTATTAATGTATTAAATTCTGAGAAATTTGAATCGTATTCAATTTTCCTCAAAGGCTTTAATTTGATCTCAGAAACTTTACTAAATTTAAGTATATTTTCAATTTTAAAAAATTGACTTTCAGATTTTGAAGAATTAACTCCAAACAGGCCCAAAAAAGAAAGAATAAAACCAAAATAAAAGTTTAATCTAAATAAACAAAATATCCCAAAAAATAAAACAAAAAAAGATAGTAATAAATTTACTTTATTAAGGAAATTTCTTCCTTTATTTTTACTCCCTGAGAAATGCCAAATAATGCTTTTTAATAAATTCCCCCCATCTAAAGAACCAAATGGCATCAAATTTAAGAAACCCAAGAATAAATTAAATACACCTACTCTAGAAATTACATTAACTGCTATTTGTTCTTGAGATACACTATTGTTACTAATTAAAAGTAGGATAAATGCTGTAGCGAAGCATAGAAGAGGTCTAATAATTGCAATTTTTATATTACCTAAAGCAGTTTGACAATACTTATCTATTTGAAAAATTGCTCCTAGAAAATAAAAAGTAATTTTTTTTATTTTTACACCCTGATTAAGTGAAACAAAAGTATGAAAAACCTCATGAAAAATAATTGAAGATAATAAGAAAAAAGAAGTTAAAAATCCTATTATCCAAGATTCTTTAATATTATAAATATCACCAGAAGTTAGATTAACTTGATTACTTATACTCCACGAGAATAAAAAAAGTACAGCAAACCAATATGGATGAATTTTAAAGGGAATTCCCCATATTTTAAAAATTTGCCAACTTCTCAAAAATAATCTCCGCTATATTTAGCAATAATATTAATTTTACATAAAGGCTAATTATATGCCCAAGAGTAATACTTTAATTAAAATTTGTGGCCTAACTTCAGAAGAACAAGCTCTTCAAGTCGCAAAATTAGGAGCGAATGCTATCGGCATTATTTCAGTGGAAGAGTCACCAAGATATATATCAGCTGAAATTAAGAAAAATATTTTTACAACCTTAGAAAGGTTTTATCCAAAAATCGAGAGGGTATCAGTTGTACAAAATTGTCCAATAGACTTAATTATTAAAAATTTCTTAGGAAACCCAAGTGAAACTATCATTCAATTACATGGAGATGAAGATATTGATTATTGCAAAAAATTAAGGGAAAAAATTCCCAATATTGGATTATGGAAGGCCTTCAGAATAAAAACGCAAAAGGACATAGATAAAATAAAACCTTTTGAGGATTTTGTTGATGCGATACTACTTGATTCTTGGAATAAAGAAACTTATGGAGGTTCGGGGAAAAAAATAAATTCTATTTATTTAAAGAATTTGCAATTTAGTAAACCATGGTGGTTGGCAGGTGGGATATCAATTGAATGGATTGATGAAATCCTCACTGACTTCAAACCAGATGGATTAGATATTTCAAGTAGTATTGAAATATCACCAGGTTTAAAAGACATTAAAAAAACAGAAGATTTTTTTAAATTTTTAAAAAGAAATTAGTAATTATTAGTAGCGGACTGCTGTTTTACAAGCTCAAAAAATTCTTGTTTTAAACTTAAATCATGCCTAAAATCGCCTCTAACCACAGAATTAATCATACTTGTATTTGGTTCTTTGACTCCCCTCCACTTCATACAATAATGTTGGGCCTTTACAATAATGCCTAAACCTTTAGGTTCACACAGTTTTTCAATTTCATCTGCGAGGATCATTACAGCTTCTTCTTGAATATGAGGTCTTGAAAAAACCCAATCAGCAACTCTTGCAAATTTTGAAAGTCCTATGACTTTATTTCCAGGTTTAATACCTATCCAACACTCTCCTAGAATTGGGACTAAGTGATGTGAACATGCAGATCTTACTGAAATTGGACCAACTGTATAAATTTCATCAAGATTCTTGTCATTAGGGAAACTTGTTACTTTAGGTTGTTCATGGTATCTGCCTTTAAAAACTTCATTTAGATACATTTTCGAAACTCTTTCGGCAGTTTCTTGAGTATTATGATCATTTTCAACATCGATTACGAGGGACTTTAGTAAGTCTTTAACTCTTGAAGCAACTTCTTTTTCTAAAATTTCTAATTCACCAGGATTTATAAAATCAGAAATATTATCGTTAGCACTAAACCTTGTACCAGAGTTCTTAATTCTGTCTCTTATAATTTCGGAGATTAGTTTATTAGTAATCTGGTCGTCAAAGTTTCTAATATTATCGTTGGGTAATGTAGAGGTCATAAAATTCTTGACAGAAAATTGTTCGCAACTTAATTAACTGTATATTCCAAAAGCTTAATTGCTTATACAGTATATCACATTCTCTTGTTTAATCGGGTTCGCTTAGCCCTAAAAAAAATCACTTTTTAAGGATTAAGAAAAGAAAAAGAATGTTTAAAAAGCTCCTCCAGAGGGCATTAAAGTTAAGTCTTCAATCAGTTGTGATTCAGGTTGTTGAGCCATATAGAGAATAGTATCTGATACTTCGCTTGAGGAGAGCATAGAAGTTCTATCAAAATCAGCATTGATAGATTCTGAGTCCCAAAGAGGAGTATTTACTGAACCAAGAGTTATTGTACAGGCTCTTATTGAATTAGATCTCTCCTCTTCCCTCAAGCATTTAGTAAACATAACTAGTGCAGACTTTGAAATGCAATATGCTCCCCATTGGGGAAATGCATTATAAGAGGCATGACTACTAACATTAATAACTAAACCACCATTTTTTCTCATTTGAGGGACTATGGCACTACAAATTTGAAAAACACTTGTGAGGTTTATTTGAATAGTTTGTTCCCATTGACCTAATTCCATTTCAACTAAAGGGCCATTAAATGCGCAACCGGCATTATTTATCAATACTGAAGGGCACCCGTACTTCTCAATTGCCTCTCTAATACAGTGCTTTATTTCTAAAGGATTAGATAAATCACATTTTACTAGGTTAATTTTTGATTTAGTGGTCAAAAGTTCGCTCTTTAGTTTCTCCATTAAATCCATATTCCTGGAGAGTAAAATTAAATCCCAGCCAGCACTGGCAAAAGTAATTGCGGTAGATCTACCAATGCCTTTCGTAGCACCCGTTATAAAAGCTAGTTTCAAGTTATTCAGTTTTTTGTGTGATTTCACTATAAATCTCTTCAATATTATTTGCTTCGATAAATTTACCTAAAACCCTAAACTTTTTGTATCTTTCCTCAATTAATTCGTCTTCAGGCATTTGCAGTAAAGCATTAAGATGTTTCTCAATAGCCTCTTTTAGTGTGTTACCAGCATCTAAAGGCGCCCAATTATTACCACCAGAAGGTTCTGGTAATACTTCATCTATTATACCTAATTTAAGTAAATCTTTACCTGTAATTTTTAGTGCTGATGCAGCTTCTGGTGCCTTCGCAGCATCCCTCCACAAAATTGATGCACATGCTTCCGGACTAGCAACTGTGTAAACACTGTGTTCAAACATTAGTAACTTATCGGCAACACCTATCCCAAGTGCACCGCCTGAACCTCCTTCTCCAATGACAGTAGCCACAATTGGAACTTTCAATCCAAACATCTCTCGAAGGTTTCTTGCAATCGCTTCACCTTGACCTTGTTCTTCAGCTTTTAAACCAGCATAAGCTCCAGGAGTATCAATAAATGTAAGAATTGGCAAAGAGAATCTATTTGCATGTTGCATTAATCTAAGAGCTTTTCTATAACCTCCTGGTTTTGCCATCCCAAAGTTTCTTACTACATTTTCTTTTGTGTCCCTTCCTTTCTGATGCCCTAACATCAACACTGGTCTATTATTTATCGTCCCTATCCCCCCAATTAGTGCCATATCATCGCCACCATTTCTGTCTCCATGTAATTCAATCCAGTCATCACAAAACATTTGGACAAAATCCAAAGTACTAGGTCTTTGAGGATGTCTAGCTACCTGAATCTTTTGAGCAGGTGTCAGAGATTTAAATATTTCTTCTCTTCTCCTAGTAGCTAAGGTTTCAAGCTGCAGAAGCTGTTGACTAACATCTACTTCTGAATCTCGAGCTAATTCTTTAATTTGCTCTATCTGCTTCTCAAGCTCAACAAGAGGCTTTTCAAAATCAAGTAGGTAACGTTTAGCCATAATTTATACAGTTAATATTTTAGGCTGCTTATCAAGTCCAATCGCAGAAAATCCATGCTTTAAAGAAGCTTCTCCAATAAACTCCATCTTTTCAAGGGAAATGTTATTTCTTCCCCAACTAAAGTTTGTATGGCACTTTTCAAATTCTAAAATCATAGCTTCTGCAAAGCAAGCAAACATCTCTCGCTGAGGGTTTTGCATTTCCGCAAGTTCCATCATATTCCAACCAATATCATTAAAAAACTCTACTATTCCTCCTTTTAAAACATGAATATTTTCACCCTGAAATTTCTCATCAAGATTTTTGGGGTATCCGCCATCAATCATTAAACATGGTTTTTTTAAATTATCTGTATCAATTTCAATGGTTTTAGGCATACTTGCAACCCATACAACAATATCTGCCTGAGGCAATGCCTCATTTAAGCTTGTTACGGTGCCACCATCTAATTCTTTTTGTAACAGCGCTAGTGGTTCTTGTTGTCTGGCTACCATGAGAAGGTCTGAAATCCCAGTTTTATTGATAAGCCATCTACAAACAGCACTACCAATATCACCAGTAGCACCAATTACAGCAACAGTTGCTTTTTTAAGGTCTATCCCAATGAGAGGCGCATTTTTTTCTAGTTGCTTACAAATAACCCAGGCTGTATGAGTATTGCCAGTAGTAAACCTCTCCCACTCTAATGAAGTATTTCTAATTTGTTTATGCTGTAGAAGATTAAAATTCTCAAAAATAATAGAAGTAAATCCTCCTAAAGCAGTAATGTTAATACCTTTTTTCTGAGCTAGTTCCATAGCATTTAGTACTTTTCTTCTAGCCGTTTTAAACCTAGAAAGCATTTCAGGAACAAAGCACGAATCTATATAAGAACCTTCAATAGATATTCCAGTAGCACTCTTAACTTCTACATTTTCAACAAGCTGAGGAGGAGCAGTACACCAAACATCCAAGTCGCCATCAGCAATATGATCAAAGCCTAGCATCGAAGCTTTTCTTTTTGCATCTTCAAAACTGGTTGAGTGGCCTATTAACCCAAACATTTAAAATTTATAAATGGTTTATAAACGATGTTATGAACAATAGCACAGAGGTAACTACTTAAATAGGATTGATTAATTATTAAAATCCTTAACTAATTCGCAATGCAATCAGACGATAGCTGCCATAGCCATTCTTGCAATTTCTCTATTATCTAGACCTATTTCCATCAATGTATCTTGATAAGCAATCATAAATTCTTCCATTAATTCTTCTCTGTCCATAGCTAAAACTGTTGCGTCATCTGCTACTTCATCTAACATCTTTTTAATTAATGGAAGATTAACCTTATTAGCTTCCATTAATTCCTCTTTACAAGTTGATAGATTCTCTTTAAGCCACTCTTGACCATAATTTAAATGAAGATATTCATCTTTAACCACTCCCTCTGTTATTTTTTTTGCAAAAGGATCAGCAACTCTTATATAAACGTTATAAGCAGAGATTGCAAATGCTTCAATTAAGATAGCTTGTATTAAAAGGCATGTTGTTAAATTTCCTTTTTCAAGAGCAACTTGAAAATTACCATGTAATTTAGAAAAGAATTTTTTAGCAAATTTCATATCAGCAACTACACCTAAATTCCTTCCACATGCAGTAAAGCCTTTTTTATGCTTCATTTCCATTCTCGCCAATTTTGTTAATTCCTCTAACTCATTTGGAATTAAAGTTGCTATAGAAATGTAATTATCGTGAGCCTCTTGCTCTCCCTCAATAACAATTGCATTTATCCTGCTGTATGCATCCTTATAAGATTCTGTAGTAAAGTCGGGCAAATCTAAAGAAATCGAATTAGTCGATTCGTCAATAGTTTTTTTATTTGATTCTAGAGTTTGCATGTCAGTAATCTTTAGCTCATTATGCATGAATATTACACGATTATAGAGAGTTTATTTAAATATCATGAAAATAGTTTCAATTGTTAAGTCACATTTTTTACTTAAACTTATTTAAGAGATGTTTGGCCAATCTGATTGCATCAGATTCATAATCAGTTTGAACCAATGATTAATCAATAATTCCTTTAAATTTTTTCCTAAAGACTCATTTGCTCCTCTACTATCTCCTATAACACCTGACTTACTGAAGTCGTCAGTAAGCCAAGCAGTAGGTGCATTTCCCTCTAGACTCCAGCCTTCTGGGATCTTTTCTTTAATGCCTTCATTTGGGCGTTCATCGCCTACTAATTCTGGTTTTAAAGCAAGCATCAAACTTGTTTCAGCTAAGGAAGCATGAAGGCCATCCTCGATCTCAGTTTTTGTTAACAATTCACTTAATCCATCAACACCACTCCATAAGAAACAAGGGAAAACTGCCATCCCTGGTGAGAAACTTCTTAGCTCTCTTGCCGCTGTATTTAGTAGTGAGATTTGACCTCCATGTCCATTAATCAATATCAATCTTTTAAAGCCCATTTCAGATAATTGACCTCCGACTTCCTTAATCATTGAAGTTATTAAATTTGAGGAAAGTGAAATTGTCCCGGCAAATCCTTTATGTTCTGGAGAAAAACCAATATATTGAGTTGGAAGTTTTTTTAGTGGGATATCGGCAGAGAATAATTTTAAAACTTCACTAATGATTTCATCAACAAAAATACTATCCGTAGCAAGAGGCAAATGCGGTCCATGTTGCTCAACAGCACCGAATGGCCAAATCACTGTTGATCTTTTTTCTTTTGCAATACTCTCAATTTCTTGCCAATTTAAATATTCAAATTTATTAGGTATTGGTTTAAAGTTCATTAATTTTAATTTTGAGTACTAACATTTAGAGTATGTTAATAATTAATTATTCTTATTTTACCTACGATGGGAGTCAGTAATAAAAATGCCCAAGATAATATCCAACCAAAGGGCAATAAAAAACCTCTGCAGGTACTTCACATAAGCAAGAAAGATTCTCAACAAAAATCTAAAGAAATACATGATGAGCTAACAAATTCGCAAGAATATATTAAAAAAGAAAATATTGCAATTAAACCTCAAATCATTAAAGATGATTCAGTAAAAGAAATTGAGGACAATAATGAAAAGGCCATGGATTTTGATATTCCTCAACAAGATTTAACTCAACAAGACTTAAATAGACCTCTTAATTTTTCTGAGCAGAACACAGATTATCAAATAGAAAGAACAGTCGATGAATTCGATTTTGATGAAAGTGCTTTTTTGGAGGCTTTAAATGCAAATGAGCCAATTGGGGCTACTGGAGAAACAATTTCAGGTAAGGTTATAGCAATCGAAAGTGATGGATTATATGTTGACATTGGTGGGAAAGCACCCGGTTATATGCCTAAAAAAGAATGTGGTTTGGGCGTCATAACTAACTTTAAAGAAAAGTTTTCTATAGGCCTAGAAATGAAAGTCTTAGTTATCAAAGAACAAAATGCTGATGGAATGGTAACAGTGAGCGCTCGGGCATTAATTCTCAGGCAAAGTTGGGAGAAAGTATCTAGTTCTGCAAAAAATGGAGAATTAATTAACGTCTTAATTAATGGATTTAACAGAGGTGGGCTTACTTGTGATGTAGATGGATTAAGAGGATTTATCCCAAGATCTCAACTTGAAGATGGTAAAGATTATCAATCATTTGTTGGTAAAACTCTTAAAGTAGCGTTTCTTGAAGTGAATCCAGAATCTAGAAAATTAGTTCTTTCTGAAAAGAAAGCATCATTAGTCTCTAAACTTACAGGTCTAGAATTGGGCCAACTTATTGAAGGAGAAGTTTTAGCTGTAAAACCATACGGCTTTTTTATCGATTTAGGGGGAGCTAGTGGACTTCTTCATCAATCCTCACTAACAAATGGATCTATTCGTTCTTTAAGAGAAGTTTTTAGAGAAGGGGAAATTATAAAAGCTTTAATATCTGAAATTGACCTCGAAAAAGGGCGAGTTGGTCTCAATACAGCACTTCTAGAAAACTCTGCGGGAGAACTAATTATTGATAAGCAAAAGGTTATGCAAGAAGCCTCAGAGAGAGCTCTAAAAACTAAAGCGCTCTTTGATAAAAAAGAACAAGATAAATGAATATCAACAAAGAAATGGAGTCTAGTCTTAAATTGAAAATTTCAAATTGGGAATTAGACTTTTATTCAAGACCAATTATTGAATCAAATGGAAAAAAAAGGTGGGAGTTAATTATTTGCTCTACAAGAAGTTATAAGACAGAAGGTATTTTTCTTTGGAATAAAAAATGCCCTGCCAATGAAGTTAACTCAGTATGGCTTACAGAGGCACTAAATGAAGCAATAAGTGAAGCAAAAAAACAAGGGTGGGGAAAACCTTCAATAGTTCGATTCTGGAGGTCGTCAATGAAATCGATCATTAAGAAATCTCTGGAGGCCCTAAGCATTGAGGCTATTGTAAGTAGGAGAACTTACGATTTATTAGATAGAATCGAATTTCTTGAAAAAGAGATTTATCCAAAGGAAAAAGGTTATGTGAGAGGCGTATTAGCCCCTACTTTTACTTCTAAAATGGAAAATTCTCCTCAACCTCTGCCAGAAGCAGTAAGGGGCGATGCTTTAACTATCTCTGAAATATCGATTGGCGAATTAAAATCAGCAGAAAATTGGCCTATAGAATTTGGAGATATTTTCCCAATCCAGCAAGATTTAGATGATAATTACCTAGTTCCTGGATTAAGACTTTTTAGCAAAGATAGATCTTTAGCACTTTCTGCATGGTTCAGTTGTTTAGAACCTATTAAATTAGTCATCAATAAGAACCAACTCATACTTGAAGCTTCAGAAGACGATAAGTGGCTAGTAACTGATTTGCCAGAAAAAGATGCAAACATTTTGAGTACAAAATTTTTAGAGAATAAAAAAATTTCTTTTGGTTATCAATTTATTTCCATACAGTCAACGCCATACATCGAAAAATTTGCAGGATTCTGGATCTTGAGAGATATTGAATTAATTTTATAAAATCAGCTTAGGAGCAGGAACTATTCCATACAAAGAAATATATTTCTCAAAAGATAAATTTTTCATTCAGAACAAAAAATTTGAGTATTATTCATCACCTATTCTTAGTCAATATAATTTCAAACATGCATATTTTACGAAGTCTAGCTCTGAGAAATTTCTTCAATTATTGGGAAATCACTTTAATGAAAATTACATAAATTGTGTTTCCAATCAAATTCACAGTAATGTGATAATACCTGGATCACTGTTGCAAGAAGGTAATAAGACTGATGCAGATGGTTTTTTTGGAAATAAATGCAATCAAAACTTATGGATTTATACAGCTGATTGCATGCCAATATTTTTTGCAGATAAAAGGACAAGAAATGTAGCAGCCTTACATTGTGGAAGAAAAGGTTTAGAAAAAAAAATAATAAAAAATCTAGTTAAAATTTTCGAAAATTTTGGGACATCTAGAGATGACTTACTTGTTGCCATAGGACCAGCTATTTCTAAGAAAAATTATCTAGTTGATCAATTTACATTCAAGGAATTTTATAGAAAGGCGGAAAACAAAGAAATAACAGTCAATTTGACTAAAACTGAAAAAGATCATTGTTTTATTGATTTAAATCACTTCAAAGAGAAAAACTTAAATCAACTTGATCTCAAAAGATCTGCTTATAGACAACTTTTAAATGAGAACATTCCTAGTACAAATATAGACATCTCAAATTTATGTACATACAAATTAAAAAATGAATTTAATTCCTGGAGAAGGAGCAAAACATTCTCGAGACAATGGAATTTTATCTGCTCATAGAGATAGTTAACTTGGACAAATTTCACTATTTAAGTCTTTGGCGACTAATAATTCGGTCATCTCCTTAGTACCTTTAATATTAAAAACTTTGGCTAACAAAACATTCTCTTTGAAACCAAAAGGTTTTATTTTCACTTTGCTCCCCCTTGGGAATTCACTCTTGAGTAGATTAGTTGCTTCAATCTCATTATTTTCATTTACATCTACACAAAATAATCCAATAGTTAAATTTCTATTTTGATCCCCAACCAAAATAGTATTTGAACTTTTAATTTGAAGGATTTCGGCCGAGTTTACTACTACAGGATTAAGAACAATCAAGCAAACTATAATTAAAATTTTTGATAATTTTTTCAATTCAGAAATATCTAAGTTTTTAAATTATCTTAAAGTTAATTTTTTAATAATGACTAATTTAAAAAAAATTAGTCTTCACAATTAACATATCCAACCATTTGAGCATTACCTTTACCAGGAGGAACCATTGGATAACAATTTTCACCTCTTCTGACAAGGATATTAATCAAGGCAGGGCTGTCATGATCAAGCGCATTTTTTAATTCATTCTGTAATTGCTTTCTATCAGAAATTAAGTATCCTTTAACTCCAAAAGACTCAGCAAGTTTAACAAAGTTAGGCTCACCACAACTCATATCAGATGAGGAATATCTTTCATCATAGAAACTTTCCTGCCATTGTCTTACCATCCCTTGCCAGCGATTATTGATAATAATCAATTTCACCTTTAGACCATATTGAGATAAGGTTCCTAATTCTTGAATATTCATTAAGACACTTGCATCTCCTGCAATACAAATTACTTCTGAATTAGGTAAAGCTGCTTTTACTCCAATTGCCGCTGGCAATCCAAAACCCATAGTTCCTAAGCCTGCACTACTAATCCATTTTCTTGGAGAATTCCTAAGATATTGAGCAGCCCACATCTGATGTTGTCCCACATCTGTAGTTATATAAGCTTCTGGTGAAAGTTCCCTCACTTTTAAAAGAACTTCCTGAGGATAAATTTCTCCTTCTTTAGGCGGGTCATACAAAGGGTGTTTATGTTTCCAAAAATCTATTTTTTCTAACCAGTTTTTTGTCTTACAAGTAAATTTGTTTTTTAGAGATTTTTCATTAATTTTCAGAACAGCTTTTGAAACATCAGCAACAATTGCAACATCTACACGTCTATTTTTATTAACTTCTGCTGGGTCGATATCTATATGAATTACCTTTGCATTAGGTGCAAAAGTATCTAATTTTCCTGTCACCCTATCATCGAATCTAGCTCCAATAGCAATTAAAAGATCACATTCTGTAACAGCAAAATTTGCATAAGCAGTTCCATGCATTCCTAACATCCCTACTGATAAATTGTCTTTTTCATCAAAAGCACCCTTCCCCATTAAGGTTGTGGTAACTGGTATTTGATAATACTTTGCCAAAGTTTTTATTTCATCGTGAGCTCCTGAAGATATTGCCCCACCTCCAACGTATAGAAGAGGTCTTTCAGAATCTTCTATTAATTTAATTGCTTTGTTGATATCGCAATCATTAATTTCTCCATTTCTTTTAAATCCTTTAGGAATAATCTCACCAGGCAAAACTCTTTGGTAACTAAAGAACTCCTGACCTACATCTTTGGGTATATCAATTAAAACAGGGCCAGGCCTTCCAGATGAGGCTATAAAAAAAGCTTCAGAAACTACTTTCGCGATATCTGAAGGATCCCTTATTACCCAAGAATGTTTCACTATTGGAAGAGTTATGCCAAAAATATCAGTTTCTTGAAAAGCGTCTGTCCCTATAGCAGGTCTTGGGACTTGACCTGTAACTACAACTAGAGGGACTGAATCCATTTGGGCAGTTGCAATTCCAGTTACCAAATTTGTTGCACCTGGTCCTGAGGTTCCAAAACATACTCCTACTTCACCAGTAGATCTTGCATATCCATCAGCCGCATGAGAACCACCTTGTTCATGCCTAACCATATAGTGCTTTAACCAACCATCTTGTTCTGCCTTATGAACAGCGTCATATATTGGTAGTATGGCTCCCCCTGGATATCCAAATATGACTTTTACTCCATGAATTTTTAAAGAATCCATTAGTGCATCTGCACCAGTTATCCAAACTGGATTTTCATGTTTTGAAATACCCTTTGAAAAGGATCTTGAAGTAAGGGTCACCAAAGAAATTCAATATTTACTATAAATATTAAACTCAATTAAATACTTTTGCCTCATTTAGAAATGTAATGTCAGAAATGTATTCAAAAAAACCTTTAAAAAAATTTAAAAATTTTCGAATAAAAATCAATTTTTCTTTATAAGATACCTAATTTATGTAGAGGTCCAGAGCCTGAAATAAGTTCAATAAAAAGCACAAGAAAAATAATCATTGCAACCCTTCCGTTCCACACCTCTGAACTATTATTCCAACCCCATTGCCATTTCTCCTGAGGATAAAGTTTAACTTTTTCAGGCAACTTAGAAGCCTCCTCTATATTAACTAAAGGCCCTTCCAAGCAGGAAATAACTAGATCACTAAGACCTTCAATAAAAGTAGGATGAGTATTTAGAGCTTTAACTCTCCGAAAGTTCTTAATACCAGCCTTTTCAGCAATTTCTTTATATTCAATATCAATTTCTTGCAATGTTTCGATATGCTCTCCAACGAAACTTATTGGGACCACAATCAGATCATTAACATTTGACCTTCCAAGATCAGCTAACACTTCTTCTGTATAAGGCTTTAACCATTCAACAGGACCAACTCTACTTTGATAAGAAAGTGTATGAGGGTTACTATGACCTAAACATTTTTCCAGCTCATTTATAATCAATAAAGAACAATCTTCAATTTGTTGTTTGTAAGGGTCTCCAGCCTCCTCTACGTAACTCTTAGGAACTCCATGAGCAGTGAAAAATATATGGGCTTTTGAAGGTGATTCACAAAGTGAGATCTGTTCAGAAATTAATTCGACCATAGACTGTAAATAACCTGATTGACTGAACCAACTCCTTACACATCTCATTGGAACCTTCTTAAATTCATCATCAGAATCTCTCAATTTTTTTAATTCTCTAAAGCTCGAACCACTAGTACTTATCGAAAAATGGGGGTACAAGGGTATTACAACAACTTGATCTACGCGGTCTGCTTTCATATCAGCAATTGCTGATTCGGTAAAAGGGTGCCAATACCTCATAGCGATGTAGGTAGTAGCATTAAACCCCTTGTCCCTTAATTTAGATTGTAATTCTCTTGCTTGTTGTTCAGTAATCCTTCTGATAGGTGAACCTCCACCTATGGAAAGGTAGGCCTGTTGTGAAGTTGTACTTCTTAGCGTGCTAATTAACCAAGCTAGGGGCTTTTGAAAAACAGGGAAAGGTGTCCTGATAATTTCTGGATCAGAAAAAAGATTGTATAAGAATGGGCCGACATCAGTAATGCGTTCAGGCCCTCCTAAATTCATTAGTAAGACGCCTATTTTATCCATTTAAAATTTATGGAGATTGAAAATCAACATTAAAAACGTCATTATATGGTCAATTATATAAGTAAATGAACGTAATTCAGGAAATTAATAATGTCAATGATAAATTTGCTACCCAAGGCAGCAAGCTTAAAATTGAGAAAAGGGGGGAGAAATTAAATATTCGTGGTTCACTACCCTCTAAAGAAGATAACAATAACTATAAAATTCAAAGAATATCTCTTGGCTTAAAGGCTGATATTTCTGGATTAGAGGAAGCCCAAAAAAAATTACAATTAATCAATTTGCAATTGGAATTGAATCAATTTGATTGGATTAATTGGATAGGCAAACCTTATAAAAAGGAAATAAAAGATGGTTTTGAATTCCCAAAAAGATTAAATCAATTTGAGGAATTTTTTTTTAAAGAAAATAAAAGTGATTTTCGAACCAGCACTAGAAAAACCACTTGGAGAAGTTCTTACAAACCATATATTAAAAGAATTCTAAATATTTACAATGACTATGAGAATGAATCTCTAGAAAAAATATTTCAAAAAACACTTGAAAGTTATAAGGAAGGTACTAGAAGTAGGAAACAATGCGCTACTTCTTTAAGTGTTTTGGCTAAGTTTTTGGAAATTAAACTACCAGAAGATTGGAAATTAAATTCTAAAGGATATGGTCTGAACAAAGCAGGATTTAGGGATCTACCTAAAGACGAATTAATAGAGAAACTATGGGAGACGATACCAAACAAGTCTTGGAAATTTGTTTTTGGTCTGATGGCTACATATGGATTAAGGAATCATGAAGTATTTTTTTGTGATTTAAGTTCTCTTACTAATTTTGGGGACAAAATTATTAGAGTTTTACCTACGACTAAAACTGGGGAACATCAAGTTTGGCCATTTCATCCTGAATGGGTGGAAAAGTTCGAATTATCAAAACTTGGTGAGAATCCAGAACTTCTACCAAATATTAATAGAGACCTTAAAATTACAACCTTACAGAATATTGGAAAAAAAATTACAGACCAGTTTAAGCGTTACTCTTTACAAATAAAACCTTATGATCTAAGGCATGCTTGGGCAGTTAGAACAATTTTTTATGATTTACCTGATACTGTGGCTGCCAGAATGATGGGACATTCGGTTAGTTTACACACTCAAACTTATCACCACTGGATTACTAAAAGAGATCAACAACAAGCAGTAAATAATGCACTTCTAAAAGTTAAAAGAGTTAAAAATATTTAAAGATTTATAATAATTAAATAAAAATAAGGGTCATATGCAAGAAAAACCTTCATCTTCCGAGAAAATATTTAACCTCGATAATCAAGCAAATAAACTTGGAATGGGAGGTAAATTATCACCGGAAATCGATGAGAGCTCATATAAAAAAAGAATGCAGCAAAGAAAAGATATTCAAGACGAAAGACTACAAATTAGAAAAACAAAAAAAGGATTATTGATTGTTTTCACAGGAAATGGCAAGGGCAAGACAACTGCATCTTTAGGTATGGCTTTAAGGACGATAGGGCATGGCTATAAAGTAGCAATAATTCAATTTATCAAAGGAGGCTGGACCACTGGAGAGGAAAAAGCACTTAAAAACTTGTCTTCAAACATATCTTGGCATTCATTAGGAGAGGGATTTACTTGGGAAACACAAGACAGAATAAGAGATGAAAAATTAGTTAAAGAGGCGTGGCAACTAGCTAAAAAATACATACAAAACGAATCTTATAAACTTATCATTCTTGATGAAATTAATATTGCGACAAAACTTGGTTATCTTGCACCCGAAGAAATAATCACTTTTTTAAAAAGCTTTAATAATAGAAAAAATCATATTGTTCTAACTGGAAGGGGCGCATCTGATTTAATAATCAATTACGCTGATCTAGTTACAGAAATGAAACTAATAAGACATCCTTTCAAAGAGCAAGGAATAAAAGCACAAAAGTGCGTTGAATTTTAGTTGAAGTAAATTTTATTTAGGCAGGTTTAGAAATGTTTAAAGACGCAAGCAATATCTGAACAAAAAATAAATTTGGCACATTTACTTGCTAAGGTCTTAAAAGTACAATTATTGAATGACTTACAAAAGAGTTCTCTTAAAACTTAGTGGTGAAGCACTAATGGGTGAAAAACCCTATGGTATTGATCCTGCTATAGTTCAATCAATTGCAGAGGATGTTTCAAAAGTAGTAGAAAATAATGTACAACTTGCGATAGTTGTTGGTGGTGGAAACATTTTTAGGGGGCTTAAAGGATCTGCAGACGGAATGGATCGCGCAACTGCTGATTATGTAGGGATGCTAGCAACAGTAATGAACGCAATTTCTCTTCAAGATGGTCTTGAAAGAGTAGGAGTTGCAACCAGAGTGCAAACAGCAATCGAAATGCAGGAAATTGCCGAACCCTACATCAGAAGAAGAGCCATGAGGCACCTAGAAAAAGGTAGAGTTGTAGTTTTTGGAGGTGGATGCGGAAATCCATTTTTTACAACTGATACCACGGCAGCTTTGAGAGCAGCAGAGATAAACGCTGAAGTTGTTATGAAGGCTACTAAGGTTGATGGAGTATACGATCGTGATCCAAATCAATTTAAAGATGCAAAAAAATATTCCTCCCTCAGTTATCAACAAGTTCTTAGTGATGAAATTGCAGTAATGGACAGTACTGCGATTGCACTTTGCAAAGATAATAATATCCCAATTATGGTTTTTGATATATTCAAAAAAGGGAACATTGCTAAAGCTGTTGCTGGTGAGCCAATAGGCTCTTTAATTAGTTAAAGATCATTTAATTTTTTTAATTATGAAAGAAAAAGAAATTCAAGAAAATATGAATAAAAGTATTGAAGCCACACAAAGAAACTTTAATACAATTAGGACTGGTAGAGCTAATGCTTCCTTGTTAGATAGAGTAAGTGTTGAGTACTACGGAGCAGAAACACCAATCAAATCGCTTGCCAGTATAAGCACTGTTGATTCACAAACAATCTCAATACAACCTTTCGACATTTCATGTTTACAAGCGATAGAGAAATCTATTTCTATGAGTGATTTAGGTATTACTCCAAATAATGATGGAAAAGTAATAAGAATAAATGTTCCTCCTTTAACTGAAGAAAGAAGAAAAGAATTCTGTAAATTGGCCTCTAAATATGCAGAGGAAGGAAAAGTAGCCTTGAGAAATATCAGAAGAGATGCTGTTGATAAAGAAAAAAAAGACGAAAAAGATGGCCTTATTTCAATTGATGAATCTAGAGATAATCAATCTGAAATTCAGAAAATTACTGATAAATATATCGCTTTAATAGAAACTAAATTGTCTGAGAAAGAGAAGGAAATTCTAAAAGTTTGACAGAATTTGACGTTGTAATAATTGGTGGAGGTCTATCAGGATCTTCCACTGCTCTTAACCTATCAAAGAAAGGATATTCAGTTTTAATTATTGAAAAAGAAAAATCCCAAGATTACAAACCATGTGCAGGTGGGATGGCATCTTCAATGCAAAGATTTCTTCCTCTAAATATAGAAGATTGCATAGAATCAAAAATTAAAAATGTTGAATTCAGATGGAGGGCTGCAGATAATGTAACTGCTGATCTGACAGGTGAATCCCCATTTTGGATTGTTAAAAGAGAAAAACTAGATCAATTATTACTTGATGAATCCTTGAGTAATGGAGCTCAGATAATGAGACCATTACTGATAGAAAAAATCATAAAAAAAAATGATAAATGGGAAATTACTTGCAATAACCAAGTAAGGTATATTACAGAATTTCTTGTAATTGCAGATGGCTCCCAATCGAAATGGGCGAGTTATTTCAATTTAGGGCCAAGAAAACCGAAATTTGCCAACACAATCTCATTAAGATTGAAAGGGTTAGGTGAAATACCTAGAGATGCAGTTAGATTTGAGTTTGGATTTATAAAATATGGTTTTGCATGGGCATTCCCCCTAAGAGAAAGCTTAAATATTGGTTTAGGTACTTTTATAAATAATGGTCTCTTAGAAAATCAAGCTATGAATAAACAAGTTATCAGAAGCTTCGGTTTTGATTATTTTCCTCATAAAACAATTAGTAAGAAACTGAGAATATGGAATGGCTTCCACTCAATTAATGGTGACAAAGTTTTAGCGGTTGGAGATGCAGCATCTCTATGTGATCCATTTTTAGCAGAAGGAATTAGACCATCTTTAATTAGCAGTTTTTATGCTGCAGAATACATAGATCAGTTCCTATCAGGGAAAGTAGATGATTTTAATCTTTATACGAAGAAAATTAACAACATTTGGGGGAAATCAATGGCTTGGGGGAGGAGAATAGCTCAAGTATTTTATAGATTTCCCAGAACTGGATATCAATTAGGTGTCAAAAGAAAAACAGCACCTAAACGTATTGCTCAAATATTATCAGGAGAAATTAGTTATGAAGATATTGCAAAAAGAGTTATCAGACGACTTTTAACAAAGAGGGGGGCTTAATTCTTTTTCAATCCGAACTTAAATTTAGTTAGCAGAAATCAATTTGTGATTTTTAATCTCTGAATATCTTTTTATAAGCAGCTCCTCTAATTCTTCTATAGCCTTACTAAAACCAGTGATACCTTCACTAAGCTTTTCACTCGCCATTTGATCTTCTAACATACTTAATCTAAAATCTTTTTCTTCAAATTCGTAATCAATAGAATTATTGATTTGGGTACTTTCATCTAATTTCCTAACTAACTCTCCTTTTTCTTTTTTAAGTTCCTCAAGAAATTTTGGTGCGATTGTTAAAAGATCGCAACCTGCTAATTCTTTTATTTCATCGAGATTTCTAAAACTCGCTCCCATTACTTCTGTCTTGAATCCCTTTTCTTTAAAGTAATTATATATTTGTGTAACCGATATAACACCAGGGTCTTTAGCACCAACAAAACTAGTTTTACCAGTTTTTGCTTTATGCCAATCTAATATACGGCCAACGAAGGGAGAAATTAGAGTTATCTTTGCATTGGCACAAGTTACAGCTTGGCAGAAGTTAAAAAGTAAAGTTAAGTTGCACTTAATACCCTCTTTTTCCAAAATTTCAGCTGCCTTAATTCCCTCCCAAGTTGCGGCAATCTTAATTAAAATTCTTTCCTTTTCAATTCCAAAATTTTTATAAAGATTGATCAATTTTCTTGCTTTTTCTACCGTAGCTTCAGTGTCAAAGCTAAGTCTTGCATCAACTTCTGTAGATACACGCCCTGAAATAATTTTCAATATTTCTTTTCCAAAAAATACTGAAACTTGGTCAACAGTTTCTTTAATTAATTCAATTTCAGAGAATCCTTGGGTCAATGCCCTTTGTGAACTTTCTAAAGCTTTATCAATTAACTTCGCATAATCAGGGTTCTTAGCAGCAGCAAGTATTAGCGATGGATTGGTGGTGGCGTCCCTTGGTTGAAATTTTTTTATCGAATCTAAATCTCCAGTATCAGCAACAACAACGGTCATTGAGGACAATTGTTCTAAGATTGATTTCATATCTAGATAATCATATATATATACAAACTAGCTTTTATTCCTGATGAAATCATCAGATAATGAACTAAATATTTATAAAATTGGAAAATTTTAGGGTTTTTTAACAATCATTCCGTGATCTTTAATAATAGGAGGTATTTTTTCAATTACTATCAAACTCTCGATAATTTCTTTCGCTACAGGTACTGCAACAGTTGAACCATATGCATATGATTTAGATGGCTCATCAACAACCACGAGGACAGCAAATTTTGGATCATTAACTGGTAAGGTTGCGACAAAACTACAAACTTTTTTACTTGTATACGAACCATTTATGGCTTTTTGAGAAGTACCCGTTTTTCCAGCTATCCTATAACCCTCTATTTTTGCTCCAGATCCACTACCTTTATCAACTACACTCTCCATCCATTCAAGAACAATTTTAGATACATCCGGTGAAAAAAATTGTTTCTTTGGATTTTTATTAACTCTTTCTTTGAAAGTTGAGGTTACATGTGGAGTTACTTCAAAACCCCCATTTGCTAAAGCCGCATGAAGTTGAACCAATTTAAGTGGCGAGATTGAGAACCCTTTACCAAAGGAAGTTACGGCAGGTTCAATTGATTGATTTACAAATAAATCTTTTCTTTTTAGTTGGCCAGCAGTTGATTCAAATAAGTCAGTCTCTAAATTTTTATTAATTCCTAAATTTTGTAGCCAATCCCAATAAATTGTGGGGTCTAAATTTTGCATTATTTTTACCATCCCAACATTACTTGAAACCTGCAATACTTTTGGATAGTCAATGTATCCGTTACCTTTTTTATTCCAATTCGAAAGTGTCCATCCTCCGACCTTAATCTTTCCAATATCTTCAACTAATCCATCTTTCTGGATTACTTTTTCTTCTAACGCTAGGGCAAGATTAATAGGTTTAAAGGTTGAACCAGGCTCAAATAAATCTTGAGAATACCAACCCCTAAAGAGTTCAGAATCATACTGCCAAAATTTATTTGGATCATATGACGGGACTGTAACCAAGGAGAGGATCCGACCATTATTAACATCCATAACTATGGCAAATCCCTTCTTTGCTTTCCATTCGCTTACTTGCTTTGATAATGCATTGAATGACGCTTTCTGTAATTTTGAGTCTATAGTTAGTCCTAAACTTTTGTAATCATAAATAAAATCACCTGGGGCCGAATTATCCGGTAGAGGAGTTCCATCTCCTCCTCTTTTTATTAAATTTCTTTTATTAAAAACTTTAATTTGATTATCTAAATGAAGCTCTAAACCTGCTGAACCTTTATTCTCATCATTAACAAAACCTACAAGATTAGAGTAAAGCTCTCCTTGGGGATAATATCTCTGAGAATATTTAAACAAATCAAGTCCGCTTATTTGAAGGTTCTTAATCTTTTCTGCCTTTTCTTCAGAAATCTTATCCAAAAGCTTGATACCAATCTTTTTATTATTAAATTTCTCAACAAGTATTTCATTATTAATATCCAAGATAGATGACAACTTTTTTGTGACTTCTTCAATACTGCGAACTCGATTAATTGAATCACCAGGAAAATTAAAATATTGTGGATGGGCCCATAATTTGTAGAGAGGTTTATCGTAAGCAATTAGTCTATTATTTCTATCAACAATTGATCTCCTTTTTTTTAAGGCGTTAATTTTAGAAGACTGTATTAATCTAGCTTTCCTTTGCAAATCAGATGCGTTAAAGACTTGCAATTTAACTAACCTACCAAA
>QCDO01000020.1 GCA_003278735.1 Prochlorococcus sp. AG-355-J09
TTTAGAAGGTAATAATTCTTCTTCAAGTTTTTTCTTCTTGAACTACTTGTTTATAATCGCCAGAAAGATAAAAGCCATCTTTTTCTTGAACAATTTTATAAAAAAATATAACTTAAAAAATTCCTTTCTTTTTTTCTTTTTTTTAAACAATTCATAACCTGCTTATAACTCTAAAATGTGACTATCTCAATGCATTCAATTCTTCTAAAGCAAAGCAGTGGTCTTGGATGCAAATTTTTACAGTATGCCACTAATCAACTAATCATTTTTTGATTCTAAACTAATATTTTATTTTTTCTTATTAGTATCTTATTTAATTCTTAAAGAAGAGTTCATTAAATCATTTAATTTGGAGGTAGCTTCTATATTCTCCTCAAATAAAGATAGAAGCATTTTCTTCTTAAAATAAATTTGGTATGACTTATTTTGCAGAGTCAAATTACATAGAATATGACCTATGGTTTTATTCAAATATTAATGCAGTTGATTTAATTAACTATTCAGATGAAAATCAATTTTGTAATTTCCCTCACAAAAAATTTCATGAGATATCAAGTTTAAATTTAGTTATTGACGTATCAAAATATAAACAATTAGTTATTTTTTCTTTTTCTAATTCTTTACAGAGTTAATGAATTGCTTTATCGTTTTATTTCTCAATAAGAAGGCCCGCTTAATTTATCAAGTAATTCATATTTATCTCTTTTTTCGTACCAATCATTTAAATCTTTTTCAATTATTGTTCTGAATAAAAATAACGATATCTTCTCTAGGTAATCAGCAAAATAAATTCTTGAAATTGGATTAAAAGAAATAAAAACAAAAACAATTGAACCTAACAAAAGCATTAATTTTAATAAGATTCCCCTCAAATTGTCCAGTTAAGCAGCATCTAGATTTAATTCTTCTTGTTCAAAATTTGCTTTATTTTCGTTAATTTCTTTTTTAGCCCATTTTAATAACCTTATAGATAATCTTAAATCTCCCTCTAACCATGCTCTAATAGCCATTGCTCTACGAGGGTCATAAAATTTTTTCTTTCTGTACCAAGAAAAAACATTCTGGTCTGATTTGTCTCCATTGCATGAAAGACAAGCTGGAACACAATTTTCTGTTATGTTTAATCCTCCTTGACTTCGTGGCAATATATGATCGATAGATTCTGAAGGTTTTCCGCAATAAATACAGCTTTTGGCCGTAAAAGTATGAATAGATTTTCGCCAAAATCTTAATTTGAGCTTAGGGCATAAATCCTCTTAAAACACTGCATCATTAATATGCATTAAGATTATTCAATTACTTATATTTGTGTCATATGAAATTTAAAAATAATTTAAGAAAACGTTATCTTTAAGAAATAAAATTATTTTCACTTGATTTATTTCACCCACAATTAATTTAGCATTTAATTCTGATTCTCGATCTATCTACTTTAATAGTTCTACTGCTACAACAAGATTGCCCAACAGACCGTTCAAAATATTTAGTTGTTCTTTACTACCAAATGCTATTAATACCTGACCTGGTTGAAGTATAAAATTACCTCCTGGATTAGTGAACAATTTTTCATTTTCTTTAATAGCTAATATTTTTGCACCACTCTTTTTACCTATTCCAAGTTCAGAAAGTGATCTTTTCTCTGCTGTTTCAAAAAGACTAATATCATTACTTAATTCAAATTCTTCAATTTCACATTCACTTCCTGCGAGAAGATCTAGGAAGTCAATAGCAATAGGTCTTAAAGCCATTGATGCCATTGCTCTTCCTGCTGCAATGTAAGGGCTTACAACTATACTTGCACCAGCTAATCTCAACTTACTTGCGGCTTCTTCAGTTCCAGCTCTTGCAATTACTCTTATAGAGCTTCTTATCCCTTTAGCACTCAAAACTACATATAAATTTGCAGCATCGTTAGGTAAAGTGACGACCAAACTCTTACATTTTTCTAATCCTGCCAGTTTTAAAGTCTCGTCAAGAGTTGCATCAGCACAAAGTACTTCTAAACCATTTTCTTCAGCAATTTTTTTTCTATCTTCGTCACTCTCAACAACAATAATTGGAATATTTTGCGTTTTTATTTGGTTAGATATTTCCTGACCTACCCTCCCATATCCGCACAAAATTACATGATTTTCCATTTTTCTAAGAAGTCTTTTAAAACGTAATTCGTTTACTCTTTGAAAATAGCCGGATTCGAATAATCTAACAGCTTTTTGAAAGGTAAATTGAATAAAGATCAATCCGCCAACGATTACTAAAACAGTAACGATTCTGCCTTCAGGACTTAAAGGTTGAACTTCTCCAAAACCAATAGTGGTTATTGTGATTAGAACCATCCATAAGCAATCACTCCATTCCCATCCTTCTGTTATTCGATAGCCAATTGCACCTAAAAAAAACAGAAAGAATAAAGAATAAATAAGACCAAACCAAGGCCTTAAATAGTCTTTAATAAAATAGAACTCAAATAATCTAAGCTTCATATTCCTTATTATCGTTAACTATTCAAAAATTTCAAAAAAATTTTCTATTATGTTCCTAAAACTATTTATTTGTTTAAGTGAAATATTTATTAAGCAGAATAATAATATTTATTTTCGTGGCTCTATGCATTAAACAAATGATTACTGTCTCAGGTCTTATTTAATGCTTTAATAAAAATTAATTCAAGGTTTTACTTGTACCGATTCAATTAGAAAATCAGAAGCTGCCTTTAACCAATCAGCGACCGTAAGACGAAGGTCAGGTTGAGAATATACAAGTGCTACGATAATTCCAACTAAGATTATTCTTACCATGGCATTTCAAATATTCTTATGAATTAAAGCACACCTATTTAGTAAAAAGAACCTTAAATTTATAAAAAATAGATAATTTAAAATTTTTCTAATTGATTAAACAAGTATTCCACTCTTCTAAGATTTACGCCTAAATCTGATTGCCCTAATCTTGCTGCAGATCTTATTTGAATTATTCCTTTAGACCTATCAACATAACTTCTTACATCAAGCTTTAAAATTTCAAGGTCATCAGGAAATCTAAAAATCAAGCTTCTACAAACACCTCTCCAGTAATTCCTTCCACTTTCTATGACTTCTGTACGAGGCAACCCTTCTGCCAGAGAAACAAGTTGAATGAACTTTTGATCAACATTTATTAGTTTCTTTTCTATTAAGACACTATTTAATGGGTTAGTAATTGGAGCAAGACCTTGAATGGAGGAAACCATATTTTTTAAAACTATATAGATGTTCTAACCGATTTCATACACAAAGTGAGAGAAAAAAAGTAAAGATTTTTCCCATAAATTTGATCTCTTTATAAAGAATCCTTATTTTGTGATCAAAATTTTAAAATTTAAGATTTTTAATTGTTTTTTTTGATAGAGATGGTTGCCTACTTTTATTACTAGTTAGTTTCCTAACCCATAAAAAAACTCCTACAAACAAAAATATTTCAACAATAATTCCAACCTTTATTAAACTCATTTTTTATCATCTTTTTTCTTGTTGGTGCCCTCTATGTATGGCACAAGGATATTTAATAACCATTTTTTAAATGCATTTAAAGGGTTCATGATCTATTTACTTGCCTTTTCTCCACATACTCCTCCCTTTAATGAGATCCTCTATATTTGGCCAAGCTGCTATTAATTCTTTAAGTGCCTTTCTATTAGGAGTATAGAAAACACATGACAGTGCACTTATTACATAAAGTATGAACCACAACTTACTTTCTGAATAAGCTAAAAACAAAGAGAAAAGAAAACTTCCAATAAAGAAAAAGAAAAATGTCCTATTTAGTATTTCTAATGGGGTTCTTTTAAGTCTGTAAAATTTAATCTTTTTAATATCTTCTACAGTATCTTTCTGAAATTTACTTTCGTACGAATTAATTATTTCTTCTTCTAGAACTTTTTCATACTCTAAATTATCAATTGGATCGTTTTGATCCTTTTTATTTATCATTGGTATCTATACAGTACAAATATGGTAACTAATTTAAGGTATTTTAAAAAGTATCAAATTTTATCTGTTAAATGGAGCTATACGAACAGATCATGGTTTTGAAAATACTTCAAGATCGTCTTATTTATAAAGGATAAATTAGTCAAAATATTCTTTTTAATTTTCCCAAATCTTTCGGTCATTTAAAAACAATCACTTCTATAAACTTCATAGCATTAATTAAATTGGGAGGCAATATCTAAATCTAGAGTTAAAATAGTTTAGAGATTTAATAATATCTATATGCAAAGGTATTTGATTTCCTACGAATTTACAGATGGCGAGGATCAAGAAGAAGGGGCAGAAATGCTAATTAATTGGTACGAATCAGGTGGTCCCCAAAACAGACCTGAAAACTATGAGGTTCATTCTTGGATTTTTATGGTTCAAAATGGGATTGGACATTCTGTAGTGAGTGCAGATTCTCTTGAGACAATCTGGAAGCAATGGCATCCCTGGAGAAGGTTAATGGATATAAGTATTCAGCCGTGTATGGATCTTGATGAGACAGTCGAATTATTCAAAAAACAAAAAATGAATACACGGATGGTCTAAAAGTGTTTCTAACTTCTAAATATAAATTTTTTTTTAGTAGCACCTAATACTACATACATATCTCACTACGTTAAAAAGGATAAGATTAATTTTCCATAATGAATGATTCTTATCACATTTACTTCAAAGGAGAAATTCTTTTCAAGAATTTAAGTAAAGATGAATTTGAATTTGTTTGGGGAAAACTTTATACATCTTATATAAATGCCCTAAATAAAGAGCTTACCTACGAATTAATTAGCGAGAATAATATTAAGGAGCCTAACTTTAACCTTGAGCCATCATACTAAATCAAGAACTTAAGCCTAGATTATGAATAAAACAAGAAAAGCTGTCTCTTTTTTAATTTGAGATACTCTTTTTCCTCTTTAGTTATATCCAAACCAATTTTATTAGCCTCAATTTCGACATTCGAACTATAAGTTTCACAGTTCTCATCTTTTTTAAATAGGGCAACAATACCAATATCTGTTATGAACCAAATAAAATGATCAGTTTCTCCAATTGGCTCCTCTTTTAAAGAGTCAATAATAAAATCAATTGTAGAATCCATTTAATTGATCTGAGAGAGATTTTAATTGCCCCCGTTGCAATACCTTACGGCCTCAGAATTGGTACTACCATCTTCAATTATTTCTGAAACACATTTATTAAAAAGTTTAGATTCTTTTTTTACCGAACAGAATCCAAAAGCGATTGCAGCTAAAGCTATTGCCGATACGAAACTAGAACCCAGTTGTATAAAACCATAGGCAAACATAATGTTTTTCTTTCCAGAACATTTTTTTGAATCCTTTTTTTCTTCTGTCATTTAAAATTTATTAACTTAGTCAACCCTATTTGATTAGCTTTAGGTTTGAGAAATATTTGCATAGAGAAAACCGAATTAAACAATTTATACTCATATACTCAGCTATGGCAAAAATTAAAAATTTCAAGTTTTGATTTATTTTTCTTCACTTTAATTTTCAATTTGATACATCATGAAGAAAAAACTTCTTGAATTTTTTATCAACATGAGCTTCTGGTATAGAAAATTTATCTTTTTTAAAAAGTAATGATCCCACAGTTATAACAAGAGATTATGTTACTTTTTAAACTATATTTTATTTTTTTTGATGAAGTATTAATACTTAAAAATTTTTCCAGAAAAGCTTGTTTTGATAATGCTCCCGAAGAGTTATCCACTTTTTAAGCGTTTTTCAACAGGGTTTTCCACAATATGTTAATTAAATTTGAATTTCTATGAGCAAAATAAAATAATATCTTCTTTTAAGAAAAAACTATCCACAAATTTTTTTTAGGATCACTATGATCACAACTGTCTTTTTAAATAATTTTAAGAATAAATCTTATGAATCAAAATGAGACAAAAAAGGATGTGAATCCCGAAATCAGAAAAGAGTTGGAAAAATCTAAGCTCAAAGTTCTTACTAATGAAAATGATTTTTTAGTAAAAAACCTCAAAAAGGCCGGATGATTTATTAGACCTAAAATTTTTTAAACTGCAAAATTTACAAAATTCCTTTCTAGGTCAAAATAATGATTTTTGGAATGATCATCCAAAATAGTTAATCTACCAAATATAAAATTTCTATTAAATATACAAATTAATACTCTTTAATACCAATCATATAAAACAAATCTTAGTTATATTATTTAGATCTCCGTAAGAGATCTGAACAGAAATATAAACGGGAAAAATCATTTAAATTATTTAAACATTAAGTTTTTCCTGTATTTGCATCATAATTTCTAAAAAAGATGAATACCCAAGAACTTAAAGTCAACTACAAAAAGCTTTTAAACAAAGCTGCCAAAGCAAATGGCCGTAAAGAAACTGTTTCTTACTTAAATCGTGCTGCTAAAATTAAATCAAAAATCTATGCAAACACTAAAGTAAATTGCTTTAGATGTAATGGAGCAGGTTTTCTAAGAATTTCATTAGATGAGACTAAAACATGTCTATCTTGCTATGGGAAGGGTTTTTTAATTAAAGAAATTCAGCAGGTTTAAAAAATTTGATTGTTCATGAAAGATCTCATTCAAGCTCACAAAAAATTAATTAAAACAGTAAAAGAACAAATGGGATTTTCTGATTATGGGATGTACTGGTTGGCTTTCCTAGAAGGGGGTTTAACCATATGGTTGCTGGATAGAATATTTTTCCTCTGGTTAAAGTTTTAATTTTTATTTATTTCAAAAAAATTCTACGGGTATTAAATAAATTAATTTATCGAAACCATTTAAAAAGTTGTAGCATAGTAAAAAAAACAATATGCAACTACTGGGATTGATTCTTCTTCTAGCAAGTAGCTGGTACTTATGGAAATTAACATCAAACTTTCTTGATGAACCAACAAAAAAAGAGCTCACTAATAGTTTTAATAACCTCAAAAATAAATTCTCTGAGGGGAAACAAAACTTTTCTAAAGCAAAAATAAGCGAAGCTTGGGAAAAGTACAAAGAAGAAGGTGGTGCCTTATCTAATAAAGAAAAAAGCTAGTGGAATTTTTTATTATTACAGGCCTTACTAAAGATATTTCTAGAATTGATCTAATTGGTATTTTGATTGGGCATTTAATTTTTGGTGTTGCATTGACAAAGGTTTTAGATTGGACGTGGTTAAAGAACCTTATGAGTGAAGAAGATAAAATAAGGATGCTTAAAAGTTATACATGGAAAGACTTATTAGTAGATGGAGCAATTGTTACGGTAGTTCTAGGAATAATCTTTTTGATAATTAGCATTTTTCTATAAATGAACGTAACTTACATCCTTTTAGTTTTTTTAATGATATCAATTGTGATTTTCACTCAAATAATCAATTCCTCCGATAAATCAAAATAAATGACTGAAGTAGTTAGCAACTCCTCAACAGGATGGTACTTAATCGCTTTAGTAAGCACTTTATCTTTTTTAGCCTTAATTTACTTTGGCCAAAAAAGATAGAGTAAATTTTGAAAGATTATTTAAATTCATAAAAAAAGCTCTGCAACTTCACGAGATGCAGAGCCTTTAATTGTTAAGTAACAGATTTATATAAATTTGTTGATTATAAAACCTTTTTTCTTAATCAAAGAAAAAGAGACCGATGAATGTGATGAAGATACTGAATTCACGGCCCCTTTGATAACCGCATTTTTCGGTAGATACGACAATGAATCACCTCCTTTACTAATATTTATCTAAACATAACTAAAAGAATTAAACAAGGAAAGAAATTCGTTAAAAATTTAAAATTTTTTTAACAAATTAAAGATATAAATCTATTCAATAGAAATGTATTGATATTACCAAGGCAAAACTTCTCCGTTGGCATGCCAAAACGTACCCGAGTTATTTTTATTTAAAGAATCAATACGTTTTAAAAGGCCATTTGCTGATTCTTCAGGACTAATTCCATTTCTTGTAAAGCCAGTCATTCTTGTACTCACTAAACCAGGATGCAAAATAGCTACATAAATATCTTCCCTTGACAAATCTATGGAAAGTGATTTTGCTGCCATGGACAAAGCGACCTTAGACATCCTGTAACCATAAGAACTTCCTGATGTATTATCTTCAATAGATCCCATTCTACTTGTGATAAAAGCAACTTTAGAAGATCTTTTTAAAAGATGTTTAAGTGATTGAGTCATACATATTGGGCTCAATGCATTGACTTCAAATTGACGCAAAATACTTTTCTTTTCTAAGTTTTCGAAAGAATTAAATTCATAAATTCCTGCATTATGAATTAAGCAATCTAAATTAATTTCAGATAATTTTTTACACAAATTTGTTATCGACTCATTAGAAGAAATTTCTACATTCTCTTCAAATCTTACTCCTAAATCTCTAAGTTCTTTTGAAGCTTTCCTACACGTTGCAATTACATTATCTCCCCTTTTATGAATTTGCTTACATAGTTCTAATCCAATACCCCTATTTGATCCTGTAATTAGATAAGTCGACATCTCTAAACTAAAAAATAAAAAATTGATCTAAATCCAAATATAAAAGAAAACAAACTAGAAAAAGAAAAAATTTATAAAATTCCTTATTAGAATTTTTAAGGTTATGATGGATTATGTAATTTAAAAGGTTTTATAAAAGAAAGCAAAGATATTTTTATCATCAAAATTTAATATATGGAAATTTTCAATCAAGAATTTATACAAGAGATTATAAGGTTAACGTGGAGAAATCCTGCTTTCATGGCTATAGCTATTGCGTTAGTTTGGCTTATCCCACAATTATTTATCAGAAAAATAATGGCAAAAAAATTTGAAAGAAGAAAAATAGAAATTCAGAAAAATAAAATTCAGAAGCTTTACCCAACTGATACTCCAAAATAAGATTTAATTTATAAGATGATCTAATGAATAAAAAAAATACTTTTTGCATCTTAGTAAAATATGACCTACAAAATAATTAGAATTGATGGGAAAGATGACGAATTAACAGCTCAAAGTTTTGATAATTATTCAGATGCGTACGATTTGTTAGAGGAACTATATGGAGATTTATGTTGTTCAGATGCTGATTATGGAGACATAACCTATTACGATATTGTGGAAAATAATTTAAAAAATATTAATGGAGAATAAAAAATGGGCTCCCTCCCAAGAAGAAAATTTAGGGGTAATAACAAGCGTATATGAATTAATTAGAGAAGAACTTTCAGGACTTCAAATAAAAACTGGATGTCCCGATTCATTTATTTATGATTTTATTGGCAAGATTCAGAATGAATGGCATCCTGAATCTTGCCACTCCATAGTTAGAAATAAAAAAAGGAAAAATTAGAAAATATTAAATCTTCAACTCAAATTTATAAAACTTCTTTAATATGATTTGAATTTAAAAATATTTAAGCATGATTATTAGAATACTAGGTATCGTACTCATCCTTGGTACGATTGCTTATTATGGTTTAGTTTTGACTGGGCAAAGCAACCTTTAGTTTTTTACTTTTAAAGTTTCTCATGAAATGGCCTCCTACTCTTTGTTGGACAGCACCAAAAACTATTAATGGTAATAGGCATTTTCAAGTTAAAGCTTATGGTGGTAAAAATGAAGATAGATGGGTTGATATTTTTCCTACCAAAAATAAAAAAGATATTAAAAGGATCCTATGGACAAAACTAAAATCAGAGTGGACTTCTGGATGGTTAAGGCTTCCAAAATATAAAGATTAATTTGTCCATGTAAACAAATATTATTAACCAGAAAACTGTAAGAAATAATACCTAATACAAAAAAAATAACTTCTAAGATTTTTAAAAAGCTATTCAATATGAAGCCAGAACCGAAGAAAAAACTACCTAATAAAAAAGTTATAAGTTCAGCAAAATTTGAGGCTAAAGAACATTTCACAAAATCTGCATTAGAAAATTTAAAAACAGAAAATGAAAGACTTGTTAATTCACTCAAAAAATCTGGGGAAATTAAAGAATCAAAAAAAAAATAGATTTACATAATTAATTTTTTTTTATTAACATATTACTTTATATATTGAGAAATGATTGAAAAAATCTCTTTAGCAAATTCTCATTTACCTCAACTTATTGGGTTCGTACTTATGTCAATTGGTTATACATTAGGTAATAAATTTTACCTTCCAGAAATCAAACAAAAGTAAAAGTTTCTAGTTATTAAAAATTAATTTAAGCAAATAACATTAAAAATATTTTCATAAAATCTTTAATAATATTTTAATTTGGGAAATAAGACTTTACAAATAATTTAGTAGTTCTATTTAATAGTGATCTTTGGATATTATTGTCACATTATTGTGACACTTAAGTCTTCAAAATTGTGAAATCCAAAGAAAAAGTAAGATTTCATACTAATTTTTTTTAAATATGTTACATTCTTTAATAATTCAAGTAAGGTTCCCCTCTGTCGATAAAGCAGAAATAAGGAAATATTTGATACATACAAACGCCATTTATTCTTTGGCTAATAATTAATCACATATAAAAAGTAAAAAATGGATGCTCTTACTAGTTTTATAATTGTTATCATCGCTATTACAATTCAATTCTCTTTGTACGCCATAAAAAGGTTACAAGAACCTTTGGAACCAAATTATTTGATAGATAAAAATTTGAAAAAAAGTAAATACTATATTGGTAAATTTTGGAAAAATGCCGAAATAACAAACGGGAGGTTAGCTATGATTGGGTTTTTAGCTTTAATAATAAACTACGGTTTTTTTGGATGGATAGTTCCAGGATTTATTTAAGCGATTAATAGATTTAGGATTAAAGAAGAAATAAATCTTTCCTTCAAAACAAACTCTCCTTTTTTAAAAAAAATTTTTATTATAGACAAAAAGCATTTGAGTAATTCTGATTTTGATAAAAATGGATTAGACAGCTATGGAATTCATTGGCTTCAATATGCTGCGTTTGCTGTCTCTGGTTTTGCTATATTTACTACTTGGGCATTTTTTTATGATGGAAGATTCCACAACTTTGTAATGGATATTTTCAGGGTTATTAACTGCAGTGGGTTCAACTGTAATGGAGCATTTTAAAATTCTATGGCTAATCCAGATCAAAAAACAATATTAATTGATAATGCTTTTGAGGATATAAAAAACACTTGTATAAATCTTCAAAAAGATACTGATGCTTCTAATTCAGAACTTAAAAGTTTACTAAAACTAATTATTGATGAATGGGAAGAAAAAGAAGAACAAAAAACTGGTTTTGGATTCAGGTAGAGTTAGCCACTCTCTAAAAAGAGACTTAGGCCCCAAATCATTTTAATATATACAGATTTTTTACTTTTAAAATTTAAGATTTATAATTTACATTTTTTAGAAAGAATTTAAAAAGGAATGAATCTCAAAGAAAATTCATTCCGGATTTAGCATTAGTTTTATTTAGATTTAAATTTTATAATTTAATTCCTTTGGTGGACTGTCAATCATTAGATCCCTCCTATTCAACTAGTTAAACTTACGCCTTATTTATTAAGAAAGTAAATCAGTAAAAATGCTGATTTATAGTTTCTAAAATGTTTGTATTAAAGATGCCAATTCTGGTGCATCTAATAAAAGTGCAAAAAATGTAAGCACAACTAATAAAAATATGGAAAAGTAGAATTGAACCATAATTAAAATTTACTTAAAAAGAATTTTTTAAGTTGTATAAAATAATGCTTTGTTTACATAATTAAATATCCCTACCTAGAGAAGTTTAATTAGAGAATAATTAAGATGCTTCAGGAGAAAATATCGTCCTATTTTTTTGCCAATACT
Source organism: Prochlorococcus sp. AG-355-J09 (assembly GCA_003278735.1). Taxonomy (GTDB): domain Bacteria; phylum Cyanobacteriota; class Cyanobacteriia; order PCC-6307; family Cyanobiaceae; genus Prochlorococcus_A. The sequence continues at coordinate 11,818 of QCDO01000020.1, forward strand.
CACAGCCTTTAAGTAAATGATCACCCTGTGGTATGCGTTTTTCGTATTTTGGATAGATCAAGATAGTAGCAAAAGTTTCTGTAGTGCTGTAACGAAAGTGATTGCAAGTAATACAAATCTTTGTTCGTTTTCGTTTTATGGTAGATTCTTTTAGATATTCCCATTTTGACGGATTGACCTTGATCATGATTACTGGAATTTATTAGTAACAATTTGCCAACCTCCTGAAATTAATTCATTCCATGTTTCACAAGCACACTCAATAGAATGAAGTCTTGAATTTTTAATCTGGACTGGTTCACCTAATTGATTTGCATAGAAAAGATGAGTATATACTTTTAATTTATTAGATACAGATTTCTTATAACTCTCAAAAAAAATTAATAAACCACTTTTTTTGTTAAACAACCAGCCAGTTGGGGGGTCAATAAGGCTGCCACGATAAAAACAAGTCCGAACATAAGCGACTCCTGAAGTCATGAAGATAATACATTTGTACTATTAATATAAATGTACTACTCGTAGACGTCAAGTATTACTCTGTGTAATTGTTTAAATACTAAAATAACTTCCCAGAAATAATCAGCTGTAAACTTCTCATTTGGTAATAGTGAATACAAGTAACTCCTTGAAAAGGAAAATATCATTTAAAGAGTATCTCCAAAAAAATGCAATGTATCGAAATCCCTTCTTTTTAGGATGGAACAAAGGTTGGTCTTTTTTATTTTTTTTAGAGGGTGGGATTGCAAAAATTGAAGCAAAAGGTTTTGGTATTTCTATTACAACAAAAGTTAAGAAAGGAGAATCACCCCTAGAATCTGCGGATAGATTAGTCTTGAAAGAGCAAAGGATTAGAAAATCAAGATATTATTCTTGGGTTAAATCCATTAATGAAAAAACAATAAATTAACCAATCCTTAAATTTCTAAAGTAATTTGTTGACAGTCAATTTAAAATAGAAGATAGTCATTTATTTTTCGTGTCCAATAAATTTTATGAATGGTGGAAAAACCATAGAAAAGTTGTAACCTATGGGGCTTTTATCATCTTGTTTGGTTTATATTTATCTCCTGTTGTCAAAGAAGCAAAGTACAAAAACCAATGTATTCAGTATTCTACTAAAGGAGCTTTAACTAAATTTAATAAGGACGATATAGCAGAAACTTTACTAGAAGAAACAGGTTTGGATATTGATGAACTAGCAAAGATTGAAGGTTATAAGAATTGCATTAATTAAAAAGTTCGCAAAAATTACGCTGAGTTTTTAAATGATTAAAAGTATGTTTAAACTTATTTTATTAATATTATTATCTGGATTTATATCAATAAGTCCAAAAACAAGATATTTGGTTGGCATAACTCTAAAAGAACTTTCTTCATTTCTTTTATGGACTGTTAAATATGAAGATAGAGAAAAATGGATTATAGATAAACCAAGTTGGATACCTGACCAAAAAGTTAAGCCGTCGTATTAAATGAAGACTTATATAGAAGAACGAATTGAATGGTATGACGATAATTATAGAAATGGTAATGCTTTAATCTCTGATAAGCAGTTCGACCAACTTGAAAAAAATTTATTAAGAACAAACCCTTATTGTGATTACTTTAAAAAGAAAAATAAACTAGTTTTACCTTCATTAGAAAAGGATTCAATAGATGAATTTTTGAAAGGATTATTAGTAGATACCAGATTATTAATTGAACCAAAAATTGATGGTTGTGCTGTTGCTTTGCAATATAGGGATGGAACCTTGGAGAAAGCAATTTCAAGAAAAGGGGCAGACGTTACTTTTAAACTTATCAAAGTCCAAGACATTCCCAATAATCTCCCTTTACGAGGAGTTCTTCAAGTCAGAGGTGAATTATATGCACCAAACCAAAGTCCAAATATCTCCCAGAGAATCGCTTCTGAATTTCTAAGAGCTAAAGAAGGATTTTCTGAAAGTCTTAGCTTCTGCGCATTTCAAATACTTAATTCAACACTTAACCAATATGAGTCCAAAAAGAGTCTTTCAAAGCTTGGCTTCATGATCCCTCAGGATATTTCATGCAACTTTACGAGCCAAGTTGAAGTATTTAGAAAACAATGGCTGGAAGGGAAGCTTTTTAGTAAATATCCAACAGATGGAATAGTAGTAAAAATAAATTCTAGAAAATTACAATTGATTAGAGAAAAATCAAATTTAGATTATCCTTATTGGCAAGTAGCAATAAAAAGTTAATGGAATTAATACACCAGATTTTCCTACTTGGCATATTTACTTGGACATGTTTTTGGTTGGTTTTGCAACTTACGGTTATCTAAGAATTAAGAAAAAAATAAAAACTAAATAAAGTTTTTACATCATCCGTCGTTCTTAAGCATAGATTTAAGTTGTTCGGTATCTAATTGTTCAAGATAATTTCTCATTGCCAACCAAGATCTTCTGCTTTCTAACTTTCCACTTTGTTTAAATAAATTTGCGGAAACTTGATCTATCAATTCTTTATGAGTCATATTTATATTCTTCATCAAGTTCAATAACAACACCATTAAAAAATTCTGCTAATAATTTTGATGGGTCTTGCATAGATATCTTTCTATCTACTTTTGATAATTTCTTTTTGATTGGATTTAAGTTAATCATAAAGATTCAGGTAATTCAAGTTCTTCAAAAGTCCAACCTTCTAATTGAAGGTCATGCCATTTATCCCAAGCATTATCCAAATACATTTGAGTGGATGATTTAATTGCCATTGGCTCACCAAGATCATTTGCATAATATGTATGAGCAAAAATTCTCATACTATTTCTCGGAGATTTTTTATTCCTTATAAATAAAATTAATCTGCTCCGGTCTGGGCTAAGCAACCAACCACTTGGGGACTCATTACGATAACCGTAAGAAAAATTAGTCCAAACATTAGCTCCTCCTAAAGTCATTAGCTAGTAATACACATGTACTACTAATATAAATACATTAGAAATGGATCGTCAAGTATTTTGACAAACAAATTATTTAACTCATCAAATTTAAAAAACTACCTTAAAAATAATGCTTAAATAATTAGATCTCAGAAAATTTATTTCATAGCAATTAATTTGGTAAGTATTAATGGGACTGCATTTAAAAATTATTTCATAAGAAAAAAGCCGCTAATTCGATAAATTAATCATTAATTTTCAAATTTTTTTGTTTAACGCGATCTGTTACTTAAGCAGTAATTAGATTTGTTAGTAATTACTAATATGGTCTTGCATTTGGTACTGCATTTTGGGCCTGCACACCAATTTCATAAAAATAAAATACCTACCAAAAGCTTGTTATGGCAGGCATTCTGATAGGTAACACCGGATCCCCGTCAGTTCTCTGCTGCATCGACCTGGAAATGCCAGAAGAGGATTCAAAGTGGGCTTTCGTTTCCGATTACAAGATCGGTTTACTACCGCATCACGACAGTCTCCTCATGTCGAAAGAGAGTCAGATCAGAGCACATAAAGAAGAACTTAACCAAAGATCCAGTAATCTAACTCTAACTTATTTTTTTATCCATTTGGAGATGGCCAAATGTCTCTTACCATAGTTAATAAAATTTGAGCTTCATCATATCTTTCTGAATGCGTTTTACCATTTAATAAAAATGTGATGTGAGCCATTTTTCTTCCCAGGATTTCGCGAGATTTGCCATAACAATGTATATTAGAACCCTCAATTTCAGATAACATTTTAATTCTGGTTTCCAATGAGATTGGGAAATTCTTTTTTAATCCTAGTAGATTTATCATAATTGCACCTTCACAGTTCATTTTAATTTCAGGTGGCATTATCCCAGAAGAAATGCAAACATATTGATCAAACTGACTTGAAGTGCAAGCTTCTATAGAGAAATGAGCTGAGTTATGTGTTCTGGGAGCTATTTCATTAATTAAAAGACCATTATCCCCATAGAAGAATTCAATAGCTAAAACTCCAACGTAATTAAGTTCATTGACTATTGAAGAGAAAATATTTATTGCAAATAAGTCCAAATCATATTCATTTGTTCCAGGTGCAAGAACCCAATCACAAACATGGTTTGATTGGAATGTCTCAACTATTGGAAAGAATCTTATCTTACCGGTCCTATCTCTCGAACCAACAAGAGCCAGTTCTTTTTCATACTCTATCCATTCTTCTATTAACCATTCATTAGAACTATTCTTTGTTAAAAAAGAATCTAAATCTTCTTTTGTCTTTATTTTTCTGTTCCCTTTGCCGTCATATCCACCTTTATTTGATTTTGCCATTAGAGGAAAAGTCCAATTATTGATTTCCTCATCCGAGAGATTTTTAAAATCTTCAATACTTATCCATTTTGGACAGGGAATATTCATTCTGTCTATTAATTTTTTTTGAGAAAACCTATCTACTAATGGCTTAATTGCATTAAGGCTTGGAACAAAAATATCTTTATTGTCAATTAAATTTAATTTGTCAATTTTTATCCATTCATTTTCAAAAATTATTTTTTCACATTCATTAATTAATGATTTATTACCTCTTATCTTTAAAGGATCAGCTTCTATGACATGATCAGCTTTTGAACCAGCAGGATCATCACAAGATTTTGTTTGCACACATACTTCTAGATCTCTTTTTTTTGCTGCCTCGGTTAACATCAAAGCCAGTTGACCACCTCCAATTATTCCTAGGGAATAATTTTTCTTAATATCGTTTATATTTTTTTTAAAACTCATAGCATGATTTTATTACCATTTGTAATTCTTAACAACTGAATTTTTAAGGATCTAGAGCTTAGATTTTGCTAATATATAGAGTATTTAATATCAAATATTTATAAATTTTAACTAGGTAAGCAATTGTGAATAAGAAAAAAATATTAGTCCCATTAGGTGATAAGTCATACGAAGTAACTCTAGAAGCAGGGATACTGAATAATATCAGCGAAGAACTTTTAAAAATTGGAATAACGAAGAATAGAAAAATACTTGTGATTTCAAATCAAGAAATATCAAATTTATATGGAGAAAAATTTTTAAATAATTTAAAAGATAATAAATTTCAGGCCAAAATGTTCCTTATCAAGGCTGGAGAATCATATAAAAACTTAAAAACCTTAAGTGAAATATATGATGTAGCATTTGAATTTGGCTTAGATAGAAATTCAATAATTATTGCCCTTGGAGGAGGAATTGTTGGAGATGTAAGTGGTTTTGCAGCTGCGACCTGGCTGAGAGGTATCGAATATATTCAGATTCCAACAACATTGTTATCAATGGTTGATTCATCTGTGGGAGGAAAAACAGGAGTAAATCATCCAAAAGGAAAGAATTTAATTGGAGCTTTCAATCAACCTAAAGCAGTTTTTATTGATCCAGAAACTTTAAAAAGTTTGCCTAAAAGAGAATTTAGTGCAGGCATGGCCGAAGTAATAAAATACGGAGTAATAAGAGACAAAGAACTTTTCGAATACTTAGAAATTGAAAAAAACAAGAATGAACTTATAAATCTCAAGAATGAATATCTTATGAAAATAATTAATAGTTCAATAAAAACAAAGTCTCATATTGTTTCTCAAGACGAACATGAAAATGGTGTTAGAGCAATATTGAATTATGGGCATTCTTTTGGACATGTTATTGAAAATTTATGTGGATACGGCAAATTTCTACATGGTGAGGCAATATCAATTGGTATGAATATTGCGGGGAAAATAGCAATTGAGAAAGGGTTATGGTCTAAAGAAGAATTAGAGAGACAGCAAATTCTCTTAGAGAGTTATGATCTTCCTACAGGAATCCCCAAAATAAATAAAGAAGATGTTCTTAAAATTCTTATGGGTGATAAAAAAGTTCGTGATGGCAAAATGAGATTTATATTACCGAAAGAAATTGGTGCAGTAGATATATATGATGACGTAGAGGATTCATTATTTTTAAAGTTTTTTTCTTAACGCAAACAGGTTGAATTTATATTCATTTCCTTCTTATTAAACTTATTAAAAACAAACCACTTAAAATCACCTAGGCATACTGGATCTACGAGTCTAAGTAATGCCTCCCTTCTTAAAAGAGCATTTGATAAATTCTCCTTAAATTCTTTCTGAATCCCATAAAGTCTCTCTGCCAATCCAAGTGCCAACAACGCCTCTCCTTGTTTAGTTATTCCATAAGTACTAAATCCAAGAGTCTCAGCATCATTAATTAAAGTTTCTATGCACACATGAGATGTTAAATCGCAATTTCCAGGAGAATCTAGAACATTATTCTTCATTTTTTGATTTTCATAAGAAACTATCGTTCCATCCGAATTCCTAGAGTTATAGTATTTTTTAGCTTCTTTAGCGTAATCAATTATTAATAAAATACCATTATTGATTTTCCTATAAATAGCTTCTAACCATTTTGAGTTATCTACATGCCATTCTGTAGTCCATCCTTCAAGAGCATCATCAGGCGGAATAGTTATTCCCATCTCACTTCTAGCAAGTTCAATACTTTTTTCCAACTCACTTGTAATTGGCATTTTATCAAAAAATAATTTATCAGATTTTTTGTCTATAGAAACTGCTTGACGAATTAATTTTCCCTTTGAGAGGGTTATTCTCTCTACTGGCAAAGCATCCAAAACCTCATTTGCTAGAACTATTCCATTTATATTATTTTCCTCAACTTCATCCAAACCTTTCCATAAAATATCAATGCCTAAGTTCAAAAATTCCTCCAATTTATTTTTTTGTTTTTCTACCATCCCTTCATTAGGTTCAATAATTACAAAAGAAACTCCTTCTAAAAAATTATTACTGTTTTTTAAAAAATATTTAATTAATCCACTCATAAAGCTTCCATCTCCAGCTCCAAATTCAGTTACAGATAATTTCTGATTAGATAAAAAACTACTTTTGAACTGAATCATCCAATCTTCTATTTGTTTACCAACCAAAAAAGCAAAATCATCAGATAAAGAGGGTGATGTGACAAAATCTCCTCTAACACCTAACTTAGCTTTACCGCTGCCGTAATAACCATTAATAGGATCATTCAATGCAAAATTCATAAAGTCATAAAAACTTATAGTCCCCCCCATTTTTATTATTTTTTTTACTAACCAATCTGGATTATTCGCGGGTAAGCTATTCATCGGCGAAAATATAAAGAGACAAAACTTATTTATGCCTTCAAAGATTAACTATTTATTAGGAATATTTCTATCTATATTAGTTTTAATTTCACATAAACCCGTTTTCGCTATAAATAATCCAAATCTCTTACCAGAAGAAAAAACACCAGTAATTGATTTAGCTAAAACATTAAGCCCTAATCAGAAAAAATCTTTAGAGGAAAAGCTCAACAATCTAGAAATTGAAAGTGGGTGGAAAATTAAATATTTATCTCAGTTTGAGAGCTCACCTGGTAGTGCAATAAAGGACTATTGGGATTTAGATGAGACAAGTTTGTTGATAGTTGCGGATCCTAGAGGGGGAAATTTACTGAACTTTAACGTCGGAGAGGCTTATTTTAATTTTATGCCAAGGTTATTTTGGGTTGAACTTCAAACAAGATTTGGCAACCAATATTATGTTAAAGATCACGGTGAAGATGGTGCAGTACTAGACGCAATTGATTCAGTAAAGATTTGCCTCGAAAGAGGAGGATGCCAAGTTGTCCCTGGCCTACCCAAAGAGCAATATATATGGACTTTATGTACATCGATTCTTGGAGGTTTAGTGGCAGGTTTTGCATCTGCTCCACGAAAAGAAGGTCAAGTCATATCAATTGGATTTTTAGCTCTTCTTTCTCCTTTATGGGGAATGTTATTTGGAATTTTTGGGTTGGCACCGATAATATCCAGAACAAATGATTTATTACCTTTATTTAAAAATGGTTTAGCTTTTACAGCCGCAGGAATTGCGGGTTATATCTTGTCTCAAACATTATTTTCAAGATATGAAAAGCCCAAAAATACTTAAAATATGAACAAAAATATATAATCCTAAAAAAATTTATCTTCTTCACGAATTTCTCCAGACTCTGAATACCATCGGTGAGAAACATGTCTCAATTTCTTTTTTTCAAACTCAATCCATGAAAAGTTAATTAGTAATTCCCCATCTTCATCAGTTTTATATCTTGGCACTACAGCAGTATTGAAATAAATTGTCCCTTTGCTATCAATTTTAAACATCTCTCTTAAACCAAGATTTCTTTTAAGCCGATTGTGCATATGACCAAAAATCACAAGATCAACTTTTCTTCTCTTTTGTATTTGAGAAATAGCCACAGACAAATCTCTATCTCCCCAATCTAAAGAGGGTAATTTCCAGTCTTTCCCACAAATGCTTTTAGGCTCAGAGCCTAAACCCGAGGGACCAGCATGGGACATAATTATTAGAGGTATTTCTTCAATAGTCTCTTCTGAACATTTGATAATTTTATTTATTGAATCTTGTTCGGTTATAGGTCCATAAACGCCTTTAACTTCTTTTGAAAGATAATAGCCGCCGCCAGAACTACATGGTCTAGCAGACAATAAATTTATTTGATTATTAAAAACTTTCAAATCCCATGCACAATATTTTTCACCAAGAACACGTATCTGCTTTGAGAGAGTTTCGCCTGTAGAATCTTTCCCTCTATCATGATTTCCTAAAATCACAAAAGTAGGGATTTTGATCTCATTGATTTTTTTAATTATTTTGACACTTCCATCAGAAATATCACCAACAAATAAAACAATATTTGGTTTGATAATCGATAAAACTTTCAGGTCTAATTCTGACCATTGACCATGACAGTCACCAACAATAGCAATTTTTAAATTTGTCAGAATTTTTTCTGTTTAAAGGCATATAATCTATGTAGAGATATTCTAAATCCTGACCAGTATAACTTCTACTGCAAAACAGAAATCAGTTCAAAACGAAGAGGATTTGATTTCTGAAATAAAGGAGCGTTGCGGAAAAGCTAATGCAATTATTCTTGCGCACTATTATCAAGCTCCAGAGATCCAGGAAATTGCAGATTTTATTGGCGATTCATTAGATCTATCTAGGAAAGCTGCAAATAATGACGCAGATATAATAATTTTTTGCGGTGTGCACTTTATGGCCGAAACCGCAAAAATACTTAGCCCTAATAAAACAGTCCTATTACCAGATATTGACGCAGGATGCTCATTAGCAGACGATTGTCCTTCAAATAAATTTCAAAAATTCAGGGAAGAAAATCCAGATCACTATGTCGTAAGTTATATAAATTGCACTGCAGAAGTAAAAGCTCAAAGTGATCTGATATGTACAAGCAGTAATGCAGTCTCATTAATTAAAAAGATACCTGAAGATAAAAAGATAATATTTGCGCCAGATCAGAACCTTGGGAGATGGGTACAGAAAAATTCAGGAAGAGATCTTAAATTATGGCCTGGCAGCTGCATTGTTCATGAATCATTTAGTGAAGAAGCACTTCTAAAATTAAAATATCAAAATCCAGGATCAAAAGTAATTGCTCATCCTGAATGTAGTCAAAATTTACTCATTCTCTCAGACTTTATTGGATCAACAAGTAAGCTGCTTGATTTCGTAAGTAAAGATCCATCTAAAACTTACATGGTACTCACTGAACCTGGAATAATTCATCAAATGAAAAAGAAAGAACCTAATAAAATTTTTATTGAAGTTCCCGATGTAGAAGGTTGTAAATGTAACGAATGTCCATATATGAAATTAAATACTTTAGAAAAAATTCTTGATTGTTTGAAAAATAATTCCCCTTCTATTGAACTAGACCCAGAAATAATAAGAAGAGCCTATGTGCCAATAAAGAAAATGCTGGACATGAGTAATTAATTTAATGAAAATACTTTATCTTCCTTATTAATTTTTAGGAATGCATTGAGGTTTGTGGTGTCGGGATTAAATTCGCTTATCTGATTCTTTCTATTAATTATATTTATTAGCTCTTTTTCACCAGCTCTATATTGTTTATCTTTTCTAGTTCCTATCTCTCTTTGAAGTATAGGGTTTATATTCATTCTTACTTCTATGTCTGGAATAATTCCAGATTTGTTTATATCAGTGCCGTTCGGCGTTAAATACTTAGCGACTGTAACAGTTAGACCTGAACCATCAACTAAAGTTCTCATGGATTGAACTAGACCTTTACCAAATGTTTTCTTCCCAACTAATTTTCCTCTTTTGTTATCTTTTATTGCACCAGAAACTATTTCACTAGCACTAGCAGAACCCTCATTAACTAAGACAACTAAGGGCTTTTTTGTTAGAGCTCGACCGTTTCCTTTTTTTGTTTCTTTTAAACCATCTTTACTTACTGTACTTACTATTACTCCTTTGTTAATGAAGTGCCTTGAGATATCAATGCTTGATTCTAATAAACCTCCTGGATTACTTCTCAAGTCAAGAACATATCCTGCAACTTTTTTTGTTTCTAAATCCTTAATAGCATCTCTAGTTTCTTTGGATGCATTTGCATTAAATTGTTTAATTCTTACATAGCCAATTGATAAGCCATTTTTGGTTTGATTGACTTTACTTGATACAGATTTTATTTCAATTTTTTCTCTTGATAAAGTCTTAAAAAAGGATTGAGAACCTCTAAGAATTTCAAGCTTTACTTTCGTACCTCTTTGTCCTCTTATTAATTTCACGGCATCCTCAATATTCATACCTTCAGTAGAAATATCATCTATGGATAATATTTTATCTCTAGCTTTAATTCCAGCATCAAATGCAGGGGTGCCCTCTATGGGAGAAATAATTATTAAATCATCAGATTCTTTATCTTTAACTATTTGGATACCAACTCCAGTTAATTCGCCAGAGGTATCAATTCTCATTTGATTAAATTCCTTAGGTTCTAAAAATCTTGTATAAGAATCATCTAAATTAGAAAGCATATCTCTAATCGCATCATATGCTTCATTGCTGTCTGAATATGTTTTTGATAAAACTTCTTTTCTTAGATTAATCCAATTGGACTTCTGAAATTTGCCGTTTGAATCAAGAAAATCTCTATATACAATTTGCCAAACATTATCAATTACTTCTTTATAACTATTATTTAAAACTGTTGCCTCTGCAAAATTATTTAAAAATAACCCAGAAAAGGATGTCGCAAACAAAAATATATATTTTTTTTTAAGCAATTTTCTTATCTTCAAATAATTGGATATTTTTTATTATAAAAAGAATTTATTTATAATTCAAAAATTTGACAAATCCTTAAGGATCAATCCACTTCCCATCATCCTTAATAAGTTGGATTAAAGCATTGACCCCCTCATCT
>QCDO01000021.1 GCA_003278735.1 Prochlorococcus sp. AG-355-J09
CTACTTTCAAGAAAATTTCCAATCCTCCCTCCAGAGCATGATTGCAAGAAAATTAAAAAAATTAATAAAAAAAATTCTTTTTTTTTTAAAATCATATTTTTTCTAACTTTTCTTTTTCCTCATAGTTTTTTTATTACTAATCTTTATTTTTTTTAAAATTGCGCCTTTTTTATCTTTTAGTTTTTCTTCTAAAAGAGACACTGCATCATCTATGGTGAATTTTTCTATGTCAGTATCTTTGGCAATCGAAACATTAGTTTTGCCACATTTTAAATAGACACCATATCTCCCGTTTAATATTTGAATTTTTTCTTTAAATTCTTTCGGTTTTCCAAAGTCTTTAAGTACCTCTTGCCCACCTCTACCCATTTTTGGCATCGCAAGAATTTCTAATGCTCGTTCTATATCAATTGTAAAAACATCATCCTCTTTCTTTAAGGATCTGTTTTCAGATTCATTTTCATTTTTAATCCATTTGATATACGGGCCAAATCTTCCTCTATCAGCCTCAACAACTCCTCCTTCGGGATGAACTCCCAACAATCTAGGTAAACTTAAAAGTACAAGAGCCTCATCTAGAGTTAGATCATCAGTTTTCAACTCTTTGGGTAATGAAGCTCTTCTTGGTTTAGCTTTATCTTGATCATTATTACCCAATTGAACGTAAGGTCCATAAGGGCCAAATCTTAAAAAGACTTTTTCCCCAGTTTTTGGATCAGTGCCAAGATCCGATGGGCCACTTAAGATTTGATCAACTTGTTTTACGTCTAAATCTCCAGGAGTTATATCCATTGGAAGATTACCTTTAGCCTGTATTTCATTACCAGATTCATCAATTTTTGTACCCTCTAGCCAAGGTCCATTAGAGCCTATTCTTACTACGCAAGGAAGGTCTTCGAAATCAACTTGTCTATAAGCTTTACCATCAATATCACCTTCTGTTTTCTGAACCTTTACCTCCAAACCATTTTTACCTTTATAAAAAGTTTCGAGGTATGGTAGCCACTCAAGATTACCTGAAGATATTTCATCCAATGAAGATTCCATTTTTGCAGTAAAAGTAGTATCAACCAGATCAGGAAAATGTTCTTCTAATAGAGCAGTAACAGCAAAAGCTGTAAACGTTGGAGCCAAAGTATTGGAAGATATATTCGCATAACCTCTATCAACTATGGTCCCAATAATGCTGGCATAGGTAGAAGGTCTTCCAATCCCTTCTTTTTCAAGAACTTTAACTAATGCAGCCTCTGTATATCTTGCAGGAGGTTTAGTTTCATGAAAAGTAGATTCCTTATTAGTAACTTCAAGACATGTTCCTGTTATTAAGTTTGGGAGAATAATTTCTTGTTGTTCAAGGGATGAACTTGGGTCATCACTTCCCTCGACATAAGCTCTGAAGAATCCTGCGAAATCAATACTTTTCCCGCTCGATTTAAATAATCCATCCCCGACCCTAATTTCAGCATTAATCATTGTTAACCTAGCTTCCGCCATTTGACTAGCTACAGTTCTTTTCCAAATTAAATCGTAAAGTGATAAGTCTCTGCCAGTTAGATTAGTTTCCTTTGGTGTTTTAAATACCTCACCTGCCGGCCTAATAGCTTCGTGTGCTTCTTGAGCATTTCTTGCAGTTGAATTAAATTGTCTTGGTGAGTTAGATAAATATTCTTTTCCATACATAGAACTGACACATTCTCTAGCAGCTCTTGTGGCTTGTTCGGAGAGATGAACTGAATCAGTTCTCATATATGTTATGAAACCTCTCTCATATAGACCTTGTGCACATCTCATAGTTTCTCTTGCAGACAAACGAAGCTTCCTATTTGCTTCTTGTTGTAATGTGCTAGTTGTAAATGGAGGAACTGGCTTACGAGTGGATGGCTTTTTTTCGATTTTTGAGACTAACCAATCCTCTGAGGAAAAAGTCTTCAATAAATCATTTACTTGTTCTTCTCCAATTATTAAAGATTTGTTTCCTTCTTTTAATTTACCGGTTTGCTCGTCGAAATCGGAACCGTTAGAAATTCTTTGACCGTTTAAACTGAATAATTTAGTTTCGAAAGTAATATTATCTTTTACTAGGGAAGCTTTAATCCCCCAGTAACTAGCTTTTTTAAAGGATCTTCTCTCTCTCTCTCTCCTAACAAGAAGTCTTACAGAAACTGATTGGACACGACCAGCAGATAGTCGGGGGGCTACCTTCTTCCAAAGTAAAGGAGATAATTCATATCCAAAAAGCCTATCCAAGATTCTTCTTGTTTCTTGAGCCTGAACAAGTTCCATATCAATTTCTCTTGTTTGGTCTAAAGCTTTATTAATTGCCTTTTTTGTGATTTCATGAAAAACCATTCTCTTAGTTGGTATTTTAGGCTTAAGTATTTGCAAGAGATGCCAGCTAATACTCTCTCCCTCTCTATCTTCATCAGTTGCCAGTAATAGCTGGTTCGCACCTTTCAATGCATCTTTTAACTCTTTAACAACCTTTTTCTTGTCTTTTGGAACTATATAAAGTGGTTCAAAATCTTCTGTTGTATTAACTCCTATCCTTGACCATTTTTCCTTTTTAACAGCAGCAGGTATTTCAGCAGCTCCTTTTGGGAGATCTCTTACATGTCCCATTGAAGCAAGAACTTCATAGTTAGGAGGCAAAAACTTTCTTATAGTTTTTGCTTTGGTGGGACTTTCAACAATAACAAGTGTGTGATCCAAGGTTTATTTCAAAAATTGGTGTTTTTGTTCTGTTAGGGCATATTATGATTATTTGAAGCTTTTTCAAGTATTTTCTTCTGAAAATTTCAAAAATCATACCCACAAATTATAATCAAGTTAAGATTAACTCCTAGACTCTTACAATCAAACTTCTAATTTAATCCAATTTAATAAAGTGCCCAACGAAATCTTTACAATTAATTTAAATGCTCAAGCCATTATTCCAGAGGCTTTTATTTTACTAGGTATTGTTGGAACACTTCTTGTAGATTTAGCTGGAGAAAAAACTGCATCAAAATGGGCACCAATAATCTGCTATTTGTCAATCGGAAGCTCTCTTGTTAGCTTGGCATTGCAATGGAGTAATCCAGTAGAAAGCGCATTCCTTGGGTCCTTTAATTCAGATAATTTGGCAATCGCATTTAGAGCAATAATTTCTTTATCAACCTTGGTATCTTTACTTATAAGTTGGCGGTATACAGAACAAAGTGGTAGCCCAATTGGCGAGTTTGCTGCGATAGTTCTTTCGGCCACCCTTGGAGCAATGCTTTTATGTGGATCTACTGACCTTATCAGTGTATTTATATCTCTTGAAACTTTATCTGTAGCAAGCTACTTACTTTCTGGTTACCTCAAGAGAGATCCAAGAAGTTCAGAAGCGGCCTTAAAATACCTTCTTGTTGGATCAGCTGCTGCTGCTGTCTATTTGTATGGATCCTCTTTTCTTTATGGATTAAGTGGTTCAACAAACTTAGCGACAATAGGTTTAGAAATTATCAATAAGCCATCCTTCATTACTTCACTAGCACTTGTTTTTGTCTTATCAACAGTTGCATTTAAAATTGCTGCTGTTCCCTTTCATCAATGGACTCCTGACGTATATGAGGGTTCACCTACTCCTGTAGTAGCTTTTTTATCTGTTGGTTCAAAAACAGCGGGCTTTGCATTTGCAATAAGAATATTAAGCACAACTTTCTCTTCTTTTGACGAAGAATGGAAACTTTTATTTACCATATTGGCAATATTGAGCATGGCTCTAGGAAATGTTGTAGCTCTAGCTCAAACCTCAATGAAAAGGATGCTAGCTTACAGTTCTATTGGACAAGCAGGATTTGTAATGATTGGAATAGTATCTGGTACACAAGATGGTTTATCAGCTGCTGTTTTATATTTGGCTTCATATTTATTTATGAATTTGGGTGCATTTTCTTGTGTAATACTTTTCTCACTAAGAACTGGTTCTGACAGAATTCTTGATTACTCAGGACTTTACCAAAAAGATCCTCTAATTACATTAGGCTTAAGCCTTTGTCTTCTATCTCTTGGAGGGTTACCTCCAATGTTGGGATTTTTTGGAAAGATATACTTGTTCTTTGCAGGTTGGGCAAATCATCAATATCTACTAGTAATTGTTGGATTAGTAACTTCAGTTATATCTATTTATTACTACATTTCTGTGATAAAAATGATGGTAGTTAAAGAACCACAGGAAGCTTCTGAAATAGTCAAATCATATCCAGAAATTAATTGGGGAATTGTAGGTTTACCTCCCTTGAGAATTGCACTTTATACTTGCGTGGCGGTAACTGCTCTTGGAGGAATCCTATCTAATCCTCTTTTTAAATTAGCTAATAAAGCAGTTTCAGAAACTCCTTTCTTACAAGATATTATTGCTACAGCAAACAATATTTCCTAGAAGAATTCTCCAATAAATGTCTAAGAAAGTTGCAAGTTTAGAAAATATATCTAAAACATATGGGAAAGATGATTTAACTGTCAAAGCCTTAGACAGCATAAATTTAGAAATTTATAAAGGTGATTATTTAGCTGTAATGGGAGCAAGTGGCTCAGGTAAAAGTACAGCTATGAATATTATTGGATGTTTAGATAGACCATCTGAAGGTATTTATAAATTAAATGGTATTCCTGTTGAGAATTTATCAGATGATGAGCTCGCGGAAATACGTAACCAAAAATTAGGCTTCGTTTTTCAACAATTTCATCTTCTTTCAGACGCAACTGCACTTGAAAACGTAACTTTGCCCATGATTTATGCTGGTATTGAGCCTGAGCAAAGATTAGAGCGAGGTAAGAATGCCTTAAAAAAAGTTGGTCTTTCAGAAAGGATGAATAATCGCCCAAACCAATTATCAGGTGGTCAACAACAACGAGTTGCTATTGCGAGGGCTATTATCAATAACCCTGCAATTTTGTTAGCCGACGAACCTACTGGAGCACTAGATTCACAAACCACTGAAGATGTATTAGATCTTTTTGACAAACTGCATGAATCCGGAATAACTATAGTTTTAGTTACGCATGAAGATGAAGTTGCAAATCGGGCAAAAAAAATAGCTAAATTTAAAGATGGAAGAATAATTGAATTAAAAGTTAATTAAATTCAAAACCTTCTAATTACCTTTACTTGAGTTTCATTCTCAATTCTTAAATTCCCATTCGAATCAATATCTTTAATTTTCCATTCATGAGGACAATAACTACTAGGTAAAAAACTTTTAGTAAGAAACTTATTTGCAGATTTAATCACATATTCTTTCTTCTTATTACATTCAATTGAATCATTAAAAGCTTTAAGAACTTTAGCTGTCCAATAATGTTGATCAATATTCTTAGTTTGAAGTACTTTTGATAATGAAATACCTTCTAATGGAGTGTAATTTAAAACATTCATGCCAAGTCCTACTCTTACGTAGATAATTTCTTTTCCTCTTGTAATAACCCTTGGCAAAAATCCAATCAACTTTTTTGAATCAAGAAAAATATCATTTGGCCATTTCAAACAAACATTTATATTCTCTTGTCTAAGCATTTCACATAACTTAATACCTAAAGACAGATTAAATATTTGACATTCAAATTCTTTTGAAAATATTGGGTAAGCTGCACTTAACCAAATCCCGCCTTTTGGTGAAATCCAAGTTTTTGAGTTTTGGCCAACCCCTGAGAACTGTTCTCTTGCGATTATAGCTACAGGCCGATTTTTTTTTATTTCAGAATATTCAAAAAAGTTTGTTAACTCATTTTCGGTACTTTTACATTTTATTTTGTAATGAAGTGTCCAGGTTGGATATTGACCCTGAATTTTTTTTAAATAAAAAACTGTCCTAGCTGCAGGTCCAATAACTTTCACAAATTTTTTATTAAAACAACGAGCATCTTTTTAAAGATTAGATTAACTTTAGTCTTAATAAGTAAATTTTACAAATTGGACAAAAAGTATTTGCCAATAGTGAATAGAAGGAATCCACATCCATTAAAAATTTGTCTTGATAATTTCAAAAAATCCTGCGGAGACTTAGATAAACTCTCTAAAATTAACGAAAACTGGAAGAACTTAATCGGATTAGAACTATTTCAAGAATGTAAACCATTAAATATTGAAAAAAAAATACTTACTATTGCAGTAAATCAACCACAGTGGCGCCAAGCTTTAATCTATAACAAGCATAAATTAAAAGAGAGAATCGAGAAAATTGGAATAACATTGAATGAAATAAAAATAATACAAAATTATGAAATTAAAAATAAAAATATCAAAACTACTAATGCAAAGTTAGTTTGGGCAAAGCATCCAAGCAGAATTAATCAAAATAATATGTGTATTTGTACTCTTTGTAATTCCCCTACTCCTGAGGGCGAAATCAAAAGATGGGGAAAGTGTTCTTTTTGTTGGAGAAAAATAAAAAACTAAATTCTTTATTTAACTAAAATTAGTATTCCCATTTGGCCACCCAAAATAGTCCTATATCCAGCTTTTTTAAATCCAACTTTCTTAGCAATATTTATAAGCTCATTTTTCTTTGGAAAATTACTAATACTTTTTTCAATATATGCGTACTCTGGACCTAAATTAAAAAGCCGCGAAATGGTTAATACAATTAATCTCAAATAAATTTTCTGAAAAATATTGGATAAAGAATTTCTTGTTGAGTGATTAAAATCCAAAAATCCTGCTCTTCCCTTATCCTTCAAAAGATTAAAAACTTTTTTTATTCCTTCTTCAACATTATTTAAGTTTCTAAGTCCATATGACATGCAAATTCCATCAAAATTTTTTGAATAATCATTAATTTCTAATACATCTTTAGTTTCCCACTTAATAAATTTATTTTTTTTAAGCTCTGATTTTTTTTTTGCAATATTTAAGATATCCTCTGCACTGTCAATCCCAGTAATTGAACCCCTTGGACTAACTCTTTCAGAAATTAAGAATGCTAAATCTCCAGTTCCACAGCATAAATCAGCCCAATCTTCGCCATTTAAAGGTTCCAATAAATTAACTAATTTCCTTTTCCATAATCTGTGGAGCCCAAAACTTAATAGATTATTTAAAAAGTCATATTTATAAGAAATTTTATTAAATATATTTTTGACTTCGATAGTTTTTGTGAATTTCATTTTTAAATTTTTAACTTATTTTTTTTGGTATTAAATTAAATTTTTATTCATATGGTCTAATTGGAAGATTTTTTTCGAGAAGGAAAGTTTTTATTTCTTGTAGAGTAAGTTTCTTATCATGAAGTAATGATGCTAAAAGCGCGGCAGATGCCCTGCCTTCATTGAAAACATCATAGATATCTTCTAAACAACCTGCCCCTCCGGAAGCAATTACTGGGATATCAACAATATTTGCAACAGATTCTGTCAACTTTAAATCATATCCATTCTGTGTTCCATCACCATCCATTGAAGTAAGCAATATTTCCCCTGCGCCTAACTCCTCAACTTTCTTTG
This sequence comes from Prochlorococcus sp. AG-355-J09, assembly GCA_003278735.1. Lineage (GTDB taxonomy): Bacteria > Cyanobacteriota > Cyanobacteriia > PCC-6307 > Cyanobiaceae > Prochlorococcus_A. Next base: position 7,465 of record QCDO01000021.1, read on the forward strand.
CCCAGCTTAATACATCTATACCAGTATTTTCTCTCCCTCCTTTCACATATACCTCCCACTCTCCAACCTTATCAACTTTTCTACGAGCATCAATTGCTATAACGATGCATTGATTACCAAATTCTCTAGAACTTTCAGAAACTAAATAGGGATTTCTTACGGCTGAGGAATTCAAACTCACTTTATCTGCTCCTGCTCTTAAAAGATCATTTATAGAAGAAACAGAATCTATACCTCCACCTACTGTAAAAGGAATTTTTACTGATTTTGCTGTCCTAGAAACAAGGTCAACTAATGTATTCCTATTTTCCACGCTTGCTCTAATATCTAAAAATACCAATTCATCTGCGCCTTCATCAGAGTACCTACAAGCCAATTCAACAGGATCACCTGAGTCTCTCAAGTTAACAAAATTTACACCTTTAACGACTCTGCCATTGGCGACATCTAAACAAGGAATTAAACGAAGAGCTACCATTTTAGTAAAAATTGTCCAAATGCTGTTAATCTTGCATAATAGCTTCCATTTTACCTCTTATGGCTGAAACAAAATTATTACCCAAAATCGGTAGTAAAATTAAAATTAACATTAACAAAGTAAAAGATAGACTACCAGCTAAATTAATTGATCAAATATCCTCTAATCCGAAAGCCGTAATAACAGGCTATAAAATGACAGACGGCAGGAGTATTGGGATCACCGCAAAATTTCAGAATGGTGAGCAAAATTGGTTTTTCCCAGAAGAAATTGAGAAAGGTTAAAGAGTAAAGTGAATGATCCAAAACAACTATTAGGAATTAAGGGTGCCTCTGAAACATCAAGCATATGGAAACTCCGTATACAGTTAATGAAACCCATAACGTGGATCCCTTTGATATGGGGGGTTATTTGTGGAGCAGCTGCAAGTGGGAATTTTGAATGGACATTTAGTAATGTTCTGGCTTCATTGGCATGTATGTTGATGAGTGGACCACTTTTAGCGGGTTATACCCAAACCATAAATGATTTTTTTGATAAAGAAATTGATGCAATTAATGAACCAAATAGACCAATTCCTTCTGGCAAAATTTCAATTAAAGATGTAAAAATACAAATCTGGGTATTACTTATAGCTGGTTTAATAGTTGCTTTTCTATTAGATTTATATGCTAAGCACAGCTTCCCCTCCGTCTTACTTTTGGCATTAGGAGGTTCCTTTGTTAGTTATATATATTCTGCTCCACCACTCAAATTAAAACAGAATGGTTGGCTTGGGAATTATGCATTAGGAGCATCTTATATAGCTTTACCTTGGTGGGCAGGACAAGCCTTGTTTGGGAAATTAACTATCGTGACAGCGATACTAACACTTGCTTATAGCCTCTCAGGACTTGGAATTGCTGTTATTAATGATTTCAAAAGTGTTGAAGGAGACTCAAAGCTAGGCTTAAATTCTCTTCCAGTAGTATTTGGAATTAAAAATGCAAGTAGAATAAGTGCAGGACTAATTGATATTTTTCAATTAGCGATGGTTGTAGTATTAGTCATTATTGGTCAACATTTAGCCTCTGTAATTTTGGTTTTATTGGTAATTCCACAAATTACATTTCAAGATATGTGGCTACTAAGAGATCCTTTAAAGTTTGATGTCAAATATCAAGCAAGTGCCCAACCGTTCCTTATAACTGGAATGTTAGTTACAGCTTTAGCGATAGGACATAGTTTTTTAGTTGCTTAAGGTGCAAAAGATTAAATTCAAATCTTTTGTTTTAATAATTCCAATATTAATTTTTTCTGGAATATCTTTTTATTTTTTTAGTCTAATATTTAGTACCTTAAAATTTGACGTTTCTAAAAATAAAAAGTCTCGGGAAACCAAATATTCTTACGTAATATCATCTTCTGATAATAAGATACTAAGTAAATTAAGCCGCAAATTTGAAATATATAACAGTTATCATAAAATTCCATTTTTTCTTAAACATTCCTTTATATCTTCTGAGGATAAAAGATTTTATAAACATAATGGAATAGATTTTAAAAGTATTTCACGTGCCCTTATTCAAAATATTAGAAGTGGTTATGTTAAAGAGGGAGGAAGTACGATTACACAACAAGTTGCAAGATTACTTTTTCTTAATAATGATTTAAGTTTTCAAAGAAAAATCAAAGAAATATTTATATCACTCATACTTGAATTTAGATATGACAAAAATCAAATTTTAAAATTATATTTAAATAATATTTATCTAGGATCAGGAGCATACGGGGTAAACGAGGCTGCCCAAGTTTATTTTGGAAAATTTATAGAAGAATTAACATTATCAGAGATCGCATTAATTGCAGGATTAGCTCCAGCTCCATCAATTTATTCACCTTATCAAAATTTAGAACTAGCTATTAAAAATAGAAATAAAGTTCTTGAATCAATGTATGTTGATGGATATATTTCTCTTGCAAATAAAAATATGGCTATTAAAGAAAAAATAAAATTAAATTATCAAACATCTGATAATTTTTTAGATGATAAATTACTAATAAACTTCATTCTTCAGGAAACAGATAAAAGAATTGGAAGTAAAAATGATTATAAGTTTTTAAGAATTAATTCTTCTATCAACAAAGATTGGCAAGAAAAGGGTCAAAAAATATCAAGCTATGCAGGGCCAAAAGAACTTGAATTTAGTATGTTATCTATCGAATCAAACACAGGACTAATCAGGACAATGATAACCAGCAAAAATCCATCAATTAATGAATACAATAGAGTGATTTCATCTGTAAGACCTTTAGGTTCTACTTTTAAAATAATTCCTTATGCTGCTGCATTAATAGAAGGAATAAAATTAAGTGATAAATTTGAAGACTTACCAATATGCTGGGAAAGTTATTGCCCAAGAAATTTTTCAGAAGAATATAGAGGTTCAATCTCTTTGATTGAATCATTTAAAAGTTCATCAAATATCGTGCCAATATCAATAACAAAAAAAATCGGCTTAAAAAATATTATTAATTTAGCGAATTCATTTGGACTAGGTTTCGAGCAAGAGTTTGAGGAATTCCCATCATTAGCTATTGGCTCCTACGGAGATAATCTTTTAAACATCACGAATGCATATTCTGCAATAAACAATAATGGGGAGATTCAAAGCCCTGGAATCATAGAAAAAATAGAATCATTTAAAAAACAACCTATTTGGGAAAACAATTCTTTTTCCAAGAAAATATTAGATTTAAAAATAAACAAGAAAATAAATAAGCTTCTTGAAAAATCTGTAAAAGAAGGTACTTCAAAAGCAGCCTCTATAAAAGGAAAGAAAATTTATGGGAAAACAGGAACATCTGATGGGAATAAAGATCTCTGGTTTATTGGTTCCATTGATAACCTTACAACAGGGATCTGGATAGGTTACGACGATAACAAGGAATCTGAATTATCTAGTGGAAATGCAGCTTATTTATGGAAGAAGTTCATATCTGAAATTTATAAAATTCCAATTAAAAAATAAGTTATATTTTTAAGATTTATAAGAAATTATTGCAGAATAAAATCCATCCCCAGGATAATCCAAGCTAGGTAAAATTTGCTTTTGGCTAACCAATTTTAAAGTTTTGTTTTTTTCAATAAATCGTTCAATTAATAGATTATTTTCATCGGGACAAATAGTACAAGTTGAATAAACTAAAGTGCCATCTTTTTTCAAAAGAGGAAAAATACTCTCCAAAAGTTTTTCCTGTAATAAAGTTAAAGATTTTATTTTTTCTTTACTTAAAGACCATCTAGAATCTGGATTCCTGGAAAAAGTTCCAATGCCTGAGCATGGAGCATCTAATAAAATCTTATCAAAATAAGAGATAAACTTAGGATTTAATTCAATCAAACTCATAGCGTCAGCCTTGAGGGTATTAACAGATTTCAAATTTAACCTTTCTAAATTTGATTGCAGTATTTTTAATCTTTTTGCTGATCTATCTACGGCAATGATTTCAGCACTATCATTTGTTAATTCGGCTAGATGGGTAGATTTACTTCCTGGAGCTGCACAAGCATCTAAAATCTTTTCACCTTCTTTTGGATTTAAAAGAGGTGCTATCCACTGAGAAGATCTATCTTGAATTGTCCAAAGTCCATCACTATATCCTGGTAAATTTTTTATGGATCTTGGATTAGATTTTAAAGTAATTCCATTATGTAAATCTTTAATAATTTCAGCATCAATCTTATTTTCATGAAGTACTTTTAAAAATTTATCTAAATTAGTTTTTAATTGGTTAATTCTCAAATCAATTGATGGTTTTTTATTAAATGCCTTAATGATATTTTCACCCTCGATATTGCCGACCCATTTATAAAGCTCCTTCACAAACCATAATGGAAATGATTCAATATATGAAATTCTTTCTTTTCTATCAGAAGATAATTCCGGAAAAATTTTTTGTTCTAATTTTCTTGATGCATTTCTCAATATCGCATTTACAGTTCCCGCTAAACCATTTAAATCTGTTTTTTTAGCTACTTCTACAGTGGTAGAGATAGCAGCAGGAAATGGAATTTTATCCATTTTCAATAGTTGATATAAACCTATATGTAGAAGCCATCTTAACTTTGGAGGCTGTTTTTTATGAGTAATTTTTGATGTATGATCTAACCAAAGATCAAGAAATTTTCTATACCTTATGCATCCAAAAGATAATTCCGTAATAAAAGCTATATCAAGAGGATTAAATTGATAATTTTTTAAAACCTTTTCAAGAGCATGATCAGAAAAATCACCAGAACTTACTTTTAATAAAATTTCCCAAGCTGCTTTTCTTTGTAAATATCCTATGCTCAAAATATAATTTATTTTTAAAGATAACTTTAATATACAAAAAATTCAAAAATTTAAACTACTTTTCAATTGCAGTATTAAACCAAATAAAACCTAAGATAGAAATAAGAGAAAGATTAAATCCAAAAAAAGAAAGATATTTAAAGAATGGATTCTTTCCCGAAAAAATATTTTTTTTTCTTCTTGATACTTCATTAATAAAATAAAAACTTAATCAGGATTTCAAACGACAACCAATATTGATAGATCCTGCATCAAGCATTCTGCCTAATTTAATTGCTATGGATTCCTCCAACCTTGTGAACTTAGATTGATGGGAAGTTATCCAACCTAATTCAGAAAAAGTGATAATACCTGTAGAATTACTTGTTAAAAAAAGTGTTCCAATTTCCATTAGATAAATCTAATTTTATACAAGTTAACATCCGTATTAAATATTTCTTCATAACATAATATTCTTTTAATTTTTCCAAAGACAACTAAAGGTTATTACTCTTAATTCATTGAATATCTCTTAAAAATTTATCGGCCGTTTTTATGTGATTATTCAATTTTTCCTCTGACATTTTATCGAGATTTCTCGTTAACATTGCAAGACGATATTGCTTTCTAAAAAAGCTTTCATTATCTTTAATAAATTTCCAAAATAAGCCATCCCATATTTCACACCAGGGGCCACTTTTAAAATCAGACATTTTTTTTACATAATTAGAGCTCGATATATATGGCTTTGTTGAAAAGATACCTCCATCACTAAACTGACTCATTCCGTAAACATTTGGGACCATAACCCAATCATAGGAATCAATAAACATTTCCATAAACCATTTATAAACTTTGTTGGGGTGAATTCTACATAGAAGCATAAAGTTGCCAACAATCATTAGCCGCTCAATATGATGACAATAACCAAATTTAATAATATTTTTTATAACAACATCTACTGGTTCAATTCCTGTATTCCCTCGATAAAAAGATTTTGGAATTGGCTTATTTTCAAAATTCCAAAAATTACTATTTCGCATTTTTGTTCCATACTTCTTATAAACAAGGCAAATAAATTCTCTCCATCCAATAATTTGACGAATAAAGCCCTCTAAAGAGTTAATTGGAACATTATTATTTTTTGCATAAAGTAATGCTTTATTTACTACTTCATTTGGCGTTAGTAAGCCACTATTTAAAAGAGGAGAAAGTAAACTATGCCATAAAAAAGAATTTTCTTTAGATATGGCATCTTCATAATCTCCAAATAAGGAAAATCTATATTTAAAAAAATCATTTAACCATTCATCTGCCTCATCAAAATTAGTTGGATATAAAAACTCATTACTTTCTCCAATAAACTCAATATCAAAATTGGCTAACGACCTTTCTGCATTAACTACAAATTTATTTTTTTTTAATTTAGGGGTATCAGGTATGTTTATTTTTTTTGGTAATTTTTTTCTATTCATTTCATCGAAACTCCATTTACCACCTTCAGGAGTATCATCCGAATTAACTAATATCTTTTGGCTCTTTCTTTGATTCTCATAAAATCTCCCCATAAGAGGTTTTTTTGTATTTGATTCAAATGACTCTTTTAAATCTTCACTGCTCATAAACATAGGAGAAGACAAAATATTTAAAACTAAATTGTTACTTTCAACAAAATTATTAATCCTCTTCATTATTAAAAAATCATGAGGGTCAATGAGATTTATTTTCTGATATTTACCTTTAATAAATTCCGATAAGTAGTCGACTGTAGAAATATTATTCTTGTTTTCGATATATAAAACTTTAAAGCCAGATATTTCTAAATAATTTTTATAAGCGAGCATAGATGCTCTATGAAAAACTAACTTATTTTTATGGTTAATTAATTTATGAAATTTATCATTTCCAAAAAATAATGAGTCTTCCAAAATCAAAACTTCACAATTTATTTTTAAGATTGGGCTTTCTCTAAAAAGTTGATTCGGGAAAATAATTGATACTTGTCTCATCTTTGCGACTTCCTGTTACTACATCTTTTTGAACAGTAGATAACATCATCCCAACAGTTTTTCCATTTTTTACGCCACTCAAACGGCCTATTACAAACAGGACAAGTTTTAGTAGAAAGATTTTTCAAAATTTAAAATTTTCTTTTATGAGTAGATTTAAATCTAGTTGAATCTTTAAGGGCCATATGTTTTGTATTTCTTCCCGAAACTCTCTTTCTCCAGACTTTGAAAGATTTGGGTTTAAGATTTTGACGCATAATTTTTATCGCATCTTCCTCTTTTAAACCAAATTGATACTCGATAGCTTCAAAGGGTGTTCTATCTTCCCAACACATTTCTATTATTCTGTCTATATCGATAATTTCCATATTTATTGTTCGCATTGTGAGGTACAAAGTTTTTCAATATCGGATCTACCTGTAATTTGAAGTCTATATTTTGCCCAATATCTGTAAACCAATCTCAATAATGGAGATAAGAGCTTAATCTTCAAGGGATAATAAACCCAACCTAAACCAACTAATTCATAAGAATATGCAAGTACATCTAGTCCCCTAATAATTTCACCATTTTCAATAATCCCATGTAGGTTTGACATAGCTTCTGGATATGAGATGTCATTAAAAAGACTTTGATCATAATTCTTACTATTTATATCTATAAATGCAATTTGATTTAAGGTATCTCTTTTTTTAAGGAAATTTGTTTCTCTCAAACAAAGTGGACAACCACCATCGAATAAAAAGGTTAATTTATTTTTCATATTTTTATTTAAATATAGAAATTAAATAACTTTTTTGTGGAATAAAAAATTTTTTCTAGAGTACAAGCTTTATAAAGCCTTAATAATTGCCAGTTCTAATTTAGTGAAATTATATTATCTTATTAATTAATAAGCCATTGATTAAGGGATACATCAATGGTTTAAAAACTTTTTATGATCAGTCATCTAGAAGATGAACTCCTTCTCCTACGTCAGGAGTAAATTTACAATATTTTTCAAAAATAAGTCCAACACCTCTCATTTTTTCTCCTAATTCATCGTTAAATTTATTCCATTCTTCCGATTCACGATCAGGTAAATACCACCCTTGTTTTTCTACCATACTTGTTATTACTGTATAGTCCCATTCTATGTATGCCATTGAGTTTATTTAAACTACCAAATATTATAAACCAAGAGATTTAATAGGTAATCAATATTTTTTGAATATAATTTAAAAGTGTGAAAAAATTATAAATGTCAATTTTGCCAAGAAGATTTGAACGAATCAAAAGTGTTTTAGATTGCAGAATGAAAAACTTGACTGTTTTAGTTGAGGATGTCAATAAACCACATAATTTATCTGCGATATTAAGGACATGTGATGCGGCAGGAGTTTTCGAAGCAAATTTTATTAGCAAAACGAATGTCGTTAAGACTTTTAATAGTACTGCTCAAGGAAGTCAAAAATGGGTAAAACTGAATAATCATGAAAACACTATCACGGCAATATCTGATTTAAAGAATAAAGGTTTTAAATTATATGGAACGACTCTTAATAGTGAATCAGTAGATTATAGAAATTTTGATTATTCTCAAAATACATGTTTTGTTTTAGGAGCAGAAAAATGGGGACTAAGTAATGAACTTATATCAATGGTTGATCAATCAATTTTTATACCTATGAGAGGTATGGTTCAATCTCTGAATGTTTCAGTTGCTGCTTCTATATTATTATTTGAAGCTGTTCGCCAAAGAAAAAATAGAGGTATATTGCCCGCTAATGGAGAAGGGTTAAATATAGATGAATATCAAAAAACACTTTTTGAATGGTGTTACCCAGAATTAGCTGCGGTGTATAAAAAATCAGCTAAAGAATATCCAAAGTTGAATGATCAAGGAGAACTTGATCCTATTACAGATAACTAAATTTATTAAGAATTTTGACTATCAAAAATTTCTTCAAGGTCCTCTCCTATAAAAGAAAGACCTAAAACTAAAAAAAACATTGCCAAACCTGGGAACAAAGCCGTCCACCAGATACCTGTAGGTAAAGCGGCAAGAGCCAGATTTAAATCACTCCCCCACTCTGGGACATCTGCAGGAACGCCAAGGCCTAAAAATCCTAAACTTCCTAATACCAAAACAGCATCTGCAGCATTTAGGGTAAGCAGAATAGGCAATGGTGTTATTACATTTGGGAGAATATATTTAAAAATAATTTTTTTAACATCAGCTCCTGCAACTTGAGCTGCCTCTACATAAGTTTCGGATTTAACCAATATTGTCTGATTTCTGATTAATCTAAAATATTGAGGAGAGTAAACAATACACAATGCCAAAGCCGCGTTAAGGATACCCTTACCCAATACAAAAGCCACAACAACTGAAAGCAAAATTACAGGTATTGAAAAAATAGTATCCATTATTAGTGATAAACATTTATCAAAAAAACCACCAAAATATCCACTTAATAATCCCAATGGCAAACCCAAACTTAATGAAAAAAGAATAGCTAAGAATACAACTTCTATAGCTAATGATGATCCTTGCAAAGTTCTTAAGCAAACGTCTCTTCCTAATCTATCTGTGCCACAAAAATGATTAAGAGAAGGAGGGGCAAAGATATCATTGCTTAACATTGAAAATGAATAGCCAAAAAAATTATTAGCCTCTAAAAATTTCATTATTAAAACAACAAGAAGATAAAAAAGTACAATTAAAAATCCAGCTTTTCTGATATTTGCGCCGACACGATTAAATGAGTTAATATCCAAAATCTCTTTTTAAAGATATAAATGAAATATACCCAATTCTTTTAAAAATAAATAGCTGTAAATTTTAAATTAAAGGAAATTACTGGTTTAATTTCAAGACTGCCATAAAAGCTTCTTGAGGGACTTCAACTTTACCCATTGCCTTCATCCTCTTTTTACCTTTGGCTTGTTTCTTTAAAAGTTTCTTTTTCCTAGAAATATCCCCTCCATAACATTTAGATAAAACATCTTTTCGCAAAGCGCTTATGCTTTCACTTGCAATAATCCTGCTACCGATTGATGCTTGAATAGGTATTTTAAATTGCTGTTTTGGAATAAGTTCTTTTAATTTCTCAACCAAACTTCTGCCAATTCCATAAGCCTTATCTTTATGCACAATAGAAGTTAATGGATCTGCTCTTTCTGAATTTATTAGAACATCTAATCTAACAAGGTCATTTTTTCTATAGCCAATCAAATGATATTCCATTGATGCATAACCTTGGGTTCTACTTTTCATTTGATCAAAGAAATCTGTAACAACTTCTGCTAATGGAATTTCATAAATCAAGGTGACTCGATCTGTTGTTATGTATTTCATATCTATAAATACTCCCCTTCTTTCCTGACATAAACCCATTAATGTTCCATTAAATTCATTGGGAGCATAAATTTCCATTTTCACATAAGGCTCTTCTATTGATTCTCTAAGTTGTGGATCAGGAATTGTAGAAGGATTATCAATAAATATATGTTCCTGCTGATTTAAATTAACTTTGTAAATAACTGATGGTGCCGTTACGATTAGATCCAAATCATATTCTCTTTCTAATCTTTCTTGAACAATCTCCATATGAAGAAGTCCTAGGAATCCGCACCTAAATCCGAAGCCCATTGCGCTACTGGTTTCGGGCTCATATTTTAAAGCTGCATCAGATAATTGTAATTTTTCAAGAGATACTCTTAAATCTGGGAATTGATCAGCATCAGTCGGGAATAAGCCACAAAAAACCATAGGATTTGCTGTCTTATAACCAGGCAAAGGATCATTAGCAGGTGAATTTAAAAGAGTAATCGTATCTCCCACTCTCGCATCAGCAACTGATTTTATAGACGCAGCTAAATAACCAACTTCTCCTGCATGTAATTCATCAACTTGCTGCTGATCAGGGGCCATTATTCCTATCTCATCCAGTTCATAATTTTTTTTACTCGCCATTAATAATATCTTTTCTCTCTTATTAAGAGACCCAGATATCACCCTGAAATAAACAATAACTCCCCTGTACGGATCATAATAAGAATCGAAAATGAGTGCCTTAGTAGGTAGTTTAATTTCATCTTGAGGAGGAGGTACTCTTCTCACGATTGCTTCCAAAATATCTTTAATACCAACTCCAGTTTTTGCTGAACAATTTATTGCATTAGATGTATCAAGTCCAATGATTTCCTCTATTTCTTGTTTTATTTTTTCAGCATCAGCACCTGGCAAATCAACTTTATTTAAGACCGGAATAATTTCAAGATTATTTTCTAAGGCAAGATAAACATTAGCTAAGGTTTGAGCTTCTACTCCTTGACTTGCATCAACAACGAGTAAAGCACCTTCACAAGCTTGAAGAGATCTACTAACCTCATAAGAGAAATCAACATGCCCTGGAGTATCTATTAAGTTCAAAACATATTCTTGGGAATCGTCAGCTTTATATTTCATCCTAGCGGCCTGTAACTTGATAGTAATTCCTCTCTCTCTTTCAAGATCCATACTGTCCAAAAATTGTTCTTGCATATCCCTTTGCTGCACAGTGCCAGTATCTTGAAGTAACCTATCCGCAAGGGTAGATTTACCATGGTCAATATGAGCGATTATGCAGAAATTTCTAATTTTTGAAACCGATATATCAGTCATATAGAAAGAAAAATTCTCCTATTATTACATCTTGATTAATATTAGCTAATTAGAATTATGGATGGAAACCAAAAATGGAATTATTTCTTTTTTTTATTTCTTTTATGAAAGTACTGTAATTTTCAGAGACTGATAGTTCTGGATAAATTAAGTCATTTATTTTTTTCGGAAGATTATGCTTATCGTTTAAAAATAAAACAGATTTTTCTAGAACCTCAACCATAATTGAAACCGCAGTACTTGCTCCCGGAGAGGCTCCCAACAAAGCAGATAATGATCCATCAGAGGAATTTACAATCTCAGTTCCAAATTTCAAAGAACCGCCACTTTCAGTTTTTTTAATTATTTGGACTCTTTGACCAGCATTCTTTAAATACCAATCAGAAGGATTAGCTGATGGCATCATATTCTTTAAATTCTCAACTCTTGAGTTATGGTTCTTTAATGATTGTGATATTAGGTAATTAATTAAATCGTTGTTCTTGAAACCAACGTCTAACATAGAAAAAATATTATTCTTTTTAATTGAATTAAATAAGTCAAAGTATGAACTTTGTTTTAGAAATTTCGTTGTAAATCCAGCAAAAGGTCCATATAAAAGAAGTTTTTTATTATCAATCCATCTGGTGTCTAAATGAGGCACAGACATTGGTGGCGATCCAATATCAGCTTTACCATAAACTTTTGAATTATGTTTTTCTGTTAGATCTTTTTTCTCGCAAATAAGCCATTTCCCACTAACAGGAAATCCACCATAACTTTTTGCTTCTGGAATTTTTGATTTTTGTAAATAATTAATTGTTTTTCCACCAGCACCAAGAAACACGTAGCCAGTTCTAATTGAAGTTTTTCTACCTTCAGAACTGATTTCTAGTTCCCATTGTTTTTTATCAATTTTCTTTAAATCTACTAATTCTGTTTTGTATCTAATTTCAACATTTTTGTTTAAGGAAACTAATGACAAATACTCTTTAGTTAAAGCCTCAAAATTAATATCAGTTCCTCTAACTATTCTGGTAGCAGCAATTTGAGTAGATGGATTTCTATCTTTTGTTATTAGAGGAGCCCATGATGAAATTTCATCAAAAGATTTAGAAAATTCCATATCGATAAATTCAGGATTTTCGGTCATTTTCTGAAATCTTTTTTTTAAAAAAGAAATATTATCCTGACCAGAAACAAAGCTAATATGAGGAATAAATTTTAGAAAATTCTTAATATCAATTTTCCCTGCTTCATACAATGAGGCCCATAAAGACATGGATTTTTCAAAAGAACGATTTATTGAGAGCGCTTTATCTATTTTTAGATTTCCTTTTTCATCTAAAGGGGTATAGTTTAATTCGCAATTAGCGGCATGTCCTGTACCTGCATTATTAAAAGCTCCAGTACTTTCACTTCCAGGAGCATTTAATTTTTCTATAATAAGGAATTTTATATCTGGTAAAACTTCTGAAATTAGGAGGGCTAAAGTACTACTCATTATCCCTGCTCCTACTAAGACTGCATCAAAGTAGCTATTGTCATTAGTGGGATTTTTAGATGAAGTCACAACAGAAAATTATCTTTTTTGCAATTAATCAGATTTCTTTCTAGGCTTATTATAAAGTTAATCCAAAATTATGAGTACTGAAACACTCTCGCTGACAAACGAAAATGTAGAAAAAGTCCTTGACGAGCTAAGACCTTTTTTAATTTCTGATGGAGGTAATGTAGAGATTGCAGAAATAGATGGTCCAATTGTCAAAGTCAGACTTCAAGGAGCATGTGGTAGTTGCCCAAGTAGCACTATGACTCTCAAAATGGGTATTGAAAGAAAGTTAAAAGAAATGATTCCTGAAATAAGCGAAGTCGTCCAAGTTTTATAAAAATTTTTAACTGAAATATATATTATTTAGTTTTTAATTCCTTCAACAAAGATGATTCCATATCAAGGCAATCAATTGGAAGTCCTTGACCAATAGAGATTAAAA
>QCDO01000022.1 GCA_003278735.1 Prochlorococcus sp. AG-355-J09
TATTTTTAGTGTAGTACATTGTCAATTCCATTTTACGACTTTCCTTCATCTCCAATTTTAATAATTGGTGCTCTTGGCATTGCAGTAGCGATAGCAGTTTTTTTTGTCTCTTACCAAAAATATTTCAATTCTCCTTTGAACAAAGAGCTCGCAGAAAAGAAAAAAGCCTTAATTAAGGAACAAAAAGAATTAAATGAAAGATTAGAAAAAATAGAACAAGATTTAAAAAATTTATAAAAAATTACTTTTAAATAGAGATGAGTGAATGATCTCGAATTCAAGACCATAATTTTTTTAACAAGAATTTTGGTCTATAAGGAGATATGGATAAAGATCATCTTATTGAGTTAATTTCTAATAGTCTTCTTTACGAGAGTAAAAATTCTGACTCTAATAAGAATCTTAGTGACTTTAAAAATTACTTAGAAAGATTAAATCTAGATCAATTGAGAACTATGTCTAAAGAATTTATTCTTTAGTATGGTTTTAAAATATTTTTTTGTTTATTAAATAATCAATACTTTTTAAAAATTGTTAGCATCAAAAAAATAAGAGAAATATGCTTAAAGTAAATAGAGGTGATTTTTTAATAAAACCATTTTTAAAAAGAAACAATATTAGAGCTTCTTATCAAATTATTTCTACAATCTTCCCAATCTTTTCTATTTGGTTAATCGTCCACCAAATAATAAATCAACCTTTTTCATTATTGATTAAAGGATTTCTATTAATACCTTTTTTAGTTCTTCTAACTCTATTCTCTTCTCGAACGTTCTCATTAATGCATGATTGCGGTCATAATTCTCTTTTTACAAAACGGAAATTAAACCGCTTTTTTGGATTTTTACTTGGATTGGTTAATGGTATTCCCCAGAAGTCATGGTCAATTGATCATGCATTTCATCATAGAAATAATGGAAATTGGGAAATTTACAAAGGTCCCATAGATGTTTTAAGTCTTGATGATTATGAATCTCTTACAAAAAGAGAGCAAATATTTTATAAAGTAAGTCGAAACTGGATGATGCTTTTCCCTGGCGGTTTTTTTTACTTAGTTTTAAAACCTAGATTAGGACTTGTCATCATTATTTTTAATTTCATTAAAGATATATTGGAAGAGACTTTTATCAAAATAAAAAAAAGAGAAATTTCTCAACTTTTAGCTATTAATTCAAGAGTCAAACCACCTTTTTCTGATTATGGAAATAATTTTAGTGAACTATGTGAATTAATAATCAATAACATAGTAGTGATAATAGGGTGGATTTTTATGTGTAAATGGTTGGGGTTAGTTTTTTTCTTATCATTTTATTCAATTTTATTAACCTTATCAGCAGCAATTTTAATATGTGTTTTTTTCGTACAACATAACTATGAGAATGCATATGCTAAAAATACAAAGAATTGGGATCTCATCGATGGAGCTATTTTAGGTAGTAGCAATTTAGATATACCTAACTGGCTAAATTGGTTTTTAGCAGACATATCATTCCACAGCATTCATCATCTCTCTGAGAGAATACCAAATTACAACTTAAGAGCTTGTCATAAAGCAAACATTCATTTGCTCCAACAATCAAAGTTCTTAAAATTAAGAGATTTTTCAAACTGCTTCAAATATATTATTTGGGATAATAAAAATGAAAAATTAATTCCAATAAGTTAATACCTAGTTCAACCTTCTTCTCAATTTTCTTTTTATGGGAATACTGCTATATGCATGAGTACCAATAGATGGAGGTAAGTCATTTTTTAAAGGATGCATAAAAGCATTTGCCATACTCTCTAACATTTTCGAAAGCCAATTAATTAATGATTTCATTTGAAAATATGAAAGTGTACTTTTTTATCTTCTAACTAAATTGCTTAAAAGTAAATCAGTCTTTATGCTGATTTTTTGAAAAATTAACTGATAAAATTAATATTAAATAATCAAAAGTATTTTTTTTCTTCTATCTTTTAAAAGAATAATACTACATTTTTAAAGGCGAACTAGGTGAAATATAGCTTTAGTAAATAATACTTATTTTTTCTAATTCACTTAATAAATTAAATTATTGAACATAAATTCGTGCTATATCTCTATTCCAAATAAATTAGACAATATTATGAATGATTCATTTGTTTCTACGAACCATAACACAGAAATAGATTCTATTAATTCATATTTTGAGTGTATTACTGAATGCAGTATTGTGGATGGTCATCAAGAATGTATTACTCGTTGTTTAGAAGTTCATTTAAAGGGGGGTGAGCAAAATGAATAAAAAAAATTCACCTCAAAGGAAAACAACTTTAAAATGGAACTCGAATGGAGAGCTTTCAGAAATTGATATGTTAAGAATTTTAGAAAAGATATCATCTCATGATCTTAATCAATGTGAATTAACATGCGATTCTGATACAAATTAAGTTGTTTTTTTAAATATATTTACCAATACTGGTGATAAAAAAGCAGCTTATCGAATTTTTGTAAGATACCAATTTTAATTAAATTGATTTCAATCAAGATTTAGAACATTTTCGAAATACCTTAGGTTTTTTTAAAAAATTAATTTAAGAACTCCTAGTTTTTTTTGAGAATGTTTTACTAATTTCTTTTTTTGTTAGTTGAATTGGTTTTACAAAACCTGAATCACCATGGGTTGGACAATAATAAGTAATAAGCATCCACTTTTTTTCTTCATCCATAACTAATTTTTTATAAATAATGATTAAGTTAATAGAATGAATTATGAAAAAATTGATTTTTTTTAATCTTTTTTTCTTTTTTACTTAATAGTTTATAAAAATTTTGAATCTATTCTCACAAAATAGATATAAATACGCATGACTTTAAAAAAAAATCCTGCTATTTATAAATTAATTCAAAATTATTCATGTCTCTAGAATCTATATTGATGGTAGTTGCTCCAATCTGTCTTTTTACCGTAGGAGTTATTGTCTTACCTATTTTAGTAAAGCCACGTAAACAATCTGGTTTACCAAAGAGGTATATACGCGGTCTTTAAATTAATTAAGCTTTAAAGAAGAGCAAAGACTACTAGCATAAAAAAGAAATCAATAAATAATTAATAAGATTGCCATAAAAGAATAAAATAAAAAATGATTTGTACGAATAGTTTTATTTGAAGATGAAATTAAAATCTTAAAAACTTTATCGAAAAAAATTATAAATTCTTTTCATTATGAGATCCTGTGATGGATAATAGAATATATAAATTCACTTTTATTTAACAAAATTCTTAACCAAAAATTTTGAGTAATATAAATTTTTCAGGCCTTAAAGGCCAAGCGCTTGTAATAGTGGATAAAGATATTCCAAGCATAAAAGAATTTAAGGATATTATCCCAGAACACTACTTTAAGTGCAATACCAAAACTTCATTGAGATATCTTTTACAATCAGCTTTAATTCAATCATTAGTTGTTGCGATAGGCTTATCTATTCCATTTACCCCCAAAATGATCCCAATTTGGATTATTTACGCATCACTATCAGGCACCACTGCAATGGGATTCTGGGTAATTGCGCATGAATGTGGACATGGAGCATTCTCTAAAAACAAGACATTGGAATCTATAACTGGTTATTTACTACATTCATTACTTCTAGTCCCCTATTTTTCTTGGCAACGTTCTCATGCAGTTCATCATAGATTCACAAATAACATAACCAATGGAGAAACTCACGTACCTTTAGTAATTAAAGGGAATGGAGTTACAGAAAAAGTTGGCGGAGAAAAAGAATTACATTTTTCAAATTCGTTAGGTAAGAAAAATTATGGAATTCTTCAACTTGTTTTACATCTAATATTCGGATGGCCTGCTTATTTACTTACTGGCAGTACAGGAGGTATTAAATATGGAACTTCAAATCATTTTTGGCCAATTAAACCATTTTCTAAAGCATTATGGCCATCAATATGGGCCAAGAAGGTTTGGATATCAGATATTGGCGTAGGTTTGACATTATTAGGCATTGTTTATTTAGTTCTAAAGTGTGGCATATTTCCAGTAGTTGCTCTGTATTTTGGTCCTTTATTAGTGGTTAATTGTTGGCTAGTGGTTTATACATGGCTTCATCATACAGATTCTGATGTACCTCATCTTTCAAATACGGAATTTTCCTTTATGAGAGGGGCATTTCTATCAATTGACAGGCCTTACGGTAAAGTCCTTAATTTTCTCCACCACAATATAGGTTCTAGTCATGTCGTTCATCATGTATGTCCAACAATCCCTCATTATTATGCAAAAAAGGCAACTGTCTTAATTAAAAAAGCCTTTAAAAAAGCATATCTTTTTAATCCTGATCCAATACACAAAGCTCTATGGAATATTGCTTGCAATTGCGTTGCTGTCAAGTCAGATATCAAGAGAGGAAGATATATATGGCAATCTTCGTACAAAATGGTGGATTAAAAATATGATAAGCATCAATTATTTATCACATTAATTTACGCAAACCTGAAAAGAATATAAAGGAATTAGCAATAACAAATTTTTCATCTTAGAAAAATAACTAAACAAAGTAATTCTATGAGTGGTGACAATTTGCATGGTAAGCAACCTATTAAATTTTATTCGGAAAAAATAACACTTACAAAAGTTGAATTATTAGAAAGACAGTTGAGTTTAGGGGAAAAAATTTCAGATTTAGATCAAAAGCATAAAGAATGGAGCAAAAAACTATCAGGTTGATCATCTAAGATGATTAATTTTAATCACCTTTTGATATTGCTATTTGCCTTATCAAGAAACTTTTCTGTAAATTATTGAAAAATTATTCGCAGGCATACTAATAATATCCTCTTGAGAAAAACCATTTTTCTTACCCTCATCACAAACTTCCTCAAGATTTTTAATACCCCAAAGATCATTTTGCATTTTTAATGAATTATTGAAAAAATAATTACTTACACTTGTATGCTCATAACAAATTTTAAATGGCCCATACAAAATCAAAAATTGTCCCTTATTGAGTAATTTTCCTGACTCTCTAAAGAGTGCCACAGTACTAGACCACTCTGCTACATGAATCATATTTATAGAAACTATTCCTTGCAAAGAATTAGCTAATATCAATGGAATTTCCCAAGGAATTTTTTCTACATCAATCTCAAGAGGCTGGGGCATTTTCTTAGTTAGGTCTTCGTACTCAATCCAAGAACTTATACTTTTTCTATGCACTAACTCTGGGTCACTTGTTTGCCAAATTATTCCAGGAAATCGTTTTTGAAAAAACACTCCATGTTCACCACTGCCACTCCCGATTTCCAGTACTGAACCTTTTTTTATAATTCGGGATAGTACATCACCAATGCAGTCTCTATTTCTTTGAGTTGCCGAAAAAAAAAGTCTATTATCCAAAATTTAAACAATTGGGGGCTTCAGTAAAAATAATAATTCTAAAATCCTTGATTACTTAACCTTTCTTAATTTAGGAGTCTTGAAAAACATTATTTTAAGGCTAAAAAATAATATTGAAATTGTAAGAGCAGGCAAGATATAAAGTATTAAATCAGAACTCATTAGAGAAGGAATCCTTCCAAAAATTAAATGCAAGTAGTAGGTTGCAAATGACATAAATTCATATACTTAACTAATTTATTAATAGCAATTATTTGAATTCTTAAAACTACTTTTAGTCAAAAACTAAAAATTCTCAAAAAAAGAGTCAGCCTGTATCCCTACTAGCTGACTCTTATATTATAGTAATTTAAATTCCTTTTAAATGAGGATGTACCTCTAAAAAAACAAGGCGAAAAGCTTATATTTTTTATTCAAATTAAAAAAAAACAGAACAAAAATAAAAACATGGATAAGGTATATTTCGACACATATATGTAGCAGTTTTTTAAATTTACCTAACAAAGCGGGAGGAAATTCCTAATTTTCTTTACATTATTAAATAATTATGTTAAAATTATTTACAAATTACACAAACAAAATGACTCCAGAAGCAGAACGTTTTAATGGTTGGGCAGCAATGTTAGGTTTCGTTGCAGCCGTTGGTGCTTATGTCACAACAGGCCAAATCATTCCAGGTTGGTTTTAATGGAAAGTAACGAACCAAAAATAGTTGAAAAAGAAAAAATCGTTGCTGAAAAGCTTAACGGTAGATTCGCAATGTTAGGTTTTGTTGCTCTCGTTGGAGCATATTTAACTACAGGTCAGATCATTCCTGGCTTTATCTAACATAAATTTTTTATTTTTCATAAAAAGTCTAATTTAAATTAAATTAGGCTTTTAACGAAATTTTTTTGATAAAAAATGGTCTTTATTAATTAAGGTTTGAATAAATCCTACTTACAATAAAAAATATGCTGAAAATCATCACAAAAGCACTATTCCATTTCTAAAGTGGATTAAAATTTATTTGATTAATTTTATAATCTATATTCACGGAAAACAAATCAAACTAAGAAAGTTTATTAGCAACAATATGAAAGAACATAATTCTTTTTCTCCCAGAATGCTGAAGAAGGAAAATGATTAATTTAAAAAATTTTAAAAAGAAATATTAATTTATTATTTTTCTCCTTTAAAACTTAAATTTATTCTTTAATTGATGCTATCTTTATCGAGATAATTCGAGGATTTAATGAGAGTAAAGCTTGAACCAGAGACAGCATTTATTGGCAAGAAGTTCGCTTATATATTTCTAGGAATAATATTTAGCTTGAATGCCATAACTATTATTTGGTTTTTCTTATTTTCAAATTTAAAATAAAATCTAAATTCTTTGTTTAAAAGTATTAAATAATAAAACTTTTACTACAAGCTTATTAAAACAGTTAATTAGAAAACTAAAAAATTCCAGGAATGATCTGTCCAGTAGTTACATAGGCGCCTAATAAAGCAACGAAACCAACCATAGCCCATCTGCCGTTTACTTTTTCTGCATTTTGAGGATATCCATCGTAAGACACAGTTTCATCAACATAAGGCCTAGTTTCTGATGGGAACATATTCTGCCTTCCACCTGATTCTGTAGTTACTCCTGATTTTGACATTAAAAAAATTATAATTGTAAACTAAAGTAACACAAATATTAACTTATGTAAACAAAAATCTCTAATGATTTTTCTATTGGCTTTAGTGCTACATGCCAATGTGTATCATTTCTTTTTTAAATAAGATTTAAAGACAATATTTATTTAATCTAATCACTTTTTATTATCAAGTTCGATGACCAATTATTTAAAATAAGCATTTATACTCACAGTAAGTAATTTTACTTAGTAAAATATTTGTAGCATTTAGGAAGTGCTTAGCTGGTTAAATCAGAAATCTGGATTAACTAGGTCGTCATGAGCTTGCGGGTGGGATACTTGCAGGCTCTTTCACTTTTAAAAGCAGGAAAATATACCTAGAATTTATATAGATATTTTACTTATTGAATAAAATCTTCAAAACACCAAACTAATGTCAAAGATTTATTTATTTGCTAAATAGAAAATAGACTGAACAAAATGTATGTCTTTAGATTTTATTCTCATTCCATCTTGTATTTTGATTATCCTTTTTCTTTTAAATCGAGAAAATATGATCTACAAAAACAATCAAAAGGTTAAGTAATTGCATTAATTTGAAAGAGGTTTAATACTAAAGACTAAAGAAAAAAGGTCAAAATTTTTATTTTATATTTGAAAAATAGTAGATTTTAAAATTTTTTGAATTTTAGAGGATTTAGTAGAAAAAACTATACCAACTTTTTTCTTAAAATTAATTTATCCCAATATAATTTTGAATTATTAACTTGATTTAGTTTTTGTTGGCAGTGAATGCAATTACATTCTTGTATTGAAGTTTTATTTTTCATGCTTTAACCCTTTCTTTAAAGAAATCAAATTTCTTGATTTATTGCAAGTTTTAATAAATTATTTTCCTGATTTATTATTGAAATTTAAAGAATAAAAATATTATTCTTGACTATCCATTTTATATTGGTTTCTAAATCATTGATATTTTATAATGTTTAAAAAAGACAGCAAAAATCAAATAAACTTCTTTTGAAAATTTCAAATCAATCACCTATTAAAAAAACTATTAATAAAATAATTTCTCCTTGGTATTTACTACCTCTAATAGATAGATGGTTATTAGGGCAAATAATACCTCCCATGATATTCGCAATTTCTGCTTTTACTGTAATTTCATTATCTGTTGGGGTAATGTTCGATCTTATTAGGAAAATAGTTGAGTATGGTTTACCTCTTTTTCTAGCGTTAAAAGTTCTCTTTTTTAGCTTACCAAGCTTTTTAGTTTTATCATTCCCGATGGCAGTTTTACTTTCTACGTTATTGGCCTATGGAAAGTTATCAAGCAATTCTGAATTATTAGCATTGAAATCATTGGGAATAAAAACTTCACGAATTATTTCTCCAGCTATCGCTCTTTCAATATTTATGACAGGATTAACTTTTTACTTTAACGATAATTTAGTTCCCAAAAGTAACGAGTTAGCTGAAACAACATTAAGAGCAGGGATAGGAAGTTCTTTCAGCGAAGAAAAAGGAAAAGAAAACATTATGTTTTCAAGATATGGATCCAGAATAAATTCCAAAACTCAAAAGCCAACAAAAAATAACTCTAAACTCACTCATATTTTTTATTCTCAATGGTATGAAAACAAAATAATGAAAAACGTTACTGTGTTGGATTTTTCCAGAGAAGATTTTCAACAAATTTTAAAAGCAAAAACTGGAAGATTTGACAAAAAAAGTTCTACTTGGATTTTTTCTGACGGAAGTATTGTATCAATTGAGTCAGGCGGACAAACTACAAATATTAAATTTAAAGAATATACATATCCATTTGTGGAAGGTCCAATGGACCTAGCAAAAGTACCTAAGGATGCCAATGAAATGACTCTAAAGCAGGCAATACAAGCAGAAAAAATTTATAAAAAAACTGGAAACTTAAAGGAAGTTAGAAGAATTAAAGTCCGCATTCAAGAAAAATTTACGCTACCTTTTGCATGCTTGGTATTTGGTTTAATAGGAAGCAGTCTGGGATCTAAATCTAATTTAAGATCTTCAAAAAGTCAGGGATTTGGATTGAGCGTAATTCTTATATTAATTTATTATGTAATGTCATTTATATTTAGTTCGTTCGGAGTAAAAGGTATTTTACCTCCAATTTTTGCCGCATGGTTACCTGTCTTAATTTCTCTGGGAGGTGGAATTTATTTATTAAGAAAATCAAGTTCTTTTTAAAAATTTAAGAACACCAATAAGAATATAAGTACTAAGAAAAACTCTTTTGCAAGAAAAAGATTCTTAAATCAATTTTCCCCATCTATTTTTTGATAACCATACCAATCAGGATAATTGTTTACTTCAATAAAGTTTTTATTTGGAGTTAATTCTATTTCCCAATTCTCTATCTTTTTTATTAGTTCACAATCATCACAACTAATTAATGTTTCTAAAGAAGCAATATCATCTTTATGTTTTTTTTTACACCCAATAAGCCATTTAGATTTAGCTATATTTTTTGCATCTTTTTTATTTGAAGCTGTAACCAATCCAAACTCATGTTTTTCCTGCATAGAAGTTGGATTATAACCTCCAATATTGACAAACCATAAAAACTTCTTGGACTTATTTTTTTTTACTAATTTCTTTTTTTCTATTCTATCCTTTTCAAAATTTATCAAATTAATCTTATAACCATCTATATATTTTATTTTTTTATAGCTATCAATATGCAAACCTTTTGGAGAACCAAACCAATCCTTTCTTAAAGTATCGTATGTATCCTCAATTTGAGATCCAACAACCCACCTAACATCATGTAATTCAATATTAGCTTTTTTTGCTCTACCTCCAAGTACAACCAAAAAAAGAAAATTATTCTCTAAGTTTTCCACTTTTAATAAATAAAATTTACTAAGACTTTAAATAAAGTATCATGCAGATTATTTATACTAAGTCAATGATTTCCTTAATTAAACCAACCTTTTTTCTTTTCTTTAACTTTTGGTGAAGTCTGAATATTAGGCACTTCGTCTACTCTGCCTTTAATAATCATTAAGGGAACTATTGCCCATAATGCTAAAAATAATATCCAAAAAAGATAAATGTTCATAGTTTTAAAGTAATAAAATTATACTAAAATCAATTAATAGAGATTCGTGAGTTTCTTTTTAAAGTTCTAGTTTAGATGTATAATTAGAACTTTATTTTTAAAGTAAGCCAAATAAAATGTCAAATAATTTTCATATAAATAATAAAGTTGTCCAAAAAAATTCTGTAAAGTAGAAACTGTAAATTTTTATCAGGCAATTAAATAATGGCACTCAACAAAACCACTGCTTTGCTTCAGGATGTGTAGAGTGTAATCTTATAATGACACTTTAAAAATTTTTTCGTGAATATTTTAAATCAACCTAATTTTTTTATAAAATTAATGTAGCAAAGTTAAAGATGATTGAAAAAATGTGATTTATGTCATAAGCCAGATAAGATTCACTTTAGAGTTAAATCCATAATTCATAAAGACTGGATTTTTTGTTGTAAAGAATGTTGGAATCTAATTTCTAAACATAATAATTATTCCTACGGGGGCACAAGAAAGTTCAAATTATAAATTACCTTGCTAACTAATATGCAAAAAAGAATCAAATAATAAGATCCTTAGAAATCTATAAAATTACTTTAAATAAGAAATTGATAATTAATGATGATTTATAAAAATGATTTATAAAATTTACCAACAAAAATAAGTTTCTTCTTTTTCTTTGATTTATCTTTTTAATGTACTTTTTTTAAATAGAGTCTTGTCTTATTTTGCTAAACCAAACTTTATAGTTTATGACGAATGGTTTATTAATGATTTTGAAAAAAATAAACTTAATATTAAAAATAAAAAAATAACAAATATTTCAAAAATACATGATTTTTTTTATGAACAATCTAATTACAAAGTTGGGGCCTCTGAAAATAACTTACAAATAGACATTAATAAAAAAAGGGAAGAAATATTTAATGATGATTATTTTGAAAACAGTTCTGAAAAAAATTATTCATTATCAAAAATAAATTTAAATTACCTATCAAAAAGAAAATAATTTATTCTTTATCAATTTTTGGATTTGTAATTATTTTCGGATTACTTCTATTTGTCATTTCGCAATCTAAAAAAAATAAATCATCCTTAACAAATAAATTAATTTTATTAGAAAAAAGATTTTTATTTTCTAAAAAAAATTATTAATTTCTTTTTTCATGGATTCATATTCTAAATTAATTCCTTTAATAAATTCATTTACTTCTTTTTTTGTATTCTTATATTCATTTATTTTTTGTTTGGTTTTCTCATAGAAAATCGATTCAAATTTTCCTGGACTTACCTCTTCTACCCAATATCCTGCTAGACAATAAATTTTGTTTGGAACAAAAGTAATAATAAATAAGTTTTTGGAATTTTTATATTGATCAATTATCTTATTAGCCAAAGTGCCTTTAGTTTTTTTATTACCAAATAGAGCAATATCTTTTACTAAAGGCTTAAAATTCTTCAATAATTTCTTATTTTTTTCTACTGTATTTCTAGAAATTATTTTTTCTAAAGAATAGCAATAATCCCAAAAATTAGTATTTTCTTTTTTTGAAGGATATATAGTTATGAGGGAACTTAAAAGTAAAAAAGAAGTTAAAAGAAATTTTTTAAACATTTATTTTAATTAGATTTGTTATTTCATAAATATAAAAAGACAATTCATAAATTACTATTAATTACCTTAATAAGATTCACATTAATTAAAAAGATTTCTATTAATTGACCTAAGCATCATTGAGAAAACTTTAAAAGTATTTCGGACTAATTAAGTATTTATCAAACGCATTAAAAATTTTTCTTATAATAAGTTTATGAAAAATTATTTTTTGAAAAATAAAAGCATCAAATCTTTTTTAGATTTTTTTTCAAGAGTATCAATTTCAGCAATATTTATCTCAGCCATACCAGGCAAAATAAATGATTTTGAAAGAACAGTTGAATATATTTCTTCAAAAGGCATCCCTGAAACAATTTCATCTCTTCTTCTAGTTGGAGCCATTATATGTCTTATCTTGGGTTCTGGATTTTTCATATTTGGAGAAAAACAAAAAATCGGTTCAGTCTTTTTATTATTATTTCTTATTCCAACAACAATAATTTTTCATGTATTCCCTTTCCATCAAAGAGCAGTATTTATTAATCTCGGATTGATAGGTGGATTAATTATTGCTGCAATAAGGGAACCAAAATAAATAACTTAATTGAAGAAAACTAAATATTCTTTTTCCCATCTCTTAATTCTGGGAAGCAATTCGCAATATGAATTAATTCATAAACCTCTTTGCTATCATATTTTTTATTAGGAATTCCACTTCCTACCTCTATGCCTCTCTCTTTCATCTTCTTTAATATCAATTCTTGTCTTTGCAAACTTGACATAGACTTAAATCTTTTAGTTCGTTCTTCTTTATTCACTAGATCTTAATTTAGTAAAACTTTATTGTTAATTTTATATCAATTAGCGATTCATTAAATAAGTAAGAAAGCCAGTAAAAGTAAGTAATTTAAATCCAATAAAAAAGGGTAAATATTTTTTGACCTTTTTTCCAACGGGCAACAATTTGTTTAATGAATTGATCATGATTTACATTAAATTCTATTTTTTTTTAATATCCTAACTAATTTTTTTAGAATTATCCTATTTCGATTTGTTTATTTTAAACAGTAGGTCTAAACTAGAAGGATTACGTCCCTTTTTTTATGAATGATAAAGAAACAATCATTTCATTATTAAATGAGTTTGCTAATCCAAAAAAAATGGCCTCATTTTTTGTTAATAATGCGACTCCAAATTTCTTATTCATAAGACCCAGTGGTAATCCTATAGATGCAAAAGGGTTCGAACAAATGATTTCTAGTGATATAGTTCAAGAAAAGGCAGAAATAACCAAAATTCACCGATTCGAATTTTTAAGCGAAAATATAATAATGTGCATTTTTACATTAGGTTCAAAATTTACTTACAAAGGAACACCTAATGAAGACTTACCAACAGTTACATCAATTTTTAAAAAAGTAAATAATGTTTGGAAAATTCACTGGATGCAAAGATCTACAGGAAATTCGGATTTATCTTTATGGGATTAGCAAAGTTAACAGCACTTTTAATGGTGCTAATACTTGTAGGAAGTTCTT
This sequence comes from Prochlorococcus sp. AG-355-J09, assembly GCA_003278735.1. GTDB lineage: Bacteria > Cyanobacteriota > Cyanobacteriia > PCC-6307 > Cyanobiaceae > Prochlorococcus_A. The sequence continues at coordinate 13,207 of QCDO01000022.1, forward strand.
TTGTTGGTTTAATTTTGTATTTTATAAAATAAATAGATCAAATAAATAATACCCACTAACTATTTCTTGTTTAGAAATAAATTGCTTCTTTTTTACTAAGTAATTTGATTTTCAGGTAAAAATAAAAAATTTAGACAGACTAACGCCTATATTTAAAGCTAATAAAGCAATTAGTAAATTACTCATTTTTTAGAACTCTCAACTATTTTTTTGTAAAGTTCTTCAGAAATAGGTTGCATAACCTTTTAAAAATCTAATTAAAAAATAGTTATTTTAAAATAAATTTCTCGTTACTAAATATACGAATATATGAATTTTTAAATAGGCAAAAAATATATTCACTATAAGTTATTCTTATTAAGTATTAATAAATACTTAATCCAAAAACGTCAATAAATGTCCATTTTTTTTTTTAAAGAAATTAGAAATCTTATTTCAAATAAATAGATCCTCTATAAGTAAGCTTTATAATCTTTTCTTCTTGTTTTCTACAATATACAAATGACTTTCCGTTGAAATACATGTTTACCATGATGCAGCTCCTGAACTTGCTCAAGTCCCCGTCCTATGGCTTGAGTCGTACTGCGGTCTATCAGAAGGTAGATCGGACGATTTTGTAGTATTCACTACAATCTATTTATAAAGTATTTATACTTAGATGTCAACAATTAATAGAAACTAAACTTCAATTTAAAAGTAGATTCGGCTCTCATATACTCCCGAACAAGAATATAGATCATATAACTACGAGTAACTCCCATAAAAACTGAAACAAATGCGAGAACTACACAAATAGGGCAATGGGGGAATCCCATTATTTATTTTCCAATATAAATTTCAATTCAGTCTCTGCACTAAGGATATCGATTCTTCTCTTGAGCAGTTTAAAAAATTTAATTATTTTTTTCAAAATTAAACCTTCTTTAGGCATCAATAATAATATTATTTAAGAATGAATATATCAATGAGCAAAAATACTGAAGTCATTGATATAACAAAAGTTTCGTAGCAATTTTATACAATAAACAACACCAACATTTGCTCAGATACTCTTGTTCAATTAGCTTATTCAGAGTCAAATATAAAAATTGGTGATCTAGTTACCTTGCAGTGCTATTTTTCTTTTGCTAAAAAAATAGAGCGGACTAAAGTCCAATACTCCACGAGGATTTAGTCCGCTGCCTAAAGCCTGAGAGTGCAAATTTTTCTTATCAATATGCAATTATGCTTTATGAGGTAAATATCTTGATAGCGTAATAAATTTATTTTGTATATTGCTATTACAAAAATGATGAGTTTATTTAAATAAGTTACTAAATCCTCGTGGAGAAAGCTTTAGTAAATTTCTTTTATTGGTTACTGATAAGATCAGCCGAATCTCATTATAGAGAATCATTTGTATCTGTAGAAGTTCCATCTAATTCAATCAAAAGTTTTTCTTGATTTTAGAAAGTTATTAATACTTAAATTCATAGCTTTCTGAAAATTGAATAGCTAATTTCAGTTAAGTTGGTTAATTATCTCTATTGCAAATAAAGATAAGGTTGTTAATCTTGCACTTAAAGAAGAAACTTAATTTCTTAAACTGATGCAATTTGATCATTTAAATTTCAATGAAGATGATGGCCTCATGTCCATAGAAGATTTAAAGGCTTTACGTCTTCGAAAAAAGAAAATTGAAAGTGATAAAAAAGCAAGAAAATATATAGTAGATATAAATCAAAGATATAGAAAAATGAGTGCATACAAAAAGAATAACTATTTAAGAAATATGAACCCTTTTAAAAAAGCCTCATAAATTCTTAACCTTTATTCTAATAATTTGTTAAACATTACATTTTTGAGCGTAAAATTTCAATGTTGTTTCTTTGTAAGAGTTTCACCAAGAGGGGTAGTTTTATGACTCCTTCTTACATTAGATATTTATATTTGTGGAAGTTAATCTTTAAAAAAATATTTCCCTTTAACCTCCTTAAATAAAAATATTATTGGATAATAAATTTATTGTTTTAAATAACGATGAACATAGAAGAAAATTTAATTATCAATAAAAGGTTTGTTTTGTTTTTAATATCTATTCTTCTTTTGGTTTCTTTTTTTTCAATATTTTTCATCGATAATCATAGTTTGATAGCTCACGATGAGTCTCTTTATGCTAATCGAGCAAAATTAATAATAGAGTCTAATAATTGGTTCACACCATTTGAAAAGGCTCATCATAAAACTATAGGTTCCTATTGGTTAATAGCATTAAGTTTTAAGATATTTGGAATAAATGAGTTTTCTGCAAGATTACCAAGTTATATTTTTTCAATACTTTCTTCATTTGTATTATTCAAAATAATTAAAGATATAAGTAGTTTAGAAATAGGATTAATATCTATTTTCACACTATCTTCATCATATATTTGGTTCAGTTACGGTAAATATTGTAGTCCTGATACTCTTTATATTTTTTTAAACTTATCAAGTATTTTTTATTTACTAAAAACTAATAACTCTTTAAAAGAGAAAAATAACAATAGATTTCTATTTTTAAGTGGTTTATTTCTTTCCCTTCCATTTTTTGTAAGAAGCTATTTACAACTACTACCTTTAGCAAGTCTATTACCATTGATTTATTTCAAAATAAAAAAACTAAGCTATAAATATACTAAATTTTTGATTATTGGATTTTTTGTAGGTTTAATACCTCTGATTATTTTTTACTACATTTCATATCGAACATATGGAGTTGATTCATTAATAAGGCCATATATGTTGTTGCAGGGAAAAACGTTAACTGAGAATAAAATTTTTGAGGGATTTTTATTTTACCCAAGAAATCTAATTTTATTATCTACGCCCTTATTCATTTTTTTAATTAATGGGACTAGATATATTTTAAAAAATAAACCTATAGAAGTTCAAATTTTATTGATTTTAACTCCTTTGATAAATATTGTTCTTTTGATGTTAACAGCTTCAAAATATTCCCATTATGGATTATTTACTATTCCCTTATTAGCATCAAATGCCTCTTTTGGGATTTATGAATCACTTAAAAATAAATCAAATGGATCAAAATTGACATTAAGAATATTTGGTGGATTAATGATGATGATCAGTTCTTTAATATTTTTAGTATCAATATTAAA
>QCDO01000023.1 GCA_003278735.1 Prochlorococcus sp. AG-355-J09
TTTTATCATAATTCCTTTACTTCCATTATTCTTAAAAAGCTTTAGTGATAACAAAAATAATTTTATAGGATTAGAAAATTTTATAAACTATATTCAAAATCCATCCTTAACGCAATCCTTTATAAATAGCTTAAAGGTGGCAATTACTACGACTTTTTTTTCTGTATTAATTGGATTTATTTATGCTTATGCTCTCACGAGGACAAGATTACCATTAAAAAAATTTTTCAATACATTTAGCTTATTTTCTTTATATATTCCACCCCTGGCTGTTGCCATAGGTTTAATTTATATTTTTGGAAAACAAGGTTTAATTACTCAAGGATTTTTTGGCACTATTCCTGGATTTGATATAAATCTATATGGTTTTAATGGAATAATTATAGGTGAAATTTTTTACTGCTTTCCTCAAGCTCTAATTATTCTTGTGTCAGCATTAAATCTTAGTGATCAAAGATTATATGAAGCAGCAGAATCTCTGAAAGCATCTCCACTTAGAAAATTCTTAACTATTACTTTACCCAATATCAAATATGGACTGATGAATGCATTTTTTATATGTTTTATTTTATCTTTTACGGATTTTGGAGTTCCTAAAGTTGTTGGGGGGAACTTTAATGTACTTGCTACAGATATTTATAAACAAGTTGTTGGTCAACAAAACTTTGCCATGGGAGCAACTATTAGCATCTATCTTTTAGTACCCTCAATTTTGGCTTTTCTAATTGATAAAAATTTCCAAAAGAATGAAGCATCTCTAATTTCGGGAAAATCTATACCGTTTAAACCAAGGAAGAATCTGATGGTTGATTCAATAATGTTTATTTTTTGCAGTTTAATTTTGATTTTAGTAATTGGGGTCTTTTCATCTATAGTATTAGCCTCGCTAATAAAAATATGGCCATACGATATTTCTCTATCATTACAAAACTTTAGATTTTCTAATGTAGCTGGAAATGGTTATGAACCTTATTTTAATACTGTTTTCATGTCAATTTATACTGCAATATTTGGGACTATATTTGTATTTTTTACAGCTTATTTAGTAGAAAAATTTAAACCATTAAAAAAAATAAGAATGCTAATATACTTTTTTTCAACATTACCAATTGCAATTCCTGGCTTAGTACTTGGCTTATCCTATATTCTTTTTTTTAATAAACCTTCTTTCTCTGTACCCTTTTTAGATTTTCAAATATTTAATCCTTTCTCATTACTTTATGGAACAATGGGAATCCTTGTATTAGCTAATATCATACATTTTTTCACAGTGTGTTTTATATCAGCAACAACAACTTTAAAACAAATTGATAAGGAATTTGAAGAGGTATCAGAGTCTTTAAAAGTTCCTTTTTATAAAACCTTTTTAAGAATAACGATACCATTATCACTCCCAACAATTTTAGAGATAGGAAGTTATTATTTTGTTAATTCAATGATAACTGTATCAGCTATTATTTTTCTCTACCCAGCAAAAATACCAGTTTCATCTGTTTCAATTGTAAACATGGATGATGCAGGAGATACAGCATCAGCGGCTGCAATGTCTACTCTTATCGTTTTAACAAGTCTATTCGTAAGGTTAATTTATGAATTTACTTCTAGGAATGTTTCGAAAAAATCTTCTGTTTGGATTAATCCATTAGAAACTTAAACACTACTTAAACTTAAATGAATAAAATCAATATTATGAAGAAAAAAAATATGAAAATAAAACTTGTTATTTTTGATATGGCTGGCACTACTGTGAAGGATAAAAATGAAGTTACTGGATGTTTTTTAGAGGCCGCCTCAAGAACAGGTTTAAATACTAATAAAAATGAAGTTGATCGATTACATGGCATTCCAAAAAAGAAGGTCTTTCAATTATTATGGGAAGAGAGAATTGGTAAAGGTAGTAATAAATTTGAAACTTATGTGAATAAATCTTTTGAAACTTTTAAGGATATCTTAGAAAGTCACTATTTATCTACTGATATTGAACCAACAGAAGGCTGTCTTGAGTTATTTAGATCCTTAAAAACAAAAAATATTTTTATTGGATTAAACACAGGTTTTTATAGAAAAGTAACAAACATAATACTTAAAAATCTTGGATGGGATTTAGGACTTAATGATAATTATGTGGGAGGCTCATCTTCAATTATTGATGTATCAGTAACCCCTTCAGAAATTTATAATAACGAAGGCCGTCCTTCTCCATATATGATTCAAAAGGCAATGTATGTTTTAGGAATTGATGATCCTAAATCAGTAGTTGTTATAGGTGATACCCCATCTGATTTGAAATCAGGAGTAAGTGCAGGCTGTTTAAAATCTTTTGCAGTAACAAATGGAACTCATTCAAAAGAAGAGCTTGAGGCTTATAAAAATGATGGACTTTTTTCTTCCTTAAATGAATTTTCATCTTACTTAAATCAATTTATTGATGTCTAAAAATTGTAAAACTGATATAGCTATTATTGGAGCAGGTATTGTAGGTCTTGCTCATGCATTGTCAGCTGCAAAAAGAGGTTTTAGTGTAAAAGTTTTTGAGAGAGAAGAAAAAGCTATTGGAGCTTCAATAAGAAACTTTGGAATGATATGGCCAATTGGTCAACCTTTTGGAAAGCTATATAGTAGAGCTCTTAATTCTAGAAAAATATGGATTGAGACAGCCCAAAGCAGCGACTTTTTTTTAGATCAAGTTGGTTCAATTATTTTGGCATATAAAGAAGATGAATATCAGGTTATGAAAGAATATTGTGATTTGTCTAAGTTTAAAAATTCAAGTGCAGAATTACTTTCAATAAAGCAAATCTTTAATCTTAGCCCTTATGTTTTAAGTAAAGGATTAATTGGAGGATTGTGGAGTCCTACTGAAATGATTGTTGATCCTAGAGAGGCAATTAAAAAGATTACAATTTTATTAAAGAATAAATATGGAGTTGAATTTAATTTTGGTACAACAGTTTCAAGTGTTGAGCCAAATTTAGTAGTTACAAGTGATGGTAATAAGATTAATACAAAAAAAAAGTATAATTTGTTCAGGAGCCGATTTTGAATCATTATTTCCTCAAGAATATAAGAAATTTCATACAACCAAAAGCAAGCTTCAAATGTTAAGAACAATTACTCAACCTAAAAACTTTAAGTTAGGACCTGCACTTTGTTCAGGTTTTACATTAACGCATTATGATTCTTTTGCTGAATGTTCATCAATTAATTCTTTAAAAGATAGATATAAAAAAGAGTTCCCTTTTGCAATTGAAAACGGAATACATATTATGATTTCTCAAAATGGATTAGGTGAAATTATTTTGGGAGATTCTCATGAGTATGGATTAACTTTTGATCCTTTTAATAATGAAGAAATAAATAAATTTATTGTCGATCAAGTTAAGAGTTTTATAAGTCTTCCTTCAATTGAGATAGCCTCAAGATGGAACGGAATATATCCTAAGTTAATAGGAGGAACTGAGTTAATAAAAGAAGTTGATGATTCAATCCTAATAGTCAATTGTTTGGGCGGTGCTGGAATGACCCAATCATTTGGACTCGCAGAAGAAATAGCTGAAGAATATTTAAATTTTTAGCTTAAAAAAATACTTTCAATTTTTGTAATAAAAAATTCCAATTCTAGGTTTTTAAAATTAGTATCTTTTGCCTTTTCATCTAATTCTCTAACCAATAAAATTTCATTAAAAAACTGATTTTTTTCAAAACTTTTTATTTCTTCCTTATTCATTTCACCTCCCTGAACCTTCAATGATGCTACTGAAGCTGATGAAAGTTTTGCAAAATAAGAAGAATCTTTTGTACATAGATATCTTTTGGCATCAACATGCATTCTTACGCAATTAAAAATTTTATCTGAGAAAAAGTCCTTAATAAATTCTGCACCTATTTTTTCATGATCATTATATTTAGAATAGATATCTTGATCAAGAAGTAAATGACCTACATCGTGAAAAAGGGATGCGATAATGATTTCATCTGATAAACCGTTATTTACCGCATGAGTAGCGGATTGAAGCATATGATCTGAGACTGTTATTTCCTCACCTGCATATTGTTCTTTACCTTTCTGAGAAAATAAATAATTAATCATTCTAAAGAATTCTTTTTTATCCTTTAAATTTATATTTTTCATCAAATTAAGATGTGCCATTTCCTTAAAATATATCTTATTAAAATAAAGGTTAATAATTTATATAATATGAAATAATGAAATCAGATTCCGAATCCAGAAAAAATCATATTTTTTTTAAGAGAGAAATTTTTGAAACCACTAAAAATGTAAATTTAAAAATCGAACATTTAAAGCTAAATAATTCCTCCATAGGGAGATATGGTTCTATTGACCATAATGGATCAACAATGGTGATAGCTAAGAATGAACAAGAAAAGATAATTGTTTTAAATCAATATAGATTTCCAGTTGAAGAATATATTTTAGAATTCCCATCAGGTACTATTAAAAATAATGAAAAGCCAATATCGACTATAAGAAGAGAACTCATAGAAGAGACTGGCTATTCTTCAAAAAGTTTCAAATATTTTGGAGAAATCTTTGAGTCGCCATCTTATTCTAATGAAAGAATACATTTGTTTTTAGCTAACAATATTTTTAAAGAGGCTAATTTATTAGATAAAGATGATGATGAGGAAATCGAAGTTTTATTTTTTAGTAAAGAGAAAATCAGAGATTTAATTTACTCTGGAGTAATAAAAGATTCAGCTACGATAGCCTTTTTTTTTAAAGTTTATGATTTAATCTAAATACTAATTTATTTTAAAAAAATAAATTTTTAAAAATATTTTTTATATCATTTACTGAATTCAGTATGAAATCTGCTCCTGCAATCTTTAGTTTGGATTCATATATTTCTCTCGCTTTTAAACTGTTTTTTAAATGCAAATGTGGTGGAGCGACAGCAAGACTTATAAATTTCTGCTCTGGAATTATTTTTCTTGAATTAATAATTGTTTTAACATCTGCTACCGTATCTCCAATATATGCTATGGGAGGAGCTGATCTTCCAAGCTCTTGATTAAGTAATTTTTTAGATAAATAAATGAAACCTTTAGGATCAGGTTTATCTGGAGCTTCTCCCATCGCGACTAGCGGAGGATTCAGAAGTTTTAATTTATTCTTTAATATATATTCAGCTGATGCCCTTTCTGCTCCACTTACAAAACCCCACAAAATACTATTTTTAGTTAGTTCGCTAAAAATATTTTTCTCGATAAGAATTTTTTCGTTTTTTATAAATCCTGTCCAAATTTCTGATTCTAGAGGTGATTTCAAACCAAAATATAAATTTTCAAAATGGTAAACTAATTCTTTCCTTGTTGGAGGTGTAATAGTTAATCTATTGCTTACTATGTGTCTTTTTATTAGTTCTAAACTTAAATCCCAGTCATTGTTCCAAATCCCTTCATTTTTTATTTCATCAATTTCGAAAATACTTGGTTCCCAAAAACAATAATGCTTTACTGTTTTTATAATTGCCATTCTATAGCTATTCGAAACATCTCTAATAACTCCATCTATATCGAATAGAATTAGACCCTTAATTGACATTTTAAAAATATATAATTTTTTTAAATTTACTTAAAATTACATCATAGAGATAAAACAATAAAGAAATGCATTAACTCTGCAAGGAAATTAAAAAAAAGAAAAAATCATCATTTGTTTATATTTTGAGGAACCAATAACTAAATTTAAACTTGATATCTTATGGAATTTTTTATGCGTAAAATTACAAAATTCATTTTCATCTGAATAGTTAATTAAATCAACTGAATTAATATTTGAATCAAACCACAGGTCATATTCTATGTAATTTGGCTCTGCAAAATAAGTCATACCAAATTTATTTCAAAAAGAAAAAGCTTCTCTATTTCGTGTGAGGATAATATAGAAGCTAATTTCAGTTTAAAAGATTTAATGAACTCTTCTCTAAGAATTAAATAAGATACGAATAAGAAAAAATAAAATATTTTTTTAATTTAAAAAAAATGATTAGTTTACTTTTGCATACTATAAAAAATTGCATCCAAGGCCACTGCTTTGCTTTAGAAGAATTGAATGCATAATTAGAATCACATTTTAAAGTTATAAACAAGTTATGAATTGTTTAAAAGAAAAAAAACAAAAAGAAAGGAATTTTTGAAAGTTATATTTTTAATAAAAAGTAATTATCTAATTTGTGTTTTTGCTTCTAAACCTATTAATTTCATAAGGACTTTTGCATTACTTGCAACTGCAGAATATTGTTTTTCTTGCATTGCTTTATGCATAGCAGTTTCTAGAGTACATACTAATTTCGCTGTCATTTCAGGGCGATTTAAGTCCCCTTCCTCAATATCATCTTTCAGCAAAAGATAAGCATTAGAAGTGATCTGTCTGGCTCTTCTTCTTGAGATTCCATATTTTGCGGCAACAAAGGAAGTAATAGATGAATAGGCTTGTCCTTCAGCAACTAATTCAGCAGCATGTGCAACCCTTAATTCAGTTTCCTGTTTAGTTGCTCTTTTAGGCATCTATAAAATTAAGCTAGAGGAAAGAATATAAATTATACACTTTTAATATAACCTTATTTATAAATATATTATATAATAAAAGCGTTGCTATCAATCCGGTATAGCTACAAATTAGGGGTTTGCAACTACCTCCATATTTAACATTTAGTAATCCTTAAATATAAACAAATAACACTTTAGAATGGTTAATATAACTGATATATACAAGTAAAGCCTTAAAAGCGTACTATGCACTAATGTATGCACTAATTAATTAATACTTAGTAATATTTTATTTTAAAAGCAAGATTTACCAATACTTTTAGGATATATTTATTTCCCTTGGCAAGGGAGAGGTCTCGGGTTCAAGTCCCGACGAGGGCATAGAAAACCCTCAACCAAAGAGAATCAAGGAAATTCAGAAGGTATCAATAGATACCATTTTTTATGTCAAAACCTGTTTAATACTGGGTAGTTGAGAAAAAGTATACTTCAGACAGATTCACTATAAGTCAAAAGTCAAATTTATAATGTCCCGAAAACGTCCCGAAAATTGTTTATAAAAACCTAAAACGTCCCGAAAATAATGACTTATGTACCGTCTTTTGCCTGTTTCAACAACTTTAAAGAAAGTGAGCAACAACTCTCTTTATCTAACTCCTTCTCTATCGAAAAAACTCCAAGCAATCTTATAGTCCTCAACACGATCGCAACGATCGAAAGGGGCTATATATTCGATAACTCTTTCTCTTGGTCCACCAGGGAGAGTTTCATCGATAATAGTCCGTGAAACACTGCCAGAGGTCATACTGTGAATATCTTCCCACCCAATTCCTTTTTTTGAACCTTTAGTTTCTCCCTTACGAGGGAATCCAACTCCTACAAGTCCTTTGCTAACTGTAAAAACAATTCTTCCGTTACGATCGTACCAAGTATTTTTTTCATATTGATTCATGACAGGAAACTGTACCTTATAAATATTTATCAGTTCCTCAAGAGTCAGACCAAAAGTACGAGCTATTATTACATCAATTTCTATTAATGCTTGTCTTCTCGGATATTCACTTCTTAGTGCGCAATTGTATTGCCATTGCGATGTGAGATTATTAAAAAGGCTATTCTGCAGGCGAGGATCTGATTTAGACCAGCGATGAGATAAAAATTCATCTTTCCATGAATCATTCCATAAATCAGCATAACCCTGAGTTAAACAATTTAAAAGAAGAGTATAAAGATCAGTTGTTGTGGACGACTCAAAAACAGGGAAAGACTCCCATGTATTATGTAAATTTGATCGACCTGTAGATTTAACAAAAAAGTCAGCTAATAAACTTGAGCCAAAAGCTGCTTGGGAAATTAATTTTGATCTAGAAGAAAAGACAATTGATTGAACTCCATTAATATGAGCAATATTTTTTTGACATATAGCGCTTATATAAGTTCGCTCTGCTGAAGGTCCAAGCATAGCCCTTGCAGACAATCTGTAGAAATCAGTTATAGGTTTTTTATCAGCCCATGGGACTCTAGGCGTACGATCTTTATATTCTGAAACTTCAACGTTTGGACAATAGTTTGTACGCGGTAAATATTCATTTGGGAGCGTAGACAAGTCTAGGAGATCATAGTGACTATTAAGATTACAAACTGTTCTTGGTGTTTTATAAAAAGGAGTTGCTACGTAAAAATGCGGGCCAGACCAGATAAGATCTGAGGGGTCGGATGGGAACTTTGTTTCTCTTATAATAGTTCCATCTTTCTGGGCGACAGTTTCATTCCAGTGGTTAGTAGAAAATATTTCCGTTTTTGATAAATCGCCGAGACATTTTGCAGAATTCTCAAATTTTTCAAGAGCATCAAGTAACTTTTTTGTGTGCAGTGATGGTAAACGAGCCATTTCTGGAGCAGTCCCAGTTTCATCGTAGAGTTTTGCAAATAAAGATAAGCTTGATTGATTTAAACTAAGAATACGATCTAGATGTCCAGAGGTACTCCATTCACCTTCTTTATTTCTTATACCCATCACTTCTCCCTCACCATTATGAGAAAAGGAGGCATTAACAGTTTTGGGATGGAATAAATTAGAAATATTTATAAACTCTGGATCTCTTCTACGACCATAAACATTAATACTATATTTTAATGAATGATGAATTTCATGAAATAGTTTTAATTCATTTTGAAATTGAAAGCGATAGCGAAGTCTTGGGTAAATAAACTTTCTTAGATTTCCACCTTTAGGATCGTCGTACACACCATCTGGATGTACAAGCGCTTGAACACCATCATGAGAAGACAGATACCAAGTAAGTGGTAGAAAACACTTATATAGATTAGACTTTGTTCCTTTAAGTAATGAATAATTCGTTATTGCATTTAAAAATTGCTTTGTACCATTCTTCTCTTCGTATCCCTCTAAGTAATAAGACCTCATTTCAGAATTTAGCAATAATGATTCGCTCCTTCTTTTTGTAAGTTCACTAGCACTTACTTTTCTAATAAGCACCATAGGATCATAATCGCCAATCAAATCTTTTTCCTCCCACTCTACTTTTAACCATGGAGGATTTCCTACGATCAAATCGAAACCTCCGCTCTGAAGAAGATCTGCAAATTCTAAATCCCAATGCAAGGGCCGAACACGATTGGAAATGAGTTCAACTTGCTTAAGAGAATCGAACTCAGAAATTAGCTTCTGCACATTAACAAAACCATGACGATCAGAAAAATTTACTGCAAATTGTTTAGGTTGTGTTTCTGCAAAAATATTACCTTGGCCTATCTCAGGTGTAATACCCTGCTCCAAATCTCCCAATATCATACTCAGCTCGAGCAACCAGGAGTCCCTAGATGGGAGAGAATTTACTTCGCTTAATGGCCAAAACCAAAGAGCTACCCAATAGTCCATCGCCAATTTAAGGCGAATACGTGCATTTGCATTTGAAACATTTTTCCCCAAAACCTCCTGTTCTTGTATCTGATCTTTAAATCTCAAGGGTATGCACGCATCATCACTATTTATTTTTGGATCTTCCCAAACTGGTAAAGGATCTGTAGTTCGCAAACGTAATTGTTTTTGTTCTTTTGCCCATTCCTTCCATAGAGAATCAACAAGTTTACTAAGCCTTAGTAAATGGGCAATTTGTGATTCAGTAAAAATTTCCCCGCAAAAACTCCTGTTCCAACTTTTACAACGATCAATTGCTTCCGGTTCTAGCTGTTTTATAACTTTATCGTTATGTGAACCCATCCCAGGGTCTGGCAACAAGAAATGAAAAATTCCATCATCTGGAAGTTCGTCATCCCAATTTAAGACTTCTGGATGAACTTCATACCAGAGCTTATTTGTTTTTAAAAAATGAGATTTCCTAGTAGGAAGTTGATTAATTCTATATATCTGCCTGCGGGCACCAATCAAGGAGTTTCCACATATGAGCTGCTGACTAAACCATGGAATGCAAGCTCGTCCTATTTCAGGAGCAAAAATACTATTTAACCAAAGACTTACTTCTGCTAGCTCAATTGCTACGGGATTGAGGTCAACACCGAAAACATTTTGATCAGCTAGTCGCATTTTTACCTTCTGTAGTTCTATGGGAAAATTTTCTGTTGAAATTCTCTTACCCTTCTCCTTTTGGCGTAAATCTAAATAAGCTTGAGCAAGCTGATTGATAACTTCATTCAAAAATGCCGCAGAACCCATGGCAGGTTCGCATATCTTTAGGGAGAGAATTTCTTCAGCTGTTTTACCAATTAGAAGATCCTTGACTGCGAAATTAACAAGACAGCTGGTTAGAGATTCAGGAGTATAATAACTTGCACTTTTTTCTCGATCCCTTCCCGCCAAGCGATAGATAAAACTACCTTTGGAGTGGCTTTTAGGATGACCACTAATAGGGTCAAGAATAATCTCTCCTGACTTATAAGCTCTCAGTTTATCTGATGTAACAAAGTAACCAACTTTTAAATCATCATGAACTGATTCGCGATCTATTGATTGATTACGATCAATTTGTTCAGAAGAACTGTCGTCCTTACTTTTACTATCAGTTTTTACCTTCTTATGTATTTGCTGAACTTCAAAAAGTTCCTCCTCTGCAAAAAATCCACGAAAGCTCAATAGAGCCTCATAGACAGCTCCAAGTTGGTTAATTCCTAGTTGAGAATAACTTACACGACCACGTCGTTTACTCTTACCCTTCTTTGTAAGAGACATTAGCTCGATAACTTCACGCATTATTAAGTTACGGAAACGTACTCGCTTAAGAGTAGGGAAACGCTCTGGGTCAAATAAATGAGACTTTAGTGGAGTCAGGCGAAAGCTATCATGAAATATTTCTTCAGCTTCATTTAGTAACATCTGTTCTTTAGGATTATCATTTTTTGGATAACCTTCCCAAATCATTTTGAACAAACGATCAAGTGAATCACTTATATAAAAGCTTTCTTTATCTTCTTCGCTATTAAGTTCAGCTGAATCCATCTCCCTCAGACTCTCTAGACTATAGCCCAATCGATAAAGGTCACTTCTCATTGGTGCATATCCAAGATCAGGGCGACTTTCAATATAAAAAAGGAAAAGAAGACGGTACATATACCTGAGACATTCAAGGGTTAGTTGATCAGCATCAGTTTTACCCTTAAAAATCGCCTCATTACGTGTTTTTCGCCAGTATATTGTTTCGTTACCTATTAGTTCGATAGACTTTCGGAGGGCATACTTTAGGTCATCACTAATTTCATGAGCATGTTTATGACTATTCTCATCTAGATCATCAAGATAAGGAGTTCCACCATCATCTGGGCAGATATGATCTTTATGAAGAAGAGTTACTGCAGCTCTGTCCCCAACTGCAATAGATCCATCTGTAGGGACTGTACGTCGCAAATGGGATTCCATAAAAAGAAGACTATCTCTAAATTGAGGTGAATTATCTTGAACCAGTTCAGTAAACTCAGGCTGTAAGACTTTAAAACCACCTGCTGCCTTCTCAACATCCACTAAAAACTTTGCTTCTTTTTCTCGTAAAAAAGGAGAAATCCCAACTACATCTATAATCTGTTGTCCATCAGAGCTACGACTTATGCTTCTTACCAACCATTCGGCACTTCGACATTCAATTCTTGCTCCAGGGGCTAATATTGCCTTTGTCATTTTTTAGAAACAAAGAATTTAATTGATAATTTATTAGACTAGGGCTATTTAAAAATATCAACAATATTTCTTCTTTTTTTAAAAAACAGTAACCCTCAACCTTGACCCAAAAATTTAAGTTAATAAAAATTGGATCTTAAAAATAGTGATTTAAAACAAAATATTGGTTTTATTTATTTCATGACTGAAAGAGACCTATATGGTTATCCATGTGGTCCGTACGTGAAGATTGGTCTTGTAAAAGGTAATGATGATGGGAGATCATCTTTTGAAAGAAGAAAAGAACATCAAACCGGTAATCCAATAAGCATCAAACTCCCATCAATTAATAAAAAAGTATTTAAATTCATTTATCGTTTTCTTGGCTAATTTCAAAAGATAGAGGAATACCTTTTTTAACTGAATCTTTCTTCATATCTTCCATATCTTTTCTGATCTTATTGTAATAAGAAAGTTCTTCCGGATCATCAGAACCAAGATCATATCCCATGGTCGCGGCCAGATAAATCCTATGCATTCTGTAAGAACTTAAAGTCATATTGAGATCATAAACTATATCAATTTAAAGCGGAAATAAATTATTTTCTTAGAAACTCTTACCATTAAATAAGGAATTTTCTAAGCATTTTTGTTTCTCATTTTCTTTCATTAGAAAATATTTAAATGCAAATTGCCAAATAAAATAACAGCTCGCAAGAGTTTTTTTTATGGATATAACTTTTTAATAGCTTCTTGTTGTTCTTGTTTTTTTATCTCTTCAGCATCATAAACAGGACAAGTATTCTGATTTAGTGATGAGAAAAAAGAACTCTTTTTAAAACGTTTGAATATAGGAGTCAGTAGTATTAGTTTCACTTTTTAGATTTACTAAATTGCTCAAACATACTTAAATATTGCAGAGGAAATACACTGGTTAAATTCTCTATTCTCTCTTCATCCAGTACAACACCCTCCGGCAATTTCTTTATTAACTTTGGAATAGCTTTTTTTGTCTCTTCTCTGCAGAAGTTAATTCTATAAGTGGCTTCTTTTTTAATA
Organism: Prochlorococcus sp. AG-355-J09; assembly: GCA_003278735.1. Taxonomy (GTDB): domain Bacteria; phylum Cyanobacteriota; class Cyanobacteriia; order PCC-6307; family Cyanobiaceae; genus Prochlorococcus_A. The sequence continues at coordinate 12,701 of QCDO01000023.1, forward strand.
TTATTTTTAATTAATCCATCTTTTTCAAGCATTGATTTTAAATCAAGATTATTTCCTTTTAGAAGAGCAATTAAAACATTATCTGCAACTTTTAAAGCTTCCGCCGGTTCTTTATCCTTGTTTATTCCAAATACCCAGGTACAGGCACCGACACCCAATGCTCTTGCAATACAATCATCATTTCCAATTTCATCACAGGGTAATCTAAAAGACTCTTCAATTTTTTTCAGATCATAACCATTCTCACCTTCTGGAAAGCCAGCTTGAGCGTAAAAAGGAAATAAAAATAATATTGCAGTAAGAATTAGGCGTTTCAAAATTATTCAGAAATCCAGCGGTTAATTATTGTCCCCTCATAAATATGACCGGATGCTTCAACTATTGGTTTAGTTTCTGGATTAACAAAGATGTCGTAACAAGTATTTACTGGTCCTTGAAACATAACGGTTGCTCTTTTGGGATCTTCCAATGATTTGCCAATATAAAAAGTTTTTACTCCCATCTCTTTAAACATTGCCTGTTGTTCAGGAGCATTCATATGAGCCTCATATTCCTCAAAAGTATTGCTTAATTTAAAATCTAAAACGGTTGTTTCAATTGACATAAAAAAAGGAGCTAATTGCTCCTCATTGTAGATCGATTGTGAATGATTTAGAAATCCCAAAATAGTAATAATTTTTATTTACATCTTTCATCCAAGGCTTTTAATAAAATTTCTTGTGCATTTTTTTGCCCTTGCAGAGAAAAGGCTTCTTCTTCGATCAAGTAGTTATTACGATCATAATTTCTTAAAAGAATTAATTGGATTTCTTTTCTCATAAAAGGACTTATTGGTAATTTTAATCCTATTGGATTTAATAAACCGTAAGGACAACTTTGAGCGGCATGTGTTGCTTCATGAAGAATAGTCTGCCGAAATATACCTAGTTCATATGTTACGGGTGAAATCCAAATAGTTTTATTTTTACTTTGAAAAAATCCAAAAACACCTTTTTGGGGAGGGTTTTGAAATTTAATTATAAATCCTTTATCTCTTAAAAGATTTAATAATGGTTTTAAATCATCTAAAACATGGAGATATTTATCCCCAAGAAAAGTTTCATTTGCATTAACAGCAGTAGGTAAAGCGAGGGCAGCTAGTAATGGGAGTAATAAGCGTTTCATTAACTAAAGATAGGTCTCTTTTTCCAAACAGTCGAACCAGAAATATGACTAAACCTTCCAGTAAAGTAATATTAATAAATGATTAATTAAAACTGCAATCTAAATCCGCCACCATAAGATCGCTGATCCCCTTCATTTATCACTCCAATTGTCGCATTTAGATTAAACATTAAATCTTTTGAGAAAATAATATCAGCCCCTAATTTAGCCAATGCATTTACTACTCCAAAGTTTTTAGCATTTACATGAGTCACAGCACTGTTGCTATTAGTTAATTTACCTTTAATCCCTTTTGTATTTTCTTCATCTGCTGCAGGGTCATAGGCCAGGTCAATACCAAAAGAAGGAATTAAAATCCATTTCCCTTTTTCCATTGGTATTTGCCTATCAATCGTGATTCCTGTTTTCAGCAATAATGATTTTGACTGGTTTTTATCTATGGAAATGAGATCACCAGTACTTGTTTCTGATAATTCCTATTGATTATGTATTGCATAGCCAATCCCAGCAGTAGGTCTTAAACGTATCGGATTAGTTGAGTTATTTAAATATTTATTGTAATTCCATATGCCATTTATTTCTCCAGAAAAGGCATCTGCATCATAGTAGGAATTTGCGACTGCAGAAGAATATGTTCCATAATTTCTATACCCGTAGTAGTCGAAATCAGAGCCACCAAAAGTAGCTTTTAAAGTGAATTTATCACTGGCTTTTTTAGCACCGTATAAATAATAATGATTGTTATATAAATTGAAATTAGCTCTTGTATCAGAGAAATTAAAGTTATCTAAATTAGCAGAATCATAACCATAAGACATACCAGCTTTCCATTTGTCATTGATAGTTTTTTCAATATTCAAAGCGGTGTTAAATGCAGCAGTGTTATAGCCTCCTTTAGTGGCAGCAGAACTAACAAAAGAAATATTATTGATTACATTTGTATAGAAACAATAATCGGAATCTCCAATTTGCCAACCATAGTAATTACATTCTCCAGCTTTTTTCAGAACTAAATCTCTATGATTTTTTATGGAAGCCAAGCCAAGATTCTGCATTGCGGCATATGGCTGCACCATTTCTGCTTTGAGCTGTGTGATTTGTGCAGAAGATATGGTAGTAAAAAAATGAATATCATTATTGAATCCAAGTAATCCAATGGGATATCTTTCTTCAGAAATAAAGCTACCATCTTCGTTGTATGATCTCAACTTTACTTCAGAGCCATCATCATTACTTAAATTGGGGGTAATTTGTCCATAGGTTAACTAAGAAGAGTAAATACTTTCATCTGTAGGAAGTTTCCAAAGAATCACTGGCGCATTTGAGTAAGAACCTGAACCGAGATAATTTCCCAGTTGAAGATTTATCTCATCAAGGAATGTTTCTGCTGCAGATTCAGAACCATACCATGGCTCTGATTGAATAATGGTTGGATCAAACTCTAAATTATCACTTGCCTGTTTACTCTGAATTGTATAAATAGTGTCCTCAAATTCAACATCTAAAGTATCTGCAAAAGCATTAATAGGTAACGCAAGAGCAGCTAGTAGTGGGAGTAGTAAGCGTTTCATTTAATTATTAGGTCACTAGTTTCTTTTAAATTGGTATATTTACGAAAAATAGAATAATTAAAGATTATTAAAACTGCTAAAAATATATGGAATTGTTTCCCATAGGGAATTCCCATACCATTTATGGCTACCCATGTATTTGTATAAAATGCCCATATATTTATTATGAGAAGAGGAACAAAAACGCGTATCTTCTTTAATTTTGAACGAATATTCACAAGAATACTGAATGTACTAAAAATCCCAATTATTAATCCAATTGAAGTATATCCATGCAATATCCTCATTGAAGCATCGGAGTGTTCATGAGCAAAAAAAGCCGCCAGAATATTTAATGGCACTAAAGTACCTGGTTCAGGACCAAAAAAATCTCTAGCACTGCCAAATAACCAATTAATGGTATTTGTATAATTTCCCATAAAAAAACAGGAGCTTATTGCCCCTTATTTTAGATCGACTGTCAATTAAAAGTAGCTCGAAATAACAGTTGAATCATAAATATGACCTGCACTCTCAATTAATGGTTTAACTTCTGGATCTTTAAACATAGCTATTGCTTTACCTTCTTCACCCTGCTCAATGACAATTACACTGGTTGGATCATCTTTATTTACACCTTTGTATAAGCAAGTCATTCCAGTTTCTTTCATCATTTTTATATTTTCTTCGCTGTCATAAACAGCAGCCCATTCTTCATAAGGGA
>QCDO01000024.1 GCA_003278735.1 Prochlorococcus sp. AG-355-J09
TTAGCATTAGGGGGAGGCTATCCAAAAGGAAGAGTAGTAGAAGTTTACGGACCAGAAAGTTCAGGAAAAACTACATTAACGCTTCACGCGATTGCGGAAGTCCAAAAAAATGGAGGAGTAGCTGCATTTGTAGATGCTGAGCATGCACTCGATCCAGTTTATGCGGCCTCTTTAGGTGTTGATGTTGAAAATTTGTTAGTTTCACAGCCAGATACTGGTGAAATGGCTCTAGAAATAGTTGACCAACTTATAAGATCGAGTGCGGTAGATCTTGTAGTTGTTGACTCGGTCGCAGCGCTAACCCCAAGAGCCGAGATAGAAGGAGAGATGGGAGATCACGTAATTGGAAGCCAAGCAAGGCTAATGAGCCAAGCAATGAGGAAAATAACAGGAAATATTGGCAAATCTGGATGTACGGTAATATTCCTCAATCAATTACGCCTAAAAATTGGCGTTACATACGGCAATCCAGAAACAACCACAGGAGGTAATGCATTAAAATTTTACGCCTCAGTAAGACTTGATATCAGAAGAATTCAAACTCTTAAAAGAGGTACTGAGGAATATGGCATAAGAGCAAAAGTGAAAGTAGCAAAAAACAAAGTTGCACCACCATTTAGAATTGCAGAATTTGATATTCTCTTTGGGAAAGGTATTAGTACAACAGGATGCTTATTAGATTTAGCAGAAGAGACTAATATCATCATAAGGAGAGGTGCTTGGTATAGTTATGAAGGAGAAAATATTGGACAAGGAAGAGATAATACAATTATTTGGCTTGATCAAAACTTAGAAATCAGGAATAAAGTGGAATCTATGGTTAAAGAGAAATTAACAGAAGGAACTGAAGTCAGTTCTAATTCAATGAAAGCATTAAATAGCAATCCTGCTAATACAATCGCTGTTAATGATATAAAAACAGTAGCTTAGATTTATAAAGAATCAGCTAAAGTCCACCACCCAGCAGCAGGGCCTATAAACCTCACTACAATCCATAAGATTACTAACCCTCCGATTCCAAACCAACTGGCCTTAATACTTAATTTAATTAGGTTATCTCTTTGATTGATTGTAAAGGGAAGCCATTCAAATAATCTTGGAGACTCATCAATTTTAGTTTTAGTATTATTTTTTTTTGGAGGTAAACCAAGTTTTTTACGTCTTTTTGCTTCTCCCATATTTGTTTAGTTATTTACAAAATCATAACCTAATCAAAAGGTAGCATATAGTTAATTTGTTTTGAGGGTTGAATGTTTTGCAAAAGTAATCTTCCCCAGTTTCTTTTTTTTGCTCTTCCATCTAGGATTATTAACTTACCTGAATTTCTTCTTAAAGGAGAAATAGATCTTTCAAGTTTAATTCTAGCTTGAGGAAGAAAGAAGTCTCTAAACCAATCTTGAGAAAGCTTCTTTTTATGAGAGACAGTAATTGCATTAATGGGTTCTGACATATTCGGAATCGGAAGTAAAGGAATGATAATTTGTTCTGGAATTTGAATTAAATAAGAATTCATAATCCACCAGTCAAAACTAGAGCAAAGGATTTCATTACTACCTGAGGGAATTGTCTCTAGCAATACTCTCTTCCCGTAAGTAGAAGCTAATTCTGTAGCAAGATTAGTTTTTAAATCAATATCATCAGACAACACTAAAGTTAAGCCCTTTCTAAAAAGTATTAACTTTTTGCATTTGTCCAATATTGAATTAGTAAAAAAAGGATTATTAGGAAGCAACTGTTTAGAGGGTATATATAAAGAAATCTTTTTCTCTTCAAAATTACTCTTAAAATTAATAACCAAGTCAATATCTAAACTATGCTTTTTAAAATACATTTGGAAAAAATTATCTTTTCTCAATGCTGATAAAAAAACAAATTTATTATTTGAAAAAAATTCCTTAATTTGAAAAAGTTCATCTATTGGCTGTAAATACAAATTCCAATCTAAATTTGTATCGTTTAACTTTACCCAGCATGCCCAACCTTGAGATAATGCTTTGTTGACGCTTAAAAATTTATCAGAAAAAAAAGAATTTTCATGAAAAAAGTTTGATAAGAAACTAATTTCTTTTTCATCTAAATTGATATAACTATTTCCTAAGACCTTTCTCAAGAAGAACTTTTTCTTCAACGAATCATATACTTTTATAAATTTTTGATTGACTAATTCAAATTCTTTAAAATTTTTTATCCAATCCTTTTTAAATAAAGAAATCCTAAAATGATTTTTTAAATCTTGTTTTATATCCTCAATTCCTGAATAAACTATTCGATGATTTCTAAGATTACAAGAATTGGGATCATTAAGAAAATTTTGGATAGTTATCAAGTGAACATGATGATTTGCAAAAATAAATTGATCATTTTTAAAAATAAAATTAAAGCCTAGATTTTTCAATGAATCAATCTGAAATTGTCTTATAAATTGGATTTTTTCTTTAGATAAAATAAAAGTTGAATCCTCTTCCTTTAAAAATAAAGAAATCAAAATTGGAGGTAACCAATCATAGCTAGAGAAAATTTCTGAATTAATTAGAAAGGTAGAATCATTTTCAATGCATTTGGAAACTATCCTCCCAAAAGAATATATGTGCTCCCAATTAATACTTTGATCTCTCAAAAAATTTTTCAAATATTGATGACTTAAAATTTCAAGCATTTATAATTAATTTAATTTCAAAAACATGCAAAATTTATGAACCTAATATACAAAAAATTGATATCAATAAAAGAGGGTCCTGAATAAATTAATTTATGAAAATTGGAATAGTAGGATTAGGATTAATCGGTGGTTCTTTAGGATTAAAACTCCAAAGTCTAAATCATACAATTTATGGAATAGCGAATAATGAATTTAATGAAAAAAAAGCTAAGGATAAAAAACTTGCAAATTTTGTTAGCTGTGATCTGAGCTTACTAAAAAAATGTGAGCTAATAATTTTGGCATTGCCTATCAAAGATTTGATCAGTCCGTCGCAACAATTAGTAGCATCAATACCTCAGGAAACAATACTAACTGATGTAGGGTCTGTAAAAGAACCAATTATAAATACATGGGAAAATTCACATCCTCTATTTATTGGATCTCATCCAATGGCAGGCACAGAAAAAAAAGGAGTTGATTCAGGTTTTGAAGGTCTTTTTAAAAATGCAAAATGGATTATTACCCCAACACAAAATAGTGATTTAAATGCAGTCAGAACTATTTCCGAGCTCATAAAATCAATGGATTGTGAAATTTGCCAAGCTTCGCCAAAAGAGCATGATGAAGCAGTATCTCTAATTTCTCATTTGCCTATATTTTTAGCTTCTGCCCTTATTGAAACTGTACATACAAAAAATAATCAATCTTTATTAGATCTCACTCAAAAACTTGCTGCTACAGGGTTTGCTGATACTTCGAGAGTTGGAGGAGGCAATGAACAACTAGGCCTAGATTTAGCTATTAATAATCAGATTAATGTTTTAAATTCCATAAATAATTTTAAAAATAAGCTGAATACACTGGAATCTCTCATTAAAGAAAAAAATTGGGATTTACTTTCTAAAAAACTTGCTGAAGCAAAAGAAAACAGACAAAATTTTATAAACTAAAATTTTCAATACCTTTGGAAGCTAAAATTTGCCTTGAAACCATTAATGCAGACTGACTAACACCTGCAGTCCCCTCTCCTGGATAAATAGAATCTCCACATAACCATAAACCTTCAAAAGGTGTCCTACTTGATAATCCAAATAAACCAAAAATATCCGGATTTTGACCAAGCCCGCCTACTATTCCATTAGGTCTTTTTGTCCATTTTTCAAAGCCCAATGGAGTTGCTAATTCTCTATGTAGCCATTTTTCAGGATCAATATCAAATTGACTTTCCAATTCAAGGGATATTTTTTTCATGAAACCATTTTTTTTCTTTAAGTAAGTTTGTTTATCTAGATCAAACCAATCTTTAGTTTTGGTAAAGATACTGGCAATTAAAGTAACCTCACCTTTTGGCGCTCTTCCATCACCATCATCACTAATTGATACAAATAACGAACAAAATTCTTTTGAAACAAATTGATAATGATTGGAGAATGTTTTTTTAATATGTTCCTTTTTTAATGCTGAATAAAAAACTATAGCTCCACTTGGATCAGGCAAATTATTAAGTCGATTTTTATAATTTTTTTTTCTTGCTAAAGGATCTTTCAAATGCTTGAGCAAAGATTGTGGAGGTGCGGTATAAATCACATCTTTTGCTTGATAAATAAATGATTTTTTTTTCGAATTAGCAGATAGTTGCCAACACATATTTACGTTGTCAAAAGTTATAGAATTAACTTCTTGTCCAAAAATTAAATTAACTCCAGTTTTAATTAATGAACTTTCTAATGATTCACTTAAAGACTGCATAGATTTTTTAAGATGCCACAGACCATGTGGCTGTTGACACATCTGTAGAACAGTAGATCCATATAATGCTGCAGTACTATAAACGTCCTCTTGAGAATAAAGTTTTAGTTGAAGATTTAAGAATTTAATCAAGCGCTCATTCTTGGATAATCCACATATCCGCAATAGGTCAAAAATAGTAGATTTAAGTAAGATACCTGTGACAAGGTTTGAAGGTACTAGTGCTTTGAGAAGTTGAGAAAAATCCCAAAAATTACTTATTGGTAATACAGGATTATTATTAGCAAATATCCAATTACTTTCATGTATTAGGGTACAAAGCTTCCAAAATCTTTGACTCCCAGGAAACTGCATTTCTCGTTCAGCAATCCATTTACTTTTTTCATACCAAATAGGTATAGGATTACCACCATCATTTAAATCGACAATGCAAGCAGGATCTAAAATTGTGGCTTCTGGTGATGGAATATCTAAAAAATCAAAAATTCTAGAATGTATTCCTCCCTTCTCTAAACCAGCAACCTGAGTTGCACCAACATCGAAAGTATAATTCTTTCTTTTAAAAGTACCGGCACATCCTCCGGCTTGAGTATGAGATTCGATTAAAGTCACTGATAAGCCTTGTTTTGATAAAATTGCTGCAGAAGTTAGTCCTGCTATACCGGCTCCTACAACAATAACTTCAGACTTTTTCATTAAAATGCAAAAATTATCTCTTATTGAAATTAACGAAATTTGTGAAGAATTAGGTGAAACCTATCCAAAAAGTATTGAACAAGTACATGGTGGCGATATTCATAATGCATGGCGAATAGAATTCTCAAATAAAAAGTTATTCCTTAAAAGAAACATTAGAAACAAAAAATATCTTGAATTTGAAAAATATTGTCTCCAAAGTTTGAAAAAATATATTAATCAAGAAAACTTAGTTATTCCTGAAGTTATTGCATATAAAAATATAAAAAATATAGAGATTCTGTTAATTCAATGGATAGATATGCATAACTTTGACCAAAAAAAGCTTGGAAAAGGTTTAGGTGAATTGCACTTGAAATCAGCTGAATCTAACCCCAAAATGTTTGGGTTTCCAGTTGAGGGTTTTATCGGAACAACAGATCAGAAAAAAGGCTTGGAAGATAATTGGATAGATTGTTTTTTAAACTTAAGGATAATACCTCAATTATTAAGTCTTAAATCGAGAATTTTAGATAAAGAAATTATAAATAAAGTTAAAGAAAAAATTAAATCAGAATTGCTGAATCACAAACCAATAAATTCTCTAGTTCATGGTGATTTATGGTCAGGCAATACAGGAATGGACAAAAATGGAAAGGGGGTTATATTTGACCCTGCATCTTGGTGGGCAGATAATGAAGTAGATATAGCTATGACAAAACTATTTGGAGGTTTTAGAAAAGAATTTTATGAAGAATACCATAGAATTTTTCCTATAAAAAACGGATTCGAAAAAAGAATTATTATTTATAATTTTTATCACATATTGAATCACGCCAATATGTTTGGAGGAGGGTACTTAAACCAAGTTGAAGATTACGTAAAATTAATTTTTAATATGTAATCTTTACTACCCTAAATATGTCTTCTTAAGATTTTGTACCTTATCTAGAACAGCTTCACGATTTTCACTGGTACGAAGATTTTGCCAGCTCCATTGACCTACAACAATGACCCCTAGCAGTTCTAGTAAACCAGGAAGAATTGGGAAAAAGTTTATCGTGTCAATGACAACTTTAATTATTATCTGAGCTATTACGACAACAGCAATTATGCCTGCCGCCTTGCCGTACTTGCCCATTTGAGTCCAATCAACATTACCAAGTGTTTCGTTGACTTTTCCCATAACATCAGAGTACTTCTCTGAAAAACTTTTGGTTTCTGAGCTTGTATCGGAGCCGGAGTCTTGGTTTGACTCTGGAGTGTTATCACTCATGAATTCAGTAAACTTAATGTATGAACCAGACAGTATCGGAAAAAACGTCTATTGACTACCTTTTTGTTGTGCAAAATTCCGAACCGAAACATTTTGTATTTTTTTAGAGACGTTGGTATATATGCTTTCTGAAGATATTTAAACTTAAAATTGATTTATAAAAACTTCACATTATGGTCTAGTTCTAACAAAAACATTAATAAATTAGAGTAATAAGAAAAATTTAAAAGGCTAAAATTTTTATTTTAATTATTATATTTTCATAGTTTATCTCGCAAAAATTAAAGGTTTTCAATGTCCAAAGATATAAAATTTAATTTCTTAAACTCTGATGAAGAAGAAAGATATCAAAAACATTTGACCCTCAAAGAGATAGGTTATGAGGGCCAACTAAATCTTAAAAACAGCTCAGTATTATGCATTGGAGCAGGTGGGCTTGGTTCTTCCGTTTTGCTTTATCTAGCTGCAGCAGGAATTGGGAGAATTGGAATAGTTGATAACGATCAAGTTGAAAAGTCTAATCTCCAGAGACAGATAATTCATGAAACGAATACTATTGGCAATCTTAAAATTGATTCTGCTCAGGAAAGAATTAAAAAATTCAATCCTAATTGTGAAATATTAACCTTTTCAGAGAGAATTAATCCTAAAAATGCTCTTGAATTAATAAAGGAGTTTGATGTTATTTGTGATTGCTCGGATAACTTTGGCACAAGATATTTAATAAATGATTCATGCCTGATATTAAAAAAACCCCTAGTCTTTGGAAGTGTACAAGGCTTTGAAGGTCAAGTGAGTGTTTTCAATTTATATAAAAATAGTCCTAATTTAAGAGACTTACTTCCAGAATCACCTACAAAAAATGCTGTCCTTAGTTGTGCAGACTACGGGGTAGTAGGTGTTTCAACAGGTTTAATAGGAATTCTTCAGGTTAATGAAATTATCAAAATCATTTTGAAAAAAGGTGAAATTTTAGATGGGAAAATTTTAATTTTTGATCTATTTAATATGAATATGAAAAAATTACATCTAAAAAGTGATCAGTTAAATAAACGAATAAAAAATCTGTCTCAGTTTGAGAGCTTTTATAATAGTGATGAATATTGTGGGAAAAACGATGAAATTAAAAGTATTAATGCTAATGACTTTAATAGTTTATACAAAGCAAAACCTAACAAAATTCTTTTAATTGATGTTAGAGAAAATGAAGAGTTTTCTAAATCCGCAATAGAGGGATCTATCTCAATTCCCCTGAATCATTTGAAACAAGAATCTGACTTAAAATTTATTCAAAAAGAAAGTTTAAATAAAGAGGTTTTCACTATATGTAAATCGGGGAAACGCTCTGAAAAAGCTTCAAGAATCTTGTCTAAATTCAAAATTCAGTCAAGATCTATTGAAGGCGGCATTGAAAAAATAAAAAAATATTGTTCAAATAATTTTTAAGAATGAGTTAGTAATCAACTCCTCTTTTTAAATCAACTCCCACATTTGCATAATGCTTATGACAAACCATTTCAGAGTAAACATCAGCTAGTTCAAAGTATGAAGGTTCATTTTTACACCTCCCAGTAATTACAACTTCTGTATCTGCTGGTTTTTTTAAGAGCGTTTGATGTATTGATTCCACAGGTAACAACTCTAAATCAACAGTTGGATTCAATTCATCTAAAATGATTGTTTTATACAAGCCAGACAAAATAGCAGCTTTAGCAATTTCCCATGCTCTTTCAGCCTCAACATAATCAATTGGTTGTTGTTGGCCTCTCCATACGATAGCATCTCTGCCTGAACGCAAATGATCTACTAAATGAGGGTAACTCTCTCTCAAAGCTTCTATGGCAGCATCTTCGGTATATCCATTTCCACCTTTTAACCACTGTAATATTAAAACTCTATGACTTTTATCTTGAGATATTCCTTTACCAATAGCTTGAAGAGCCTTACCGAGTGCACTTGTGGATTTACCCTTTCCTTCACCTGTATAAATCTCAATTCCACCACTAGAACTACTTTGTTTGGATAGTTCTGATAAGTCTCCTATCAAACGTGGTCTCATTTCTGAGTGTAGTTGAGATATTCTTACCAAAGAGGGTGGGGCTGCCCTTCCGGTAATAATTATTTCTAATCCATCTGGACGATTTTGCAGAGTATCAACTACTTCATTGATATCAAGCATTTCTAAATCAAGAACTGGATTTAACTCATCCAGTACAACTACAGAATAAAGAGAACTAGCAATTGCTCCTTTAGCAATATTCCAACCTCTTTCGGCCTCACCGACATCAAACTTTGTAACTTGGTCAGCAGTGAAAAATTCGGATCTTCCTGTCCTTACATGGTCAATTAAATGTGGAAAGCCTCTTTGTAAAGCCTCTATAGCTGAATCCTCGTCATATGGTCTCTCAGGACCTTTTAAAAATCTTAGAAGTAAAACTCTTGACTGTCTTTTTTCGCATATTCCTAATCCTATTGTCCTGAGAACTACTCCCAAAGCAGCCTGACTTTTCCCCTTACCCTCTCCATCATAAATATGTAATTGACCTTTTGATCTCTCTTGACTGTCACTTGCTGTGACAATTCCAATTCCTCTATTTCTACTCGTATTCGTCAATTGAACAAAATTAGTAAATTTAATCTAAGATATAGATAAGAATATTATTAAATATTTAATAATAATTTCAACCTATTCATAGTTAATTTGAATTTTAAAGTAACTAGAATGTTCAATCAACTAGAAATTCTCTCTGATGAACAAAGTGAAAAGCTTTATACAATTAGAAGATACATTAAGAATCTTGATAGTGTTTGTATTGCTTATTCCGGAGGAGTTGACAGTACATTAGTAGCATCATTAGCATTCGAGCAATTAGGTAGCAAAGCAATTGCCATAACTGGAATTTCTCCTGCATTAGCAACTACTCTTCGTGAAGAAGCAAGAAGGCAAGCAAAATGGATTGGAGTAAAGCATGTAGAGATTAAAACATCAGAATTGGATCAAACAAGTTATAGTGAAAATCCTAAGGATAGGTGCTTTGCATGCAAAAAAGAGCTCCACAAACATACAACCTACCTCTCTAAAAAACTTAATTACAAGAAAGTTTTAGATGGAGTCAATCTGGATGACCTTAAAGATTACAGACCAGGTATACAAGCCTCAAAACAAGCAGGAGTTATCTCTCCCCTTGCAAAATTTAAAGTCTCAAAACAAGACATTAGGGATATATCAAGAGCATTGGGTTTTCCTTGGTGGGATAAACCTGCTCAACCTTGTTTATCATCAAGATTTCCTTATGGCCATGAAATAACTAGTGAAAGGCTAAAAATGGTTGAGAAAGCAGAAGAATATCTTAAAGAATGTGGAATATCGGAGGTTAGAGTTAGATGCCAAGGCACAACTGCAAGGATAGAAATTCCCCAAGATGAATTAAAGCATTTTTTTAACAAATATAATTTTAGTGAGTTAGTTCAATATTTTTCTAATTTAGGATTTAATTGCACAAGTTTAGATCTTGAGGGACTTGTAAGCGGAAAATTAAATAGGTAAATATTGTCAAACAACCGTTCTGATCTGATTAGAGACTGCTGAAGGTGGATTTCGCTCAATGACACGCAAAGAATGTTCTTTAGCCATCAAAGATTCAATTAAATATTGACTAGCTAGTTCAGGCATCATATTTTGACCACATGTAAAAATATCGACTGCCGAATAATTAGATTCAGGCCAAGTATGTATTGAGATATGAGATTCTGCCAGTAATGCAATTGCCGTAACCCCCTGAGGCTCAAATTTATTACTTATCAAATTCAAAACTGTTGCATTTGCCAATTTAGCAGCTCTATTTAAAATACAGCGCAAAAAGGATTCGTCATTTAATTTTTCGCGATCGCATCTATAAAGTTCCAACAAAAGGTGTTTACTTTGATGAATTAATTTTTGCTCATTACTTAACGAACTTAAAATTTGACTTTTTTTGTAGATTTCCATTTAAGAAATTTATATGAAATTAAGATTAGCTAAAAAACATGCTTTTTAAAAATTATAAGTGAATCATTTGTGAAGAGCCTAGGAAAGACTGATTAAATTTATCTAAATGTGTCGCACTTATAAAACATTGACTATCTTTACCAACAGAATTTAATAATAAATTTTGCCTGGTTAAATCTAATTCCGCCAAGACATCATCCAATATAAGTATTGGAGGAACATTTAATGTTTGAGTTAATAAATCGAGTTCAGCCATCTTTAAAGCCAAGATAAAAGTCCTTTGCTGTCCTGAGGAACCATATTTTCTAACTGAAACATTATTAATTAGAAACTCAATATCATCACGATGAGGGCCAAAATTACATTTACCAGTCAATGCTTCTATTGAACGCTGATTTAAGAGTTGTTCTGCTATTTTTTTACTAATAACTTCTTCTTCTTCTTCTTCTGGACTTATATTTTGTATCCCCGATAGATAATTTATGTCTATTTGCTCTTGAGATTTACTTAAATGATTATGCCAATATTCAACATATGGTTTTATTTTTAATAAAGCTCTTCTTCTGCGCCGAAAAATTCTTGTACTTATTATTGACATTTGAATATCAAAGCTTTCAACAATATCTGTGGATTGGGTTTTTAAGAAACTTTCCGAACGCCAAAAATGACTTCTTTGCTTTAAAAGCCTATTAAATCTACTTATCAGGTCTAGATATACTGGTTCAAGCTGAGATACCACTTTATCAATCCATGTTCTTCGATAACTTGGTTCACTTCTAACAATATCTATATCATTAGAACAGAAACATACACTCCGAATATAATTCTTTATTTCACTCTGTTTTTTCAAGATTGATTCATTAACATAAATTCTTTTAGGCCCTTTTCGGAATAAATTTAACTTTAAATCGTCTTTGAAATTTATCTGTCCTATAACTACAGCCTTATCACTATCGTTCTCTATTAAATCTTTATCGCTTAATGCTCTATTAGATTTTAATTGACTTAAAAATTCAACCGATTCAAGTAAATTTGATTTGCCAATACCATTGCAGCCAAGAACAATTGCTCTTTGCTCTTTTAGATCAATTTCAAAACTTTTATGGTTCCGAAAATTTTTAATTTTTAATTTATTTAAAAAAATTTTTTTTGTGCATTCATTAATTAAATTAGCTAAGTTTAAAATATTTAGATTTTCTTTAAAGAAATTGAAAAATTAAAGGGCATGTAGCTCAGTTGGATAGAGCATCAGATTCCGGTTCTGAGAGTCGGGGGTTCGAATCCCTCCATGCTCGTGAAATTATTTTTAAATTTTATATGACATAAATATAGATAATTGAATAATCTTAATGCATATTGATGATGCAGTGTTTTTAGAGGATTTATGCCCTAAGCTCAAATTAAGATTCTGGCGAAAGTCTATTCATACATTTACGAGCAAAAGATGCATATATTGCGGAAAACCTTCAGAATCTATTGATCATATATTGCCACGAAGTAAAGGAGGTTTAAACTTAACAGAAAATTGTGTTCCAGCTTGTCTTTCATGCAATGGAGACAAATCAGATGAGAATGTTTTTGATTGGTATAGAAAGAAAAAATTTTATGATCCTAGAAGAGCTATGGCTATTAGAGCATGGTTAGATGGAGACTTAATATTATCTATAAGATTATTGCAATGGTCTAATCAAGAAATTAAGGAAAATAAAGCAATTTTTGAACAAGAAGAATTAAATCTAGATGCTGCTTAACTAGAAAATTTGAGGGAAATTTGAGGGGACGCTTATTAAAAACAATACTTTTGTTAGGTTCAATTTTTGTTGTTTTTATTTGTTTTAATCCAATTTCAAGAATTTATATTGCTGATTACCTGGAGAAGATATCGTTATTTTTATTCAGAACAATCAGTGAAAAAGATTTAAATGATTGGTATGAAAAAAGAGATAAATATGAATTACTTGATAAATTAAGCGGGCCTTCTTATTGATAGATAAACAAAAAATATAAACGGTTTTTTTAAACTAAAAAATATGCAATTAAATCTGAAAAAAGTTTTATTAATCAATCTATTTGTGCTTACTGCTTAAATGAAATTTAACAAGATTAGAAATTACTTAACCAAACCTTATATAGAATTTATATTTTTCTTTAAAACAAAAATCATACAATTTTGCATATTGTAATTAGTAATACAAACTAAATGAAAAAGTTATTTTCTTTTGTAATGGGGGCAGCTGTTATAGGAACAGCACTTGCACCTTCAGCAAATGCATGGTGGTGGGGTAAAAAAGGTTCTGAAAAGGCTTCAATTACTGTTTATACTGCTCTAGAAGATGACCAAATACCAAATTATCTAAAATCCTTTGAGAGAGATTACCCTAATATAGAAGTTAATATTGTTAGGGACTCAACAGGTATAGTTACTGCGAAATTATTGGCTGAGGCTGAAAATCCACAGGCAGATGTGGTTTGGGGTTTAGCTGCTTCAAGTTTATTAGTAGCTAATGATAGAGGTTTGATTCAAGGTTATGCTCCAAAAGGCCTTTCGAATGTTAAACCAAGCTTTAGGGATCCTGCAAAAAAACCTTCATGGGTTGGAATTGATTCTTGGATTTCTGCTTTTTGTGTTAATAAAATTGAGGCTCAAAAAAACGGGCTATCAATACCTAAATCTTGGGCAGATTTAACAAAACCAGAATACAAAGGTCACATAGTTATGTCTAACCCTGCTTCCTCTGGAACAGGTTATTTGTCAGTAGCTTCAAGATTACAAAATTTACCTTCTGAAGAGGATGGTTGGAATTACCTTGATGCACTTCATGAAAATATTGCTCAGTATATGCATTCTGGATCTAAGCCTTGTAAGGCTGCAGGTAAAGGAGAGTATCCAATAGGGGTTTCATTTGGTTACAGAGCTGTAAAACAGGTAAATATGGGGCAACCAATTGAGGCTGTTTTTCCTAAGGAAGGTTCTGGATGGGATGTAGAAGCTAATGCCCTTATCAAAAAAGATAAAATAAAACCTGCTGCTAAGACTTTTCTTGATTGGGCAATTTCTCCTGAAGTCTCAAGAGAATATGCAAAAAGTTTTGCAATAACAGCTGTTGAAACTGATGTTCCGCTTCCTAAAGGTTTCCCTTCTAATCCAGAGAAACAGCTCGCAAAAAATGACTTACAATGGGCTGCTGTAAATAGGGAGAGAATACTAGCAGAGTGGGCAAAACGCTATGATGGCAAATCTGCTCCTAAGTAAAAATTAAAAGCATATAAATAAATTCCATGAATTAGCAATTCATGGAATTTATCATCTAGATGAATAATTATTTTAAATTTAATGATTAAAAAAGAAGGAAGTTTTAAATATTTAGAAATCAAAAATATCAGTAAAAACTTTGGGGAAACATTCGTTTTGAAAAATATTCACTTGGATGTTTTTAAGGGAGAATTTTTATGTTTATTAGGACCAAGTGGTTGTGGAAAAACAACTCTGCTAAGAATAATTTCTGGCTTAGAGAGACAAACAAATGGCGATATTGTTCAAGATGGGCTTTTAATTTCTAATTCCCCCACTGAGAAAAGAGACTTTGGAATTGTTTTTCAGTCATATGCATTATTTCCAAACCTTAATGCAAAACAAAATATAGCTTATGGTCTTGAAAATAAAAAAATAAATAAAAAAGAAATTGAAAAAAGAACTAATAATTTACTTCGTTTGGTTGGATTAGAAAAATATTCTGACCAATTTCCATCTCAATTATCTGGAGGTCAACAACAAAGAGTGGCTTTGGCGAGAGCCATGGCATTATCTCCTGGTTTACTTTTATTAGATGAACCTCTTTCAGCCCTAGATGCTCAAGTTAGATCAAAATTAAGAAATGAAATTAAACTAATACAAAAGAAACTTAATTTAACTACTATCATGGTTACCCATGATCAAACTGAAGCTTTATCTATGGCAGATAGAGTTGTAGTCATGGAAAGAGGTCATATTGCTCAAATTGGAACACCTTTTGAATTGTATGAAAATCCAATTACACCGTTTGTTGCTGATTTCATAGGGAAGATGAATTTGTTAAAAGGTAAATATGATAAGAAAAATTGTGTTTTTTATTATCTTAATAATAGATTTTTAATTTCACAGAATACAGAATATTCATTTTTAGAAAACTGCTTGCTTGGTATTAGACCTGAAGATATTGAAATTATTAAGTTCAGAAAAAATATAGAAAAGGAAGAAAATATTCTTAGAGTAAAAATAAAAGAAATTACTTATTTAGGAACAATTTTTAGATTAACAGTAGTTTTAGAATCTAAGCTAGAAGAAAATATTTTTGTAGACGTTATTTCTAA
>QCDO01000025.1 GCA_003278735.1 Prochlorococcus sp. AG-355-J09
TAATAGGTCAATCAGCGATAAATAAAATTCAGGAGGTTTATGCATCATGAGTAAATTATTCGATTCTCGTTTAGCCGATGTAATACGAAAGCCCGTTATTACTGAAAAAGCTACAAATGCACTAGATCTTAACCAATATACTTTTGAAGTAGATCATAGAGCGGCTAAACCACAAATAAAGGCAGCTATTGAAGCCTTGTTTAGTGTTAAAGTCATAGGAGTTAACACTATGAATCCTCCGAGGAGAACAAGAAGAGTCGGGAAATTTTCCGGTAAACGTTCTCAGGTCAAGAAGGCAATTGTACGTCTTGCTGAAGGAGACAAAATCCAACTATTTCCAGAATCTTAAGGAGTTTTAATCATGGCAATACGTAAATTTAAACCTTATACACCTGGCACTAGGCAAAGAGTAGTTACTGACTTTAGTGAAATCACAAGTGAAAAACCTGAAAGATCACTAATAGTTTCAAAACATAGAGTTAAAGGCAGGAATAATCGTGGAGTTATCACTTGTCGTCATCGTGGAGGTGGTCACAAAAGGCAATATAGATTGGTCGACTTTAGAAGAGATAAAAGAAATATCAACGCTAAAGTTGCAGCTATACACTACGATCCTCATAGAAATGCAAGGTTGGCACTTTTATTTTACGAAGATGGAGAGAAAAGATATATTATCGCTCCAGCAGGAGTAAAAGTTGGACAAAATGTCATTTCTGGAGAAAGTGTCCCAATTGAAGATGGAAATGCAATGCCGCTTTCTTTTATGCCATTAGGATCTAGTGTTCATTGTGTTGAGTTATACGCAGGTAGGGGTGCTCAAATGGTTAGATCCGCAGGAGCTAGTGCTCAAGTTATGGCAAAAGAGGGAGATTATGTTGCTTTAAAACTCCCATCTACTGAGGTAAGACTTGTAAGAAAAGAATGCTACGCAACTCTTGGTGAAGTAGGTAATTCTGAAATAAGAAATACTAGCTTAGGTAAAGCAGGAAGAAGAAGATGGCTTGGAAGAAGGCCTCAAGTAAGAGGTAGTGTAATGAACCCATGTGATCATCCACATGGAGGAGGAGAGGGAAAAGCACCAATTGGTAGAGCAGGCCCAGTGACTCCATGGGGTAAGCCAGCTCTTGGACTAAAGACACGTAAAAAGAACAAACCAAGTAATAAATTAGTTGTTCGAAGACGCCGTCGCGTTTCTAAGAGGAGTAGAGGAGGAAGAGACTCTTGATTACTTCATTTATTATTTCAATTTCTATTTCATAATCATGGGACGTTCACTAAAAAAAGGACCTTTTATAGCAGATAGCCTGCTCAAGAAGGTAGAAAAACAAAATACCGATAATGACAAATCTGTTATCAAAACTTGGTCAAGATCCTCTACGATTTTACCTTTAATGATCGGTCACACAATCGCTGTACATAATGGCAAGACTCACATTCCAGTATTTATTACTGAACAAATGATTGGTCATAAACTCGGAGAATTTGCTCCTACACGTACTTACCGAGGTCATATTAGAGATAAGAAAGGAGCAAAAGCATGACAAAAACACCTGAAACAACAAAAACAGCAATTGCTCATGGGAATTATGTTCGCGGATCAGCCTCTAAAGTGAGAAGAGTTTTGGATCAGATAAGGGGTAGATCTTATAGAGATGCATTGATTATGTTGGAATTTATGCCTTACAGATCTACAGACCCCATTACTAAAGTTCTTAGATCTGCTGTTGCTAATGCAGAACATAACCTTGGAATGGATCCATCTACCCTAGTTATTTCCTCTGCATGGGCTAATAGTGGTCCAGTAATGAAAAGGTATAGACCCAGAGCTCAAGGTCGAGCTTTTTCAATCAAAAAACAGACTTGCCACATCAGTATTTCTGTTGAATCTGCTCCTACTCAAACTAATGCGGAGGTACAAAACTAATGGGACATAAAATACATCCTTCTGGACTAAGATTAGGAATTACACAAGAGCATCGCTCTAAATGGTTTGCTACTTCTAAAACATATCCAATACTTCTCCAAGAGGATTTTAAAATTCGTACCTTCATACAAAAAAAATATGGAGCAGCAGGAATTAGTGATGTTTTAATAGCTAGAAAAGCTGACCAACTGGAACTTGAATTAAAAACAGCAAGACCAGGTGTTATAGTTGGAAGACAAGGAAGTGGGATTGAAGAATTAAGATCTGGCATTCAAAAAACTATAGGCGATAGAACAAGGCAAGTCAGAATAAACGTTGTAGAAGTTGAACGCGTAGATGCTGATGCTTTTTTACTAGCTGAATATATTGCGCAACAACTTGAAAAAAGAGTCGCCTTTAGAAGAACTATAAGGATGGCCTTACAAAGGGCTCAAAGGGCTGGAGTTTTAGGTCTTAAAATTCAAGTAGGGGGAAGGTTGAATGGTGCTGAAATAGCTAGAACTGAATGGACCAGAGAAGGTAGAGTTCCATTACATACATTGAGAGCTGAAATTGACTATGCAACACGTGAAGCTAATACAACTTACGGTGTTCTAGGCATTAAAGTTTGGGTTTTCAAAGGTGAAGTTCTCCCTAAAGAAGAACAAACTGTCCCTGTGGGTGGGAGCCCTAAGAGGAAACCTAATAGAAGACCTCAGCAATTTGAGGATCGTTCAAATGAGAATTCATAGGAGGTATAAAAATGCTTAGTCCAAAACGTACTAAATTCCGTAAACAACATAGAGGCAGAATGAGGGGTGTGGCCTCAAAGGGTAATACTATTGCATTCGGTCAATTTGCTCTCCAAGCTCAAGACTGTGGCTGGGTAACTGCACGTCAGATTGAAGCAAGCAGAAGAGCTATGACCAGATATATTAAACGTGGTGGGCAAATCTGGATAAGAATATTTCCTGATAAACCTGTAACCATGAGACCTGCTGAAACCAGAATGGGTTCTGGTAAAGGTAATCCAGAGTTTTGGGTCGCAGTTGTAAAACCCGGAAGAATACTTTTTGAAATGGGTGGCGAGGATATCACTGAGGAAACTGCAAGGGAAGCTATGCGTCTGGCTCAATACAAACTGCCTGTAAAAACTAAATTTATCTCAATTGATAAAAATCTAGAAAATTCCTCCCAAGAAAATCCAAAAAATAGTAAAAAATCTCAAGAGGAGGTTAAACAATGAAAAACTCAGAGTCACTTAAGGAATTTAAAAAATTAAATTCTGAACAAATTACTGAAAAGATTGATCAATTAAGAAAAGATCTTTTTGATTTGAGATTCAAGCAAGCTACAAGACAGCTCAATGAAACTCATAAATTTAAAATTATCAAGAAACAAGTTGCGCAATTACTCACACTCAGTAAGAGTCAATCTGCTTCTAAAACAACTTCTGATTAATTATTAGTTATGGCACTTAAAGAAAGAATTGGTACTGTTGTCAGCGACAAAATGGATAAAACAGTTGTTGTTGCTGTTATTAACAGATATCCACATCCCACTTATAAAAAAATTGTAAGTAGAACTACACGATATAAGGCGCATGATCCAGAAAATACATGCGTTTTAGGTGATCGAGTTAAAATAAGAGAAACTAGACCGCTAAGTGCTCATAAAAGATGGGCAATAGAAGAGATTCTAAATAAAACAAGTCAGGCTAAGGAGGTTAAAAAATGATTCAACAAGAAACTTATTTAACAGTTGCCGATAATAGCGGAGCAAAAAGACTCCAATGTATTAGGGTCTTAGGTTCTAATAGAAGGTATGCACATGTCGGGGATGTAATCGTAGCAACTGTAAAAGATGCTCTTCCTAACATGGGAGTTAAGAAATCTGAAGTTGTTAAAGCCGTTATCGTCAGAACTAAAGCAACTCTAAGAAGAAATACTGGTAATTCAATCAGATTTGATGACAATGCTGCAGTTTTGATTAATGAAGATAAGAATCCAAAAGGTACGAGAGTCTTTGGTCCTGTAGCTAGAGAACTGCGGGATAAAAATTATACAAAGATTGTTTCTCTTGCTCCGGAGGTGATTTAAATGTTGGATTCATTAAAACAAAAGAAAAATTTTCAGAGAATAAAAATGAGAATCAAAACTGGAGATTTGGTGAAAGTAATTAATGGCAAGGACAAAGGAAAAACTGGTGAGGTTTTAAAAACTATCCCTCTTGAAAATAGAGTAGTAGTAAAGGGAATTAACCTTAGGACTAAACATGTAAAACCAACCCAGGATGGAGAAACTGGAAGAATACTTACCGAAGAAGCATCTTTACATGCATCAAATGTAATGTTCTTTTCAAAGGATAAAAATCTTACAAGTAAGATTGAATACTTTATTGATAAAGAGGGCGTTAAGAAAAGAAGATTAAAGAAAACTGGTGAAGTAATTGATTAATTTTTCATCAAAAACCAGATTTCAACTTTTTCTAATTTATCAATTCTGACAAAGACCAGAATTAACAAAAAATTATGACTCTAAAAAATCGCTACAAAGAATCAATTAGACCAAAACTCTTAAAAGACCTTGGTCTTAAAAATATTCATCAAGTACCTAAAGTTGTCAAAGTCAACGTTAATAGAGGTCTTGGTGAGGCAGCTTCAAATTCGAAAGCTCTAGAAGCTTCTTTAAATGAAATGGCAACAATTACAGGACAAAAGGCCTTAGTAACCAGGGCCAAAAAAGCTATCGCGGGTTTTAAAATTCGTGAGGGCATGCCGATTGGTTGTACTGTAACTTTGAGAGGAGACAGAATGTATTCCTTTTTGGAGAGATTTATAAATCTAGCTTTGCCAAGAATAAGAGACTTTAGAGGAGTTAATCCAAAAAGTTTTGATGGAAGAGGGAATTACACCGTTGGTGTGAAAGAGCAATTGATTTTTCCTGAAATCTCTTTTGATAAAATAGATTCAATAAGAGGTATGGATATAACTATAGTCACTAGTGCAAAATCAGATCAAGAAGGTAAAGCTCTTTTGCAGGAGTTAGGAATGCCTTTTAGTAAGAATTAAATTAAAACTATGTCAAATCACGATCCTATCTCAGACATGCTAACTCGAATTAGAAATGCGAGTCAAAAAAAGCATACAACTACAACAATCCCAAGTTCAAAAATGTCCCTAAGTATTGCAAAAGTGCTTCAAAAAGAGGGTTTTATTTCTGATATTAACGAGGAAGGTGAAGGCTATAAGTCACAAATAATTCTTGGTCTTAAATATAGTGGCAAGAATCAATTCCCTACTATTCGATCTATGCAAAGAGTTAGTAAACCTGGTTTGAGAATTTATAAAAATACTAGAGCTTTACCAAAAGTACTTGGAGGACTTGGAGTTGCTATTATATCTACTTCTAAAGGTATCATGAGTGATCGTGATGCAAGGAAGCAGGGTATAGGTGGTGAAGTACTTTGCTATGTTTATTAAGGAGGATTAATCATGTCAAGAATCGGAAAAACACCAGTTCTAATACCAGATAAGGTAACTGTTGATTTTGATGGATTAACAGTCACAGTTAAAGGCCCTAAGGGTGAGTTAAAACGTCAGATGCCAGAAGGAGTTAGTTTTGATAAAAAAGATAATACTGTTGTTGTAAGTCCCACTACTACCAAAATATTTTCAAGGCAAAGACATGGTTTATGTAGAGCCTTAATTGCAAATATGGTTCAAGGGGTTAGTCAAGGTTTTTCAAAAAAACTTGAAATTGTAGGCGTTGGATCTAGAGCACAAGTAAAAGGTAAAAATCTAGTTGTTAGTGCAGGATATAGTCATCCTATAGAAATGATCCCCCCTGATGGTATAACATACAAGGTTGAGAGTAATACAAACGTTACTGTATCTGGAATTGATAAGGAAATTGTTGGCAACGAAGCAGCAAAAATCAGATCAATTAGACCTCCAGAACCATATAAAGGTAAAGGAATTAAATATCATGATGAGAGAATTCTCAGAAAAGCTGGTAAATCTGGCAAAAAATAATTCCAATTAAAAAAATGACCAAACTTTCCAGGAAATTACAAACCCAAAAAAGACATAGAAGATTAAGGAGATTCTTAATTGGAGATGCAACTCGTCCAAGATTGTCTGTTTTTCGCTCTAACAACCATATTTATGCCCAGGTTATAGACGATAGCGCTCAAACAACTATTTGCTCAGCTTCAACTGTTGATAAAGAACTTAGAGAAAAATCTGAGAAATTACCTTCTGATTGTAATTCTTCTTCCATTGTTGGAAAATTAGTAGCAAAAAGAGCGATAAAAAAAGGCATTAAGCAAGTAATCTTTGACCGTGGAGGCAATTTATATCACGGCAGAGTAAAGGCACTTGCAGATGCTGCTCGTGAAGCTGGCCTAGAATTCTAACTCTTTAATTTTTTATTATGACTGACACTCCAACAAAACAAGAAATTGAATCCAAGAATGATAACGTTCCTGGAGCTATGCCCGTAGAACAAAAAAAGAATAATCGTAATGATCGAAAAAGAAATAGAAGAGGTGATGCAAAAAATCTAGAGAGAGATTCTGATTGGCAAGAAAGAGTTGTTCAAATTCGACGCGTTTCTAAGACTGTTAAGGGTGGGAAAAAAATGAGTTTTAGAGCAATTGTTGTTGTAGGTAATGAGAAAGGTCAAGTTGGAGTTGGAGTTGGTAAAGCAGGGGATGTCATTGGTGCGGTGAGAAAGGGAGTTTCAGATGGTAAAAAGAATCTTGTCAGAGTTCCCTTAACCCCAAGTAATTCAATACCGACTTTATCTTTAGGTAGAGATGGTGCTGCTAATGTACTAATTAGACCAGCTGCCCCCGGTACAGGAGTTATTGCTGGTGGTTCAATAAGAACAGTTTTAGAATTAGCCGGCATAAAAAATGTCTTAGCAAAAAGATTGGGAAGTAAAACACCTTTGAATAATGCAAGAGCTGCTATGGTAGCTCTTTCTCAATTAAGAACACACAAATCTGCCTCAAGGGAGAGAGGCATCTCACTTGAACAGCTCTATTCTTGAAAATTATGACTTCAACATTAAATACACTTAAATCAAACTCTGGCTCAAGAAAGAAAAAATTAAGAAAAGGTAGAGGCATTGCAGCCGGCCAGGGTGCATCATGTGGTTTTGGAATGAGAGGACAAAAGTCACGTTCTGGAAGACCCACACGTCCAGGTTTTGAAGGTGGCCAAATGCCTCTATATAGAAGAGTTCCAAAATTAAAGCACTTTGAAATAATTAATCAAAAGAACTTTTCCATAATAAATTTAGAAAAATTAAATGATTTCAAAGATAACGATACAGTTAACCTTGACTCACTAGTTAAGAAAGGATTGATCTACAAGCCCAAATTTCCTTTAAAAATTCTTGGTAATGGAAAAATTAATGTAAAGCTAAAAGTCCAAGCTCATGCATTTACAAAAGTTGCAAAACAAAAAATTGAGAACGCAGGTGGATCCTGCGAGCTTATAAACAATAAATAAATTTACTAAAAATTTAGGTAAGCTTCAAAATGTTTGTCAACAAAAGTAGAAACCCTAGCGCTTCTGAAATACTTTCCCAATTATTTTTAAATAAAGAGTTAAGGAGTAGAGTTTTAACTACTTTAGGTCTTCTTCTTTTAGTGAGACTTGGTATATATATCCCTATGCCTGGTATTGATAGGGTCGCATTTAAAAGTTTTATAGATCAAGGGGGGCAATTAATAGGTTTTTTAGATATTTTTACTGGAGGAGGAATTTCAACCTTAGGAATATTTGCATTAGGCATACTTCCCTTTATTAACGCATCAATTATTATTCAGCTTCTCACAGCTTCATTGCCTGTGCTTGAAGATTTACAGAAAAATGAAGGAGAAGCGGGGAGAAGAAAAATTGCGCAAATAACTAGATATGTTTCATTAGGATGGGGTTTTTTGCAAAGTATAATTTTTTCCTTAATTCTCAGACAATATGCTATAGAGGGGATAAGCGAAACTACATTTGTCTTGCAAACCTCCATTGCCTTGGTTACTGGCTCAATGTTAGTGATGTGGTTTAGTGAAATTATTACGGAGAAAGGAATAGGTCAAGGTGCTTCGCTGGTAATTTTTTTGAATATTGTTTCGACTTTACCTAAGGCTCTAAGTTCAACCATTGAAAAAGCTCAAACTGGCGATAGAGGAGATGTTTTAGGTATAGCAGTTTTACTTGGAGTATTTTTACTGACAATTGTTGGGATCATTTTTGTTCAAGAGGGAGCAAGACGCATTCCTATTGTTAGTGCAAAAAGGCAGATAGGTAATTCAACACTACTTCCTACAAGACAAAGTTATTTACCTTTGAAATTAAATGCAGGTGGAGTCATGCCTATCATATTTGCATCTGCTTTAATCTTTTTACCTATAACCATTGCAAATGTTACGGGTAATCCAGTCTTAATCAAGTTGGCCAGTAGTTTAAATCCAGGATCTTCTAATCCATGGCCATATGCTCTTACATTCTTCTCCTTGATTTTGGGGTTCTCCTATTTTTATGCATCTCTCACTATTAATCCAGTTGATGTAGCTTCAAATTTAAAGAAAGGAGGAGTAGCGATACCAGGAGTTAGACCAGGCACTAATACAGCAAACTACCTATCAGGTATACAAAATAGGTTGACTTTATTGGGAGGATTATTTCTGGGTTCAGTAGCCATAATTCCAGCTGCAGTAGAAAGAGCAACAAATGTTCAGACCTTTCAAGGTTTAGGAGCAACATCATTACTTATTCTTGTGGGTGTTGCTATAGATACTGCTAAGCAAATTCAAACTTATGTTATTTCACAAAGGTATGAGGGACTAATTAACAATTAATGAAGAAACATTTACTATTTTTAGGAGCTCCTGGAGCAGGGAAAGGGACTCAAGCGGAATTGCTAAGTCAAACTTATTCTTTCTTACACCTTTCTACTGGTGAATTATTAAGAAAAGAAATAGAAATGAATACTACCCTGGGTATTCAGGTAAAGGATATTATGAATCGAGGAGAACTAGTTAGTGATGAACTTGTATTGAAGATCGTTAGACAAAATTTAGTCAAGGATAATAGTGGTTGGATACTAGATGGTTACCCAAGAAATTTATCTCAAGCAAATTCATTGAATGAAGTCTTGAATGAAATAAATCAACCTTTGGAATTAGTTTTTTATTTAGATATTCCAGAAGAAGTACTAATTAAGCGTTTGCTTTTAAGAGGGAGAAAAGATGATACGGAAGAGACAATTAGAACAAGGGTTGATATTTATAAAAAAACTACAGAACCATTAATTCAATATTTTAAGGATCTCTCATTGTTAGAATATATTGATGCTGATAGAGATCTTAAAACCATTTCCTCTGATATCAAACAAAAAATGGCTTGATGATGATGTAGAATATAATATTAACGTTTTATTTGTTAAACCCCTATGAAGGTCAGATCTTCAGTCAAAAAAATTAGTCCTGACGATCAGATCGTGAGGAGAAGAGGTAAAATCTATGTTATTAACAAGAAAAGACCTCGCAATAAACAGCGTCAGGGTTAAATTTCAACCCTCAAATTCAAACTTTTACTTATTCAAAACACGTGGCCAGGATTGCAGGAATTGACATACCTCGCGAAAAGCGAGTTGAAATTGCACTTACATACGTCTATGGAATTGGTTTAACGAGATCAAAGCTTATTCTTGCTAATACGGGTGTAAACCCTGATACTCGTGTCAAAGACCTTTCAGATTCTGATGTGCAAAAACTAAGAGGTGCCACGGAAGAATTCACTTTAGAAGGGGATTTGAGAAGAAAAGAGGGAATGGCTTTAAAACGTCTACAAGATATAGGGTGTGTAAGAGGAAGAAGACATAGAATGAGTCTTCCAGTAAGGGGTCAAAGAACTAGAACCAATGCAAGAACAAGACGAGGTTCTAGGAAAACAGTTGCTGGAAGAAAAAAATAAATAACTAAATCTATTTACAAATTGAAGTATTAACTTAAAACATCATGGCAGCTACAGTAAAAAAAACAGGTTCAAAGAAATCTAAACGTAATGTACCTAATGGTGTGGTACATATCCAAAGCACTTTTAATAATACTATTGTCTCAATTACTGACACCTCTGGTCATGTAATTTCTTGGTCTTCTGCAGGCGCAAGTGGATTTAAAGGCGCTAGGAAAGGTACGCCATTTGCTGCTCAAACAGCTGCCGAAGCTGCAGCTAGAAGAGCACTTGATCAAGGCATGAGACAAATAGAAGTACTAGTTAGAGGACCGGGCGCAGGTAGGGAAACGGCCATAAGAGCTTTACAATTGGCCGGATTAGAAATAACTCTAATAAGAGATGTAACTCCATTACCTCATAATGGATGTAGAAGACCTAA
>QCDO01000026.1 GCA_003278735.1 Prochlorococcus sp. AG-355-J09
AACTACAATATCGAGTTGAAGAAGTAACACCTGGAATAGGCCAATTTGAAATCTTTAAATTATCAGGTCAAAAACAAGTACCTGTAATAGTCGATAGTAATGATCAAGTTATTAATGACTCTTCAATTATTTGCGAATATTTAGATAAAAAAAATGAAAATAATCCACTCTTTCCGGAGGATCCAATATTATTTGCACAATGCAAACTAATTGAAGACTGGGCAGATACTACAATGGCTACAACTTGTAGAAAAGCTTTAATAAAATCTGCAATAGAAAATCCACAACTAAGAACTGCATTACTTCCAGATGAACTACCTTCTTCAGTTAAAAGTATTGTTGATAAATTACCTTTTAAAAATCTTAGTAAAATTTCTAATGTAGTTTTGTCTTCTAAAGACAATTTAGAACTCCAAAAATTACTGGAAGCTTTATCAAAATCCTTGATCAACAAGAAATATTTAGTTGGAGATAGTTTATCAATTGCAGATATTTCAATTGCTGCTCAATTATCCCTTCTTAAATTTCCAAAGTCGTCAGGACCAATTCTTTCAGGAGAGGGAAGCCAAGAATATATAAACAACCCTTATTTAGAAAATCTTTTTATTTGGAGAAACAACTTAGAAGAATATCTTTTTAGTGCTAACTCTCAATAAATTCAAACTTCAATTTATATTTATTTGTTTTTATAGCATGAATAGAAGGATCACCAACTTTTGAACCATAAGAAGCAACATATTGCACTCCGCAAATTGATGGTTTGATTGAATTATCAACTTCCAATATTTCTTCGGAACATTTTTGAAATTTACTAATGGTCTCAACCTGATTAATCCTTGAAGCACCTGGCTTATGTGCTGTTTGTATAACTAGCTCATCTGCAAAAAACATATCATCATCTTGGATCTGATTTCTCCCTGTAATTCTTGAATCGATATAAAAATCATCTTTTAAATAAGTAATTTGATTATTAATCGATTGAGGATCATTTACAACCTTGATTAAGGTTTCACCAAATATTGCTTTCCCAATAGATTCAGAATTTTTTGCACGATTACCAACAATTAAATCTAAATCATTCTTAAAGAAATTTACTTTATAAATAACTGGCTCTTCTGAATCATTAACTATATCTTGAGAAGTAACAAGCCAATTCCCCTCGAACCATTTAGGATAAATTAAATCTTTAGAAGTATCCGATAATTTAAAATTTGGCAAATATAATTCTGGCCATTGATTTACACGATTTTCCAAAAACTCTCGTACGTTAGAATCTACTAGAGCAAAAGAACTTTCTAAAAAAAAACCTTGAAAAATCAAGCAAAGAATTAATCCAAGAAAAATTTTCATTATGTCAAATCCACTAATAAGAGCATCAGATCATTATGTATTATTAGAGCCAGATTCAAAAGAAAAAATTGTATCAAAGCAAGAAGCAATTTTATGGTTAAAGAATTGGCTTAGTAAGACAGAAACACAAACAATATATCAAAATATAGAAGATGCTGATCAGGAATTTTTTGAAGAATTATTGGAAAGCACTTATGAATTAGAAATAAAATTAGGATACGTTATCAAATGGTTTGCAGTAAGAATTGAACCAGATTAACTAATTATTTCTTTATGAATTGCATTAATTATTTTCATAGCAACTTCTTCAATATTTTCTTTTTTTACTTGAATTCTTAAATCTGCTTGAGAATACAAATTTTCTCTAGATTGAAAAATGCGCATATATAGATCATTTAGATTCTTTCCCTGAAGAAGCGGCCTATTTTCAATTTCATTTTTTAATCTTTCAATTGCTATATCTTTGTCGAGATCTATCCAAGCAATTATTCCCTGTCTTAAAATTCCCCAGTTTTCCGATTTGGTAACTATTCCTCCCCCAGTTGAGATTACTAATGAAGGAATTTTGATAGTTTCTTTAAGGCAATTTGCTTCTAATTCACGGAAATTATCTTCTCCTGCATCATTAAAAATTTGATTGATAGATTTTTTTGCCAACTTCTCTATTAATAAATCTAAATCAATGTATTTATACTTCAATAATTCAGCCAACTTCAAACCAGTTTGTGACTTACCAGAACCCATCATTCCTATTAAAAATATGCTTCTGCCCTTAATAGAATGAAGTGTTTTTTCGATAATGGATTGTTCCATAAAGACAAAAGCGTATTTAAAACCTTAAGATAGTATTATCGCAGATAGGTATGACTTCTACACAATCCAAACCATTACATGGAAAAGGACGTGAATGCGTCATAACTCGACGTGCCTGCTTTAGTTCTAGTCACCGTTATTGGCTTCCTGAAAAAAGCCCAGAAGAAAATTTACTTCTTTTTGGAAAATGCAGTATTGCACCAGGACATGGTCATAATTATGAACTTATTGTTTCAATGGGTGGAGAACTAGACTCTGATGGAATGGTACTTAATCTCTCTGATGTAAAACACTCTATTAAAGATAAGGTTACTGGACAATTAGATTTTCGTTTTTTGAATGATGTCTGGCCTGAATTTAATGTTGATAATCAAGAGGGTATTCTTCCCACAACTGAAGCATTAGTAAAGGTCATTTGGCGTCGTCTGAAGGATGATTTACCTCTTACAAGTCTAAGACTTTATGAAAACCCAAATTTATGGGCAGATTATTTTGGAAAAAACATGGAAGCATTTTTAACAGTACAAACTCATTTTGCAGCAGCTCATAGACTTGCAAAAGAAGAGATATCCTTTGATGAAAATAAAAAAATCTATGGGAAATGTGCCAGAGTTAATGGACATGGTCATAACTATCTTGTCGATATAACTGTAAAAGGAGACATTGATCAAAGAACAGGAATGGTTTGCGACTTATCTGCCCTCCAAGAGATAATTAACGATTTAGTTGTTGAACAACTAGATCATACTTTTCTTAATAAAGACATCGAATTTTTCCATAATTGTGTTCCAACTGCTGAAAATATAGCTTTATATATTTCTGATATTCTTAAAAAACCAATACATCAACTTGGTGCAACATTACACAAAATAAGACTCCAAGAGAGCCCAAACAATGCTGCAGAAATTTATGTTGATCAAAAGTTAACCAATTCATCGAAGTTGAAATTTGAAAATAGTTTAGTAACGCAAACTTGAGTATCCCAAGAGTAATAATTGTAATAGCATCAAGTCTTGATGGGAGAATTGCATTTCCTGGAGGTGGAGAATCGCATCTTGGAAGCGATGAAGATAAAAAAATATTAAATCAAAACTTATCAATGGTTGACGCCACCATTTTTGGTTTAGGTACTTTAATAGCTCATAAATCAACTTATCTAGTTAAAAATCTCAATGATAATGACGAAGTAAATATATCAAAAAGACAACCAATTTCTATAGTTGCTTCAAATAGCAAAAAATTTAACAGTAATTGGAAATACTTTCGTCAACCAATTAGAAGATGGCTAATAAGCTCAAGTAAAGTTGATAATTCGTCGAATAATGAATTCGAGAAAGAACTCTTTTTCGAAGATTCATGGGAAAAAACTTTAATTTCACTCAAAAAACAAGGGATAAATAATTTAGCTCTTTTAGGAGGTGCAAAACTTATAAATTCATTTATAAAAGAGGATCTAATAACAGATATAAAAATTACAATAATTCCACGAATTATTGGAGGTAGATATACATGGATCCCTACAGAACAAACAAATGCGATTTTTAATCTCGAAAAACTATGGGAAATAAAATCAATTAAAAAATTAATGAATAATGAAATCCATATTCATTACAAAAAAATTTAAAATAGATTCAATAATAAATGAACCAACCAATAAATAAAGTTGAAGTCAAATTATCAATAAAGGAAATCTCCAAGGAGATATGGAATGAATTAGCAAATGAAATTAATAATCCATTTTATGAATGGACCTGGATTAAAAACCTTGAGATATCAAAAAGTGTTTCAAGAGAAACTGGTTGGCAGCCACTATATTTTGTTGCTTTTAAAAATGAAGAGATATTAGGAATTGCCCCACTTTTTTTAAAAAATCATAGCTATGGAGAATTCATTTTTGACCAATCATTTGCAAGATTGGCTCAAGAGCTGAATTTAAATTATTACCCTAAATTAATTGGAATGAGTCCTTATAGTCCTGTAAATGGATATCAATTTCTTTATAAAAAAAATAAAGACAAGAAAGAAATTACAAATTTACTTATAAACCACATCGAAAGCTTTGCGATTACAAACAAAATTCTAAGTTGTAATTTTTTATATATTGATGAAAGCTGGGGCAACCATCTTAAATCTTTGGGATACCATGAATGGATAAATTCCAGCAGTGAATGGAGGAGTAATGGAGAAAAAACATTTAATGATTTTCTTTCTAGATTTAACTCTAATCAGAGAAAAAATATAAAAAAAGAAAGGAAATCAATTACTAAACAAGATATCAAAGTAGAAATTTTTAATGAAGATGATATCAACCAAGAAATCCTCAAAAAAATGCATAATTTTTATGAACATCATTGTTCGAGGTGGGGAGTTTGGGGAAGTAAATATCTAACATCTACATTTTTCGAAAAACTGGTTGATAATAAAAAAAATCTTTTACTTTTTAGTGCATCAAAATATGATTCAAATGAAATTTTTGCTATGTCGATGTGCATTAAAAATCAAAAAAACTTATGGGGTAGATATTGGGGTAGTCAAGAAGAAATATCTAATTTACATTTTGAATTATGCTATTACCAGCCTATTGAATGGGCAATAAAAAATAGTATCCATTTGTTTGATCCTGGAGCAGGTGGTAAACATAAAAGACGGAGGGGGTTTTTTGCAAAAAGCACCATTAGCTTGCATAAGTGGTTTGACAAAAATATGGAAAATATTATTAGTCCTTGGCTAAATGAAGTTAATAAACAGACCGAGATGGAAATTGATTTTGAAAATAAATCTATACCCTTTAAATAAAAAATTATTCGACTTTACCAAAGATTATATTAGTAATATAGTTTGAAATTAAATTGCCAAAATGGATTCAAGTCAAAGTTTAGATGAAAAAATAAAGATTGATAATAGTCTATCCAACCGATATATAGACTTAGATCCAAACGGTTATTTCATTATAAAAGTAGATTTAGAAGAAAATAAAATAATTTTAGAGCACTTTCTGAATAATATTAATGATGACGGATATGCGCTTGACCCAGAAACAAATGAACCAATTAAATGCGACTCTCAAAATAAAAGAGTTTGTAATGAAGTTTTTGAAGGAATTAGTGCGAAACAACTTGGAATATTGATCACTGAAGAAAGAAATGACTTAATAACAAGATTCGATCATGCTCTATATTTAGGCCGGGAACTACAAAAAGCAGAAGAATGTTTATACAAAAAATTACAATATATCCAAGATTAAGAAATTAAACGAAAAAATCTAATATTTTCATCTGATGTTAAATTAAATAAAAATAAAAAAATTAATGAACATCATTTTCTATTTTGCATTTATTGGTTTTGGTTTTGGAGCTGCTTTCGCATTAGATAAGCTATTAAGAGCAGTTAAATTAATTTAAAAAACTACAAAATTTTAATAGTCTCTCCATATAAATCATATTCATCCGCAAAAGAAATATTTGCTTCAACAAATTTACCAATATAATTTTTCAAATCAATTTTCTCTTTAACAGATAAAGTTACAGTCCCGTCAATTTCAGGAGCGAAATTGTAGGACCTACCAATTAATTCGTTATTATCTGATATTTGTTCTACCAGAATCTTCATTTTTGAACCAACATATATCTGATTTTTTTCTTTAGAGATATTTTGTTGAACTGAAATAACGTTATCTTTTCTTGCCTCTGCAACCTCTGGAGATACTTTATTTGGCAAATGAAAAGCTGCAGTTCCTTCCTCAGGAGAAAAAATAAAAACTCCAACATGATCAAATTTGTGCCTATCCAAAAATTGGAGAAGATGTTCAAAATGTTCTTTTTTTTCTCCCGGGAAACCAACAATGAGACTAGTTCTTAATACAGCAGATGGGATTTCTTCTCTAATTTTCTCCAAAATTGATTCATTCAAAGAAGCTTGCCAAGGTCTATTCATACTCTTCAACACATCTGGATGACTATGCTGAAGTGGTAAATCAAAGTAAGGCACTATATTCTTTGAATCTTTGAAAGCTCTGATAACTTCATCAGTTAAACCTGTTGGATAAGCATAATGTATCCTTATCCAAGGAATTGAAACTTTAGAAAGCTCATTCAAAAGTTTGGCTAATGAAGGTTTTCCATAAATATCCTGACCATAATTAGTTGTTATTTGACTAATTAATATGATTTCTTGAATACCCTTTTTTGCAAGACTTTTGGCTTCTGAAACTATAGATTCTATTTTTCTACTTCTTTGAGGTCCTCTCAACTTAGGAATAATACAAAAAGCGCAATTATAGTTACAGCCTTCAGCAATCCGAAGATAAGCAACAAATTTGTTTTTATCTACAAAACGAGGCATTTCCTCATCTGCAATAAATTCAGGTATTTTTGAAACTTCATTAACGATTTCCCCTTTTTCTACTCTGTCTAAAACCTTGGCTATCTTTTGATAATCTCCTGTTCCAACCAAACCTTTTATTTCAGGGATTTCTTTTATAAGCTCATCTTTAAAATGCTGAGCCATACAGCCTGCAACTATTACTTCCTTTCCTTGATTTGTATATTCTAGAATTTTTCTAATAGATTCTTCTCTAGCTGTTTCAATAAAGCTGCAAGTATTTACAACAACAACATTTGCATCATTTATATTGCTGTCAACCTCATAACCCTCTTTATCTAATAAGCCTTGCATATGTTCAGTATCAACAAGATTTTTCTCACAACCAACATGACTGAATGCAATCTTAGATAGTTTTTTTTCTTTTACATCGAGACTATTTTGCTTCACAACTTGAAAAATAAGAATTAAAAGATTTAAACAGCATTTCGTATATAACTCTTATGCCAAGATAATATTAGGATAGATAATGTAAATATCAAACTTTGATTTTGTATGGCGCTCAAGACTTTAAATAGAAGAAATAAAAAAGATTTGAAATGGACAAAAATCATAATCGCTATTCTCAGCACTATAGGCATAGTTGACACAAGTTCGATTACTTTAAAAAACTGGGGATTATTTACTTCGCTTTCATGCCCAGGGATACAAAATGGTTGTGAAACAGTTTTAAATAGTCCTTGGGGTACTTTATTTGAAAATAATCAAGTTAATATCCCTCTCTCATTAGCTGGATTCATAACATATTTATCAATATTAATTATTACAATAATACTCTCTCTTAATTTAATTTCCCCAAAAGAAAAACTTAATAAGTTTTTATGGTGGCTAGTATTTCTAATTTCTTGTGCGTCATCAACATTTAGCTTTTTATTGATAAATATAATGTTTTTTAAGATTCAAGCATATTGCTTTTTTTGTATACTTTCAGCAATTTTATCGTTTTCTATCTTTATAATTTCTATGATTGGAGCAAAGTTCGAAAGTAGAGAACCTATGATTTTTAGAGGTTTCATTGTAGCCATTAGTGTCCTATTGGGGGGACTAATTTGGTCAACAAACGTTGACCCCTCTAATGCTATTGATGTTGCAAACCCCACTGAAAATGTATCACCAATAATTACCACTTCAAGCTCTGCCCAGAAGGTAAAGTTTGCAAAATTTTTAAGTGAAAGCAATATTGTTATGTATAGTGCATACTGGTGCCCACATTGCCACGATCAGAAACAATTATTTGGTAAGGAAGCAGTTAAAGAATTAAAAGTAGTTGAATGTGCTAAAGATGGTAAAGATAATGAGTACGAGCTATGCCAAACGAAAGGAATCAGCGGATTTCCTTCTTGGGAAATAAATGGAGAAATTATTAGTGGTACGCGTGACTTAAATGAATTAGCAACAAAAACCGGCTATCAAGGAGATCTTAATTTTTAATAAATCTTTTTTGAATTTTTTGATCTAACTGTTGTCTAGTATGGCATTCCCAATTTTTATCTTTTTCAGGGAAATCATCTCTATAATGCCCTCCTCTACTTTCTTCTCTATATAGACAAGCTTTTAATAAAGTTAAGGTGGTTATTTGTCTATTCTTTAAATCAAGTAAAAGATTTAATGCCCTCCTATTGGGTTCACTAAGTTTTATTTTTTGATCAAATTTTATTTTTTCAAGACTATTTAGTAAATCATTTTTATTTAATTTATCTATATCATTTTGAATGTAATTTAAAAATTTACTCATATTTACCTTATTTCGAGATACACCTAAATTTAACCAACATAGTTTTCTTAGTTCATCAATTTTTTCAGCAATTATAGAAATTTGATCTTCTTTAGGATCTTCAATTTCAAACTCTTGAAATGATCTATCAAATTTTTCAAATTTAGAAAGGTCATTCAAAACAATTGAAGACATTTTTCTTGCAAAAACAAGACACTCCATCAGTGAATTACTTGCCAGCCTATTAGCACCATGCACACCTGTAGAAGCAACTTCTCCAACAGCATATAATCCTTTTCTTGTTGAAGATGCATTTAGATCAGTTTTAACACCTCCCATCCAATAATGAGCTGCAGGAGCTACGGGAATAACCTCATTTAAAGGGTTAACGCCATAATCCTGACATCGACTTAAGATCGTGGGGAATCGCTCTACAATTTTTTCTGGGTCTATATACCGAAGATCTAAGCCAACATGGTCTACATTATTATCATGCATGTTTTTCATAATTGCTCTACTTACCTGATCTCTAGTAGCTAAATCACGATTTTCAAGATTTTTAACAGGACTTTCACCATTTTTATCAACTAAAATCGCTCCTTCCCCTCTAAGTGCCTCAGATATTAAGAAGCAAGGTGCACCATAAAATTTTAGAGCGGTTGGATGAAATTGCACGAACTCTAAATCTTCGATAGCAGCTCCTGCTTTCCATGCAAGAGCAATGCCTTCACCAGAGGATTGAGCAGGATTTGTTGTATTTGTAAATAAGTGCCCACCCCCACCTGTAGCCAAAACAACAGCTCTAGATTTAATCCAATATAAATTTGCTCCATCAAGAACCTGTACTCCTCTGCATTCTTTATTTTCAATGAGAAGTTCAGTTACTCTTACACCCCTGCAGTGAAGAATATTGTTTTGATTCTCAATATGATCTTCTAGAACTTCAACTAATGCTCGTCCAGTACGATCTTTAACATGTAATACTCTTCTTCGTGAATGGGCTGCTTCCAAGGTAGTAGCTAGTTGATCAGAACTTTGATCAAAAATCATCCCTAAATTCTGCAACCTTTCTACACAGCCTGGAGCTTCTTTAACTAGCATTTCTACAGCTTGAAAATCACATAGTCCATCACCTGCTTTTAAAGTATCCTCAGCATGAAGATCAAATGAATCATCTTGTCTAACAACAGATGCGATTCCTCCTTGAGCCCATCTGCTTGAAGATACCTTACTAGTATTTCTATTTAAAAGAAGCACTTTTAAATTTGAGGGTAATTCAAGACAAGTCATAAGACCAGCAGCTCCAGCACCTATAACGATTACATCCCAATTGTTTATTGGTATCGGTTCTTGCGAAAATGGAGGCCTTAACATTAAACCAATCCACTAAAAGTTGGCTGCAGAATTGCTAAAACAATAAAAATACCATCAACAATTAATGTCGTTTGAATTACGTAACCAGAAACTAGGAGTGCTTTACCACTAGTAGTATTAATTGTGGCAGAATCTAAAATTTCTTTTGAAATAAACCAAAGAATAAGAGCAACAAAAACGATAATAGATAATGATTTTATTTGAATAAGACTCTCAGAGGTTTTTTGAAGAATCATAGGTGCATTTT
Organism: Prochlorococcus sp. AG-355-J09; assembly: GCA_003278735.1. Classification (GTDB taxonomy): domain Bacteria; phylum Cyanobacteriota; class Cyanobacteriia; order PCC-6307; family Cyanobiaceae; genus Prochlorococcus_A. The sequence continues at coordinate 9,879 of QCDO01000026.1, forward strand.
CAGAATCTGCTGTAATTACCTGCCTCCATTGATCCATGCTTCCGATTAAAAATATTGTAATGTCGGTAACTGCGGTTCCAAATAAAGAAGAGATATAAAAACTTGAACCTATTTTATAATTAGTACCAAGTCCAATTAAAGCTAATGGTAGAACTACAGCTTCAACAGGTATGTGTAGGATAGGAAATGGGCTTAACCATCCCCAGAACAAACATC
>QCDO01000027.1 GCA_003278735.1 Prochlorococcus sp. AG-355-J09
CAATATAAAACCTATAGAAAATTTTTCTTTAAATACTATAGTTAATGAAAAAAACATATTAAATACTCCATTAAAAAGTTTCAATTTAGAAAGACATAATAACTTTGATTTTAATTCAAATGAAACTTGGAAATTTGAAAATAAATTCAATGTTATTAACGATAATGAATATCTAAAATTTATAAATTTTTTCTAAAGAGCCTAAACTAAAGTCTCTCGATAGATATTATTTTGATCTGTGATAATTTTCAAATTACTATAATCTCCTAAAAATCCAGTTATCTCTATTAATAAATCGGTCTTAGCTTGAAAACCACATCCAAAACCATTTATCGACAAAAAAGTTTGATTAGTTGAAGAAATATCAAATGCTATAGCATCAAAGTCTGTATAAGAAAATTCTTTAAGAGATTTATTTATATTCCTAGAGGATAAATAATTTAAATCCCCCAAAAAGATGAAGGATTCTTGTTTAACTCCATCAGGAAATGCAATTTTATCTTCGTTAAAATTAAAATTTTTGATCCAATCGATTTTGCTAAGTTTATTTTTTTTTGATAATTTTGACTCTTTAATATTCCTATAAAAAAAAGTATCATTTCCAGACCCGCCAATTAATAAATCTCTTCCTAAGCCGCCGCAAATAAAATCATTTCCGATGCCTCCATCTACTATGTCTTTACCTTTGCCGCCATAAATAATATCTTCCCCATCTCCCCCATTAATAAGATCACTTCCTTCCTTTCCAGAAATAAAATCATTACCAGCATTACCAAGTAATTTATTATTCGCAATATTACCTATTAAATTATCTGAATTATATGTTCCTGCAATATTCTCAAAATTCTCAATTTCAGTAGATATATTTCCCAAACTAGGTAAGTTTTTTATTATTAAAGAATTATTTGAAAAATCAACCTCTAAATTTGCTATTAAACCTCCATCGCTCATTCCGTCTATCCAATCATTTAAATTATTAGTAGCAATTATCTTATCGAAGAAATCTAAAAAGGTATCTGATCCATAAAAATCTTTTTCGACTTTTCCTCCTCTAATCAAAGAAATATTTACTGGTAAGTATGAGTAATCTATAACATCATAACCATTCCCGAATTGATAAGTATTATTACCTTTAAAACCATAAAAATAATCATCAAGATTAGATCCTGGAAAATTATTATTTGATAAATTTTTAAATGGATTATGTAAATTTATTTCTTCATTATAAAAAGCTAAATATTTGTTGTTTTTTATAAAATATTTACCTTTGATTGATTTTTTAAATTTTTTCAAATTAGGCCGAGGCTTCCTAATATCTGCTAATTTTTTATTATATTTACGCATATTGTTATTTAAAAAGTAAATTTAATGATAGTATCACGCCCTTTATTAATCTATATTTTCTCAATACAAATAAATTAATATAATTTCTAATATTTTGTAAATTAATTTTGAAAGCGAACTGGAAATTTAATCAATTTGCTAATACTATTTAGTAAATACTTTAATATTCTGCAATGAATTCATTTGTAGAAGAACTTGAATTGAAGATAAATTCATTATCACCCAATTTCATTAATGAGCTCAGAAAAAATGATTCACTGGTTCATTTTATTAGGAACTTCATAATAAATATTCTTTGTGAAAGAAATAGTTTAGGATTTAATTTTGAGGATTCTAATAAATCATTTTGTAAAAATAATAATATTAAAAATAAAGAGCAATTATCTAAATACCTAAGAGTTAAGGGCATGAAAATTGATGATCACAAAAGAAATTTATTAAATAGTCAGAAAGTATTAATTATTGCCAAAGATAATTTTTCTGAGAGAGCAAAATCTGAATTTATTAAAAATAAGAACTTATTAGATTTGTACAATTATGAATATATTGAATTTAATGAATCAGATTTTGCACATGAAATTTTCTTTCAATTTGAGTCAAAAGAAATTTCTTTTGATGATTTTTGCAGAAATTTTGGAGATGACTCAATAAGAATTAAATCATTTGGAAGAAAAGGTCCTATCAATTTACTCAAGATTAATAAAATTTTAAAAGAAAAGTTATTAAATTTATCGCCAAAAGAGATAACGACTCCATTCAAAATTGATAATGTTTGGCATATTATAATTTTACAAAACAAACAAGAAGCTAAATTTGATGAATTAACTGAATCAAAAATGGTGCTATCTTTATTTGATGAATGGATTAATTTGTTGACGATTAATTCAATACAAAAATTTCTTATTAGTTAGAAAAATACGCATTTCAATTTTATGAATAATTCAATACAAACATACATAAAAGAAATTTTTTTAGAACACGGAGAAAAAATAAAATTTAAAATGGGGCAAACCATATCAAGTGATCAATATATTTCTGGTTCAATTTTTCTAATAGAAAGTGGATCCGCTCGAATAATTTTTCAAGATAAAAATAAACTTTCTACGGTAAAAAAAATTCATAGTGGTGATGTTATTGGAGCCATATCAATTATTAAGGGTAATGCTTGTGAAAATGTAAGAGCCTCATCAGATTTAATTGCGATTTCTATCTCAGATAGCACTTTCAAAAAAATCTATTTAAATGATTTTAAATTCAAGAATTATTTCGACTCTATCAATTACTTTTCAGAAATTGTTGAATTTTCAAAATTCATGAGCAATCAAATTCCAAATTTAAAATGTAACTTTATTGAACTTTTAAATTCCATAGAGAAAAATATCTTTTTGATAAATTTTAGTGATAAAAAAATTGAGAATTTATTTAAAAAAAAAGAAATTAAGATTTATAGAAGTTCAGCCAATAGTCAATTGCCATTTCAAGAAATTAATACTTATTCAGAATATTTAAAATCTAAAACAACTAAAAATAATTTCGATGCGCGATTTTTAGGATTAAAAAATCATTTACTTGAAAATCTTGATAAAAAGAAAATTAAAGAAGAAATTGAGGGTGATCAATCATTAGGATTAAACGCGAAAAAATATTTAGAAAACGAAGTAATAAAAGATGCTCCAAAAAATGCCCCCTTAAGTGTTTTTAATACCAATGAAATTTCTGAAAATATTCTTATAAAAGGCAAAGGTCTTTTAAGGGAAACTTTAGCTTGTTTCCAAATGTTATCTAACATACTTAATTTTCCTATAAGAAGAGACTCTCTAGAAAAAATCTTAAGAGATTATGTATCCAGAGGAGCAAAAATAGACCTTCAATTGATTGGAGAGCTACTTTCCAATCTAGGGTTACATGTATCAAGTGGTGAAATACCAACAAAAATGGCTTTTAGATTGCAAACCCCCTGCTTAGTTAGATGGAAAGAAAGTTTCGCATTGATATTAAAAAGTAGTCACGAAGGAATAATATTAGCCTCTCCTTCAGATGGACTTTTAGACATTGGAATTGACCAAATTGATAAAAAATTTGAAAATAAAATTTCTATTTTATTACTTGAAAAAACTGATGATACTCCTCAAGTTGTTTTCAATTTGAGTTGGTTTTGGTCGGCAATAAAAAAATATAAGATCGTTTTGATTCAGGTTTTACTGGCAAGTTTTGTTGTTCAATTATTTACCTTGGGTAATCCACTTTTAATTCAAGTAATAATTGACAAAGTAATTTCGCAAAGAAGTTTAGATACTCTTCAAGTATTAGGAATAGCACTTCTTTTTGTAACCGTTTTGGAGGGAGTCTTAGGCAGTTTAAAAACATTTTTGTTTGCAGAAACGACTAATCGAATAGATCAGAGGTTAGGTTCAGAAGTGATTGATCATTTGCTCAGATTGCCTCTTAAGTATTTTGATAAAAGACCTGTTGGAGAATTGGGTTCAAGAATAGATGAATTAGAAAAAATAAGAGAATTTTTGACAGGGCAAGCTTTGAACACAATCTTAGATGCAATTTTCTCGGTGATTTATATCTTGGTAATGTTTATTTATAGTTCAATTCTTACTTTAATTGCATTATTGGTCGTACCTATTCAAGTTGCAATTACATTAATTGGTGCTCCATTATTTAGAAGGCAATACAGACAAACTGCTGAAGAAAATGCTAAGACCAAAAGTCATTTAGTTGAAGTGATAACATCAATTCAAACGGTAAAATCTCAAAATATAGAAACAATAAGTAGATGGAAATGGCAAAAACTTTACTCAAAATATATTTCTAGAGCATTTGAAAGAACCATAAGTGGAACAGTATTAAGCCAATTAAGCCAAGTATTGCAAAAAGTTTCCCAATTATTAGTGCTTTGGGTTGGGTCTGTATTAGTTTTGAGAGGCGAACTTACTCTTGGACAACTTATAGCATTTCGGATTATTTCTGGTTACGTTACACAACCTTTATTAAGACTTTCTACGATATGGCAAAACATCCAAGAATTAAAAGTTAGCTTTGAAAGGCTAGGTGATGTTATTGATACTCCTCAAGAATCGAATAATATAGACAAACAAAAAATATCCATGCCTCCTGTTCAAGGTAATGTTCTTTTCGAAGATGTTGTATTTTCATTTACTCAAAATAAAGCAAATATATTAGATAAAGTAAGCTTTGAAATTAATAAAGGTCAATTCGTAGGAATTGTTGGGGAAAGTGGAAGCGGAAAAAGTACATTGATGAAATTGCTTTCCAGACTTTATAGCCCTACAGAAGGGAGCATTAAGATAGATGGTTATGATATCGAAAAAGTTGAGTTATATTCCCTTAGAAGACAGATTGGGATAGTACCTCAGGAACCTATATTGTTTTCAGGAACAGTTTTGGAAAATATTGCTTTAACTCAATCAGATGCAAATAATGACGACATTGTTAGGGCAGCAAAATTAGCAGAAGCTCATGAATTTATTATGCGACTTCCTAATGGATATAGTACTGATGTTGGCGAAAGAGGCTCATCATTGAGTGGTGGACAGAGGCAAAGGATTGCTTTAGCGAGAACTTTACTAAGTATGCCAAAGGTCTTAATTTTAGATGAGGCAACAAGTGCTTTGGACTATAATACTGAGAGTAAAGTTTGCAATAATCTTATAAATGCCCTCAATGAGAATACAGTTTTTTTCATAACACATAGATTGGCAACTGTTAAAAATGCAAATTTAATTCTTGTTATGCATGAAGGAAAGTTGGATGAAATAGGTACCCATAATGAGCTTATAAAAAAAAGAGGCAGATATTTCGCGCTTGAAAGTCAACAAGGAATAAGTTTATGAAAAATAAAATAATATATTTTTTAAAAAATACTAAAGAAATTTTCAGGAAAATTTTTCATGAAAAATCAAACCAAGTTAATTTTCAAATTACAAAAAAAATTAGTAGGATAAACCTCTTAAAAAACAAAAAAGCCCTTGAAATACTCGAATTAGGCCTGGAAAAATTTAATAAACTTCAAGATAAAGTTGAAAAAAGTTTCAGAATAATTTCTTTTGATGAGTCACTCTTTAAACAAAGTGGTTTTTGGTTGAAGTCTGTAACTTGGACATTGATAGGATCTTCATCATTCGTTTTGATTTGGCTTTGTTTTGCTAGAACTGATGAAGTTGTTGTAACTACAGGAAAACTTGATCCAACAGGAGATGTAAAAGATATTCAGATCCCCTTGGGGGGAGTAATTGATGAAATACTGGTAGAGTCAGGAGATAATGTAGAAAGTGGGCAAATTTTGGTTCAACTGGACAAAGAAGCCTCTTTTGAAAAGTTTAAATCCCTTGAAATTGCTGTTTTAGAAAAACAGTTTCAACTAAAAAAAATTTCTTCGATACTCAAACTTAAGCAAGCACAAGTTTCACAGGAATCAGAAATTGTAAAAGAGAAAATAAACAACGTTGCAAAAAAAATTGAAATTAATTCTCCACTCCAAAGAGATTTCGAACGGATCTACAAAGAGGGAGGAATTTCAAAAGTTCAATTTTATGAAGAAAAGGTAAAATTCAATGAATTAAAAAGTGAATACTTAACTCTTTTGGTTGAAAAAGATAAAGTTATTAATTTAATAAAACAGCAAATTGAACAGCTTGAGTCGGAACAGGCCAAAATAAGGACTGAAATAAGTCAGCTAAATTCTGAACTCACAAATGCTAGAGTTACATTAAGGTATCAGTCATTAGAATCACCTGTCAGTGGAATCGTATTTGACTTAAAGCCAACTACAGAAGGTTACGTAGCTCAATCAAGTGAACCAATAATGAAGATAGTACCTTTTGATGATTTAGAAGCTGATATTGAAATACCAAGCAGCAAAATTGGCTTTGTTAAAGAAGGGATGCCTGTTGAAATCAGTATAGATTCTTTTCCTTCAACAGATTTTGGGGTACTAAATGGAACGATAAAATCAATAGGATCAGATGCTTTGGTTCCCTCACAAATAGATCAAAGGCCAGATTATAGATTTCCTGCAGTAGTTCAACTAGATGAGCAGAAGTTAAAAATAAAAAATGGTAAATCGCTTCCATTACAAGTTGGGATGTCACTTTCTGCCAATATTAAATTAAGAAAAGTAAGCTACCTGCAACTTTTATTTAGAGGACTATCTAATAGAGTTGATGCAATTAAAGAAATTTAATATGAAAATTATTCTCTTCATTTCTGAATATGGTGACAAATAAAGAATTGTAATATCTGTACTCTGAAAAATTTCTTTATTGGTAATATTATTCAAAAGCAATTATACTTATTATTAGATGAACATCATCATTTGAGTTATTTCCGTTAAGCATGTTTTGTTAGTTTTTTAGCAAAAATGCTTGATTTTTTTTAATAGTTTTCGTATATCTATTAAAAATTTAAACGAATCTCTTAAATTATTGACCAATAAATACACGTGAATTCTCAAGAAAAATTTCAATTGTTGAATCAAAAAGATTCTCCTCTAGTCGCTTCCAAAAATGAGCATATTGTTTTTTATGACAAAGATATAGAACAAATCCAAGAATTATTATCAGGGTCTTTAGCAAATGCATCTTATATACCAGTCAATAAATCTGATAACTTTTTTGAGACAATATCTTCCTATCTTACTAATAAAAATAATGTAGATGTATCTGTTGTTGCCCACGGAAATGATAAAGGCATTTTTATTGGTAATAGTTTTGTTGATATTAATTACTTAACTTATAATTCCTCTCACTTAAATAAACTCAGTATCAATAAGTTTTCAATTTTTGCTTGTAACACAGGCAGAAATATTAACTTTATAAATAAGTTATCTAAAATTTTAGATTGTGATGTTTTTGGTAGTAGTAATTTAATTGGACATAAATCAAAAGATGCAAACTGGGAATTAGATGTTTGCTCTCAATACAACAAGTTAGCTTCTAATAATATTGTTCCCTTTAACAAAGAAGCATTATTGAAATGGGAACATTCCTTGTTTGTTGTTCTTGAAGGACACCAGGTAAATGGTTATATAACTGACAATCCTGATGGTTCTATTAACTCTAGTATTTATGTGCTTGATAATATAACTTCAGCACAGGCCAGGGATCTTCATGCAAAAATAGCTACTAGTTCGTTTATTTTATACGCGACTATTAGCACCACAGATGCAAGTACATTAGCTTCGGATCTACCTCAAGCCAACAACAGATTAGCAATTACTGTTGGAAGCTTAGGTGCTTCTACTGCTGCTGCGAGTGATCTCAATACTCTTAGAGCAACAACAACAACTAATGTTAGGACAGAGGCCATAACCTCAATAACTGGGACTATAGTTGATATGAATACTTTTATAAGTAATATAGCCAGTTATGTTAATGTTGATGGTAGTTCTAGGGCTGAATCTAGCTATACCTTTACTCCTACTGCTAACTCACAATCTGCATCTGATCTGAATACTCTAAATGGCAATGCAACAAATATCAGTCTTGCTAATGTCAATACAATTTCTTCAAGTAGTTTGAGTGATCTTGATACTCTTGCTACAGCCATAGGCAATAGTCAATTTACCAATGCTGCAGGTTTAACCACAATTGCTGTTAGTGATAATCCTATAGATGTAACTTCTTTGATAGCGCGTATAGATTCATTTGACTCAATTAATGGTGGTGCCACCACAGGAATGACTCTTGTTAGTGGCGCAACCTTAAATGTTGCTGCAAGTGAAATCACAGAAATTCTTGCTGATGAAACTGCAGGAAGATTGACGATAAGTGATCAGCTGATTACGGTTACAGGTGCAATTACAGTTGATAATGCGAATCTTTTAGGAGCAACAACAACAGGAAAGGTAACAGCAACAATAGTCAATACAGAGACAATAGAAGAACTTGGGACCTTGAGTCCAGATGGTGGGATAAACGAATTTACAATTGAAATTAGGGAAGCCGATGCAACATCAGGAACAGCTGCTCAACTAAATGCTATTAACAATGCAGTTTCATCTTCAACAGTTATTAACTTAACAAATGTTACTGCACTAGCTGGAAGTTCTCTTTCTGATCTTGGAACTTTAGCTACAGCTATTGGTGCTGGT
>QCDO01000028.1 GCA_003278735.1 Prochlorococcus sp. AG-355-J09
TGACTACATTAAAATCATTTATACTTCTTCCCTCCAAATAACCATTGTTTTTATAATGATCTTTTGCAGCTTCAAGATTCATTCCAAATACTTCAATTAAATCATCATTGGAAGCTAAATAATTTAATGCTTCCAAATCGGATAAATTTAAATTATTACTGTCTAAAACCGTCTCACTATCATTTTCTGTTTCATCATTGGCATTAATATCATCTGAGGACGATGATAATAAGTCAACACTCAACAAATAAGTTCCATAATGTTTATCAAGGGATCCCTCGACTGAAATAAAAAAATTACCAGAATATGTTGAATTAAATGTTATTCTAGAATTTAAATTATTAGGGGATAAATCATCATTAGAAGCAACTAATTCACCATTTTGATCATATAGTACTAAATAAGGATCACTTAAGGAATTCCCAATCAAATCAATTTGAATTTCATCTCCTTCTCTTGTATTTAGGCTAAACCAATCAATATCTCTCGCTACTTCAATATTTCCTGATATTTGTTCACCATAATTTACTATTCCAGTTGAAGATAAATCACCCGCATAGTCATCAAGTGTAAGGCTAAGTATATAATCACCTTTGTCATTGTCAGAGTAGGCACTTGCTGAAGCAAAATATTTTCCTGAGTATTCTGCTTTAAATTGAATAAGAGAATTCAAATCTACTCCAGAGTCATCATCAGAATAAAGTAATTCACCGTATTGATTATAAAGACGTAGAAATGGATCCCTTAGAGAACTGTTCAAGAATAGATTATTATCCTCATTAAAAGTTTCTCGGTTTTTTGAATAGGAGTTGTTATATTTTTGATTGCATGAAAAACATGGACAAATTTTTGAAGTAGAGGATCTTCCAGTAAGTTGAAGTTGAAGAATTTCACCTGCTGTTAAATCCAAAGAGAACCAATCTCTATCGCCAATACTTTCTATGGATCCGTTAATATTTTCTCCTTTTTCAATTGAGCCAACAGTATTTCTGTCCTGACTAAAGTCATCAATTGGTGAGATTGGATTTTCTATCTCTTGATTATTCGTTATTGGGATATTTGGGGGTAATCCATCCTCCTCTGATCCCCAAATCATTCTTAAAGCTTGAAAATCATTGCTAGAAAAAGAAGTATTCCAGCCATCTAAACCTTTGTTATAGGACATCACTGTAACATCCGAATCCCAAAGAATATTTGTAGGATCTTCATTTGGATGAGACAAGCCCAAAGAGTGGCCAATCTCATGAATTATGGTATTTTGATTAAATTCATTATCTGAATCAGATTTTCGCCAAAGAATATCCCAATAATTAGTATTGTTTGTTACTTCCCCAAAAGTAGCATCATCCCATTTACTAAAATCGATTACTGAGTATATTCTAAAAGTTGCTTCGTTTGCATTAAAGACCTCAGTAAAATCTAGAGAAATTAATGGATCTAAATTTCTAAATATAGAACGAATATAATTCTCGGTATCACTATCATGACCCGCAGTATTAGCTTCACCATAAGCTATGTCAATATTTTGGTTTTCATTATCATGGATATAATATGTAGCTGTTTCAGAATCAGATAAAAACGAACGAGTATAATCACCAAAAGTAGAGCTAATTATAATATTCGAGTCAAAGCTCATTGAGAACAATTTTTAAGTATTCTAGACATAATTTTTCTTTACATCAAAGATTTTTTTATATTTTTTGTATTCTTAAAAAAAATAAGAATTATAGAAGTTTGATTTTTTAAGATTTCTTAAATAAATTATAGAGTTAAAATAAAATTTTTTATTTTTGAATAACTTACAACTATTAATGATCATCTAGCTTAAGTTATCGACTAAATTATATTTTATTTTTTTTATTTTATAATTTAAAATATTCAAATTTAAAAAATATCCTTAATAAATTTAGTTTTTTTTAAATTATTAGTAAAAATTTAAAAATTTAATCATATTGGTAATGATCTTGAAATTATTTTTCTTCTTTCTTTTTTATCTAGAATAACAGTATCAAGATTCCTAAAATAATGCAATTTATTGTAATAAGGTATACCCTTAATTGATGCCTCTTTAGTATTTGAAGCAAAACTATAAATTGTGCCACCTTTAATATAAGTTTCCATTATCTCTTCCAATAATTCTTCTCCTGTAGATTTATTCAATAACAACTCATGAATATCAATTAAAGGGTAGAGGCCAAATTTAACTATATCTTTCTTTAAAAAAGGAGAGTCATAAAAATAAACAAATAATAATGCAAATACGTGGCTTGGGTTATAACTTTCCAATGCATTAATAATTTTTCTTATTCCATATCTAAATTTATTTTTTTTTAAAACCTTTTCAAATAAAAATTGATTTTTGGGAATAAGACTAAGAAAAGCATGATAATCTTCATTTTTAACTTTAAGTAAAATATTTTGATATAACTCGAAGTTATTTAAAAGGACCTTCCCTTTATATAAGCTTAAAACTTGTTTACTTAACTTCATCTCTCCATGCTGGATGGCATAGTATCTATTATTAACAATTTTATATTTTGCCCAAAAATGCTTGAACTCACTACTATTAAAAACTGCTTTTGCAAAACAAATAAAAAATGATTGGTAATGTAAATTATATTCAAAATTACAATTCAAACTAATGAAATCCTTATTCTTTTGGTCTTCAAGATTCTTAGTAAAATATTCCACAAATTTCATATTAGAACCATCAAGACAAAAATTACTATCATTACAAATTAAAATCCATTCTAATAAATCAACAATTTTATGTTCCTCCAAAATAGAAAAAGAATCTTTCCATGCACCAAAATCTTGCCCTATATTATCTCTAATAATCACATAACAACCAATAGAATTTAATTTTTCAATAACAAATTGATCTAATTTACCATTATGAATATACACAACTACAAATTCACAATTAATAAGCAATTTAATATATTCAATATTACTTAGCGGGATATAATTTAAGTTATGGTAAGTAACAAAAAGTGCTAACCTCTTTTTTTTATTTTGGTTTATTTTATTTATAAGAATTTTAATATCTTGTTTTTTTTGGGTTCTTTTTTTATAGTTAGTTCCGCTCCACTTTATAGTTAAAAAACTTAAATAAGAACTTAATAAATATTTTTTTCTATAATAAAAAGAAATTAGTTTATATAAAAAATTTTTAATCATTTCTTACTTAAAAACTACATACCAAGGATATTAATTCAAATATAGCAAATGTCATATAAATAGTAAAAGAAACAATTTTAAAAAGTAGTTTAATTCTTTTAAATATAATTAAAAGTTTCCTATAAGTATTATATTTAAAATGGAAATTATTTGATTAAGTATAATCTCTCCAAATTTCATTAACTAGATTTTTAGAAGCTATTCTTAATTTTGTAATATACGAAGGATATCCCAAAAGAGACGGAAAGTCTAAATCCTGTTGAGCAAGAGGAAATGTAAAAACAAGAGTCTGAGCTAAATCGTAGATTATATTATCACTTACAATAGGATAATCATATTGATAACATTTTTTTAGGTCAATTTTGTCATTATCAGAATTTAAAAAATATTTAATTAAATTTTGTGCAAATTTTCTTCTTATAATATAAGCCGAAGCTCCATAATCTACAGGATTCATCCATCTATGTAGCAGTATTCCTGATTGATAAAAGCGTTTATTTCTATTAACGCATTCAGGCATAACATGCTCTAGTTGCAAAACTTCCCAATCTTTATTTGTTAGTACACTTGATAAACCAACTAATTTTGGATTATGGAAGAGAATTACATCTTCTTCCATGATTAAAAAAAACTCGTTATCAAAATTATCAATTGCATTTTTTAGTGCCAGCAAGTGGCTCACAAAACAAGCAATATCTCTCGGTCTAGAGGTTGATAAAAGAGGATTTTTTGTATCAATATAGTTTACTAGGTTTTTTGGCGTTTTCCCTAAAAAGATATCTGGCTGAATACTTAACGCTTGAAGTTTTTTTAATGTAGATTTTGTCCTTTCCGAATTCTGATCAACTGTAATTAGTATAGATCTAAAATTAAATTCAGACCAGGTAGAATAATTGTTTTTTTCAGGTGCAATTTTTTCTTTAGAATTTTCTCCTTCTTTTAGGAATTTTAAAATTTTTAAAATATAATTTTGTTTTGAATTATTTTTTAAGAAATTACTTAATGAATAATCTATAGAATACATATAAGGGTATATTTTTTTTTCAAATAAAGATTCAGATAAAAATAAAATATTTAATGAAATTTTAAATAATATTTTTCTTATAAATTTAATTAGCGAAAAAATTAATTTAAAAAAAATTCTTATTATAAAAATGATTAATTTCTCCAAAATATTAGGCATTATAGGATTAATAATTTTTAAGTCTAATTATTTTAAATTGTATAATATTATAGAAAACAATATCTTATGGCACACCAGGCTCAAGAAGAATTTATCAAAAACTGTTTTGCAAGGTTTAATCAACGGATATTAGCATCCAGAAATATCTTAGAAGTAGGTTCCCAAGATATTAATGGATCAATCAAAGATTATTTTCCTAATTTAGATGAGAAAAAATGGGTTGGACTAGATGTTGGTTACGGAAAAGGTGTTGATTTTACAATCCCTGGAGAATTAGTTCAGCTCCCAAATGGATGGGCTGACATCGCCATTTCTTCTGAATGTTTTGAACATGCAAAAAATTGGACTCAAATCTTCAAAAATATGATAAGAATTACTCACTTTAATAGTTTAATAATATTGACTTTCGCAGGTAAAGGAAGAGCCGCACATGGAACCATTGATAGTGAAACTGACTCATCTCCGTTTACTAATAATTATTATAAAAATATAAATTTGATTAATTTTGCTTCTAGTTGTGAACTTGATAAATATTTTTCGAAATATGCAATTGAGACAAATTTGCTTGATGGTGATACTTATTTTTGGGGTATAAGAAATAATTCATATGCAGATACAGAAATAATAAGTAATGAAGAAAGTCTCGCAAGAGTTAGAGGGCAATTAGGTATGGTAATCGAGAAGAATAGAATTATTGAAAAAGAAATTTCATTTATCAGGGGAAGTATTTATTTATACCCTATATTTTTAAAAATTATGAAATTACTTAAAAAATTAAGAATAAAAATATAATAAAAAAGAAGAATTTTTTAACTCCATCAAAAACTTTGCAGTAAAAATTTTATTTAGAATTCTTTGAAATCTAAAAGGTTTATGTCCATCAAAATATTTATTTATCTAAAATCCGCATATTTAATATACTGCTCTATTTAGATGTTAGTAAGATTAATCATTATTTATTATCTGGTTATTATTTGTTCTCATAAATTAAAAAATTAATTTAAACTAAAAAGACATTTACTATTAAGTAATAACTATTTACAAAATTATATTTTTGCAATTTATAAAAAATTTAATTCTCCCTTATAAGTTTAGATAATTCAAACAAAACGTAAAACTATAAATTGCTACTTTCTAAATTGTGGTAATGCACCAGTATTTTCTAAAATTACTTTAGATTCAATAAACCATTCTAAAAATTCATCCCAATCTTTAGCTACACAAAAAGCTCTTTGGATCTCACTTTTTTGTTCTTCAGAAAAAGAGCTGTGATTGATTATCTTTTCTAATGCTCTTGAATTTTCAGGGCTAGCATCATTCATAATTTTGACCTCAATTTTTGTATATCTTTAGATATAGTTTTACTTCTAAGATTAACTTCAACAACTTTATATCTAAAGTCCCTTATATGAATTTACATTAGATTAATAACTTAGCTTATCAAAACGGAAAATGTTATTTAAAATTTATATTTAAATATTCAATATTACATAACTAGAAACTTTTTATTTTCAAAAGTTTAATTATAGTTAAGAAATCTTAGACAGCTAATAAGTATTAATATAAAACTAAGAATTTAAATTATTCCACCCAATCAAACATACTTATTATCAAAATAACTTCTGAATAATGGGAACGCGACACCTATTGCTGAGATATAAATTCATTGAAAAATTTAATTCCAAAAAATTGGAAAATCATTTCTCTAAAATAAATACCAATAAAATAAGTCTGTAATATAGCAATCAGATTTATAATTTTTAATGCAAAAATAAGTTTTTATTGATAGCAGATAGTATCCTATTAAATAAGAAGAAAATTTATTTGCCCTAAGATTTTACACCTAATTATGAAGATCTAAGACCCACTTATTTTTCGAATAATCTTCAAGTTAAATCAATTGGATGGTATAAATTAAATTCATTGAATAGTTCAATTAAAAAAGAAAAAAATTAAAATTCAATATAATCTTGAAAAAAACTTTATTATTACCATCTTGCAAATTTTTAAAAATAAAAGGTTATGCGAGTGCTCAGAGTGAATAAAGAGTAATAGGAAGATTTTTCTAAAGTAGCCAATTAAGGATTACCTAAAACAAAAGACTTAATAAATATCAAATTAAAATCATAAAATATAAAATTTCTCACTCTAATCGATTAACATTTACTTTTGAATTTGTTATTCTTTTAGAATTTTAATGGATAGTTTTTTGTATAACAATAGAAAACAGAAATAATTCCAAAATAATCTTAGAAAAAGATTTTCTCTTATCCTCATAACTTATTATTTAAATCAATTATATTTATATAGGCTAATTTTTAAAATACTACTAATATGTACTTTAGAAAATGCAATTTATAAAGCTATGCAAGAAAAAAATATTCAGCAGTTACAAGTAATGTGAAATTTATAATAAAACTAATTGGCCTAGAGGTAAGAATGAAAGATCATTGATATAGTTTTACCTAAAATAATCTGCCTTCATTAAAACCATATTCCACATAATGTTTAGTTGCTAATTTCTTATCATCCACGAAAGTATTGCTTAGATCTACATTTTTATTCCAAAAAGCTTCAGTATTAAATCCATCTGTTAATCTACTCCCTGAAATTCCATAAGAAATATATTGTTTTATAGATTCTGTACTATCAGTTCCTAAAACATTCACTAAATCATGGTTACTTGCAAGATATCCCCATTCGTCAAAATCATCTAATATTCGCCCCTCATATTTTTCATGATTTTCATAATGAGATTTTGCTGATTCAATATCATTTCCAAATAATTTACCTAAATCATCATGTGTGGCTAGGTAGTTTAAAGCTTCAATATCTGATAAGGATTTATAAGTAATAGAATCTAGATTTGTTTTATTGATAATTTCTATTTTTTTAAAAGTATTACTAGAAGAGGAGGAATGGATCAAACGTTTTGAACTCATATTCCTAAAAGATCTACCTTCTCTATATCCACTAGTTATGTAATGTTTAATTGCACCCTCTATATTGGAGCCAAAATAAGCAGCAAGATCTGGATTGTTATTTAAATAATCATTTGGACTAAAGTCAGTTACACTTCTACCTTCTAAATAGCCATTATTTAAGTAATGATTTTTAGCAGCATTAATATTAGTTCCAAAAACATCAATCAAATCAGGATTACTGGCGACATATTGCAGAGCTTCTAAATCAGAGAGGGTGGCAGGTGAAGTAGAACTGGAACTGGAACTAGAATCTGTACTGGAACTGGAATCGGAACCGGAATCTGTACCGGAACTAGACTCGGAATTGGAATCAGAATCTGTACTGGAGGAATGACTTCTAC
>QCDO01000029.1 GCA_003278735.1 Prochlorococcus sp. AG-355-J09
TTTCTGATCAGTTGGTCTAAAGTTTTTTGATCTGAGACAATAATAAAATCATCAAAATGGATAGATTGATCGGGGTATTCAATTCCAATTTGTTTTCCCGAGTCTCTATAAACACCTATTCTTACGTTAGTACCAGTGTATTTTCCTTTCCAGTCAGATGTTATGCCTTTGTAGTCAAATATTAATTTATTATCTTTGAAGACTTTTACAAAACCATCATCATCATTTGTATTATAGATTCCAATTTTATACGTGCTCCATTCACCTAATTGAGTCACACTAAATGTTTTGTTCGGTGTGAGTTTAAAATTATTTTTTATTTTTTTTTCACCTCTAGTTTTTTCATTACGCACAAACCAATTTGAACCATTTTTTTTATATTTTATATTAATGCGATGCTTAATATTATCTTCTTTACTCCTTCTATTGAAACCAGTACCAGCAGTATTACCTGTTATTTTTAATGTTTTTCCAGCATCATCAAAACTTATTCTTACAAGAGGATGCGTTCTAATAGATACAAGTCGATTTTTAAATTCAAAAAATGTTACTCTGCCATCTGTATGTTTAAAATCTTCAGGAAGTCTTGTTTTAAAACCAATCCATATTTCTTTATTTAAAGTACTTCTTTGCTTTGTCTCAAATATTGCTCTTTCTGTTTCTTTTCCTGTCCCTTCTTTAAGAGGATCATTATTCCATCTATGTTTCACTGTAACTTCAAGATACTTATTGCCATCAAGATCTTTTTTAACTGTATATGGTTTTAAACCTGCTCCCTTATCGTAGAGTCGAAATATTTGGTTGAATGATTTTTCTATACCCCCACCAGAAGGAGGATTTGAGGATGAAGGGTTAGGATTAGCAACTTTTAATTTTCCTTCTTCTTGATTTTCAAAGTCCTCAGAAAAATTCCAAGGAGATTTTGTTTTTTTATCTACATAGTCTGGAACAAGTACCTTTTCCCATGAGTATGAATTACCAGTAGCAAAACACATCAACACTAGAAAAATGTATAATAATTTTTTCACAAAAAAAGAGGATTTTATCTCTCCAATTTTATATCGACTTTCAATCACCGTACCTAGTCTATTGGCCATAACAAATACATTTACCCCCTTTCCAGTTTGAATATTTTTTCTTTTTGCATTTCTTTTTCTTATCAGCCATCCTAAAAGCGTTTACTAGTATTTAAATCTTTTTTTTAATTCTCTAATTTTTTATGTCATAAATCTTTTCAGCATTCAAGTAACCAATCTTTTTAGAAACTTCTTCAGGTAATTGATTTAAAATATCACGATAAATCTTCACTATTTCTGAATATTCTTTCCAGCGGTGCTTTTTATGCGCATCAGTGGCAAATAACAATTTATCTTGATACTCGATTAAGATTTCTTTCCATTCATCTTTTAATTGATTTTCATCATTTAAAAATCCAGACCCAAATTTAGATTGTTTAATAGGATCACAGATGTTTCTTTTATCTTTATTTTTTTTCGATATCGTCATATATACATTGTCATGTGTTGAAAGGATTAATTTAGCCTGTTTTGGACTCCCAAAACCCATATGAGGTATTATGAATTTTTGATTTGGGAAATCAAGGAAAAGTTTAGAAAATTTAGGCCAATCCCTTTCCCAATCATAAAACTCCCAATGTGTCATAACAGGAATATTCTTTGAAGAAACCTTCACTAAAAAGTCAGCAACCCCTTTTCCTGATGGGTCTAAATATGTTTCTCCTGATTCATGCTGGCGCCCAATACCACCTCTAGAACTAGTATTACACTTGTCTGCATGAGTGAATAAAATTTCTCCTACAAAAGAATATTTATATTTATCAATATTTTTCAAAGTTCGCTTTGTGAAGGATTTACCAATGTCATTTTCATGCAAAAAATACTTTGGTGCACCAAGCACTATTAAATCTTTGTTGTCTCTATGCAAATTGAGTAATGCTTTTTCATTTTCACCTAATTTTTTACTTCTAGCAAAAAGAGCAATCTTATAAATTCCAGCATCTCTCACTCTAGAAATAGATTTTTCAAATCCTGGTCTTTCATCTTCTGATTTATGATTTAATTGAGCCATTGCATCAAAAAGAGGACCGTCATAACCATAGACTTCGAAGGGGGATAAAAGTGCAACTAGTAGTGAGAGTAATAAGCGTTTCATTCTTTTATGAATGCTGTTTCCCAAGTCTCTTTCAAAATAGGATTATATATTCATAATCTAAATCTCTAAAAAATAATTACCCTGAGAATCCCATTTTCTGTTCTGCTGCCATTAATGAACCAACAAGCTTATGCTCAGCAACTTTTTCATCGTCAGTCATAACTGGCTTGATATCAAAATCTATATCAAACTTAACTTTCCAAGGAGCAAAGTGTTCTGTCATTTTTATACCTGCTGAAGCCTGGACAATAATATAAACATTATTTGAGTAAGAGGCATGATACCTCCCCAAAACTTTAAATCCTTCAAACTCATCATTCAAAGTTCCATCTTCAACAACCTTTAAAAAAAGATCATAAGCTGCGCCCATAAGAGCAACATTTTTAAAAGTTGCAGTTACAAAATAAGTATTCATTTAATTAATTAATCTAAAATTATTTATAGGATATATTATTTAAAATTGAGTTAAGGATCTTGAATTGAATACTTGGACTATGGAACTTTTAAAATCGACTGTCAAATTAATCTGTTTTAAAATATCTACTGTTAATATGAATTAAATTTTTAAATTAAGTTGGGTTACTTTAAGAGAGAGTTTATTAAATCCCTTAAAATAAATGGCTCTATATTTTTAATTGTGATAATTATTGGATTTATTTACTCAAGTCCAAAGTCAAGGGTAATTATTGCAAATTCTTTTACTTCTTCAGCCAAATTTTTAAATGAAACTGTCGAAACAAAAAATAAAGATAGTTGGTTTTCTGAACCAGATTTCGTATTCAGTATTAGGTTAAGATTACGAGAATTTTTAAGAGGAACTCAAAGAGGTTGAAAAAGAAATAATTGCCCCTTATTTTAGATCGACTGTCAATCAATTAAATATTACATGAAATCGTTCAAAATATAATTCCAATCAACAACACCACCATCCGCTTTGGTTTCCATATCCATTTTTCTTAGAGCCTTTCTATACTTCTGACGGGTTGGATTGTAGTTCTTATCCAAGCTCTCATCTGGGTGGCTTAGATAGTCCATAATGTTTCTTTTAGTCCATAAGTTTCTCATGCTGTTAACCTCTCTCTAGCTTGTTTAAATGCGTTAGTAGTACTTGCTTCTGAAGAATAAGGATAGTTTCTATGGTGGGCTTCAATAGAATGTCCCATACTCTTTGCCATACTTCCAGAATCAATGCCAGCAATGTGACCTCGAAGGCTGTAGTAATGCCTGAATGAATAAGGAACAATATTTGCACCTTCTTTCTTTAACATCATTTCTTTTAAATCTTTCCAGCCTTCCCTTCTACTTAAATAGTCCTTACAAGATTCCCCATCCATCTTCTCTGGTAATGGTAGTAGGTTGCTTCTAAATCTTTCCAATAAATTCCATTGAACTTCTTTTCCGTCTCTATCTATTAAAGGTAATGGCTCAACTTTTCTAGGCTTAGTTGTACCACCGCCAGCTTTCTTCTCATAAGTACACCACCAATAATATTCCTTAGTAGCTGGGTCTTTTTTAACAACCATCTTTCCAACTTCATTAGGTCTTAAACCTAATTCAGCCATCATGCAAAGAGCATTAAACCATCTAGTAGCAGATTCAGCATCACGCTTAAACTCTGCATTAGTTGGTAATGATGCCAATAAATCTAGTATTTGAGTATCTTCACTAAATGGGTCGCCCTTCTGGGTTTTTAGTTCTCCTTTTTTAGCCCTTCCAATATGCTGTTTTAAATCTTTTGGAGGTAGCCAAGTCTCAGGAAGATTCTCTCTAGTAACTGCATAAGTTAAAAACTGACTTAATGCTCTAGCTCTAATCTGTCTTGTTCTACTACCAGCATCAAAATCTTTTAAACATATATCAATTAAATCTTTTGCTGTTGTTGGAGGATTCTTTTGAGCCATAACTTCTACAGCCATTACGCAAGACTTATAATCTTTTTTCCAAGTCTTCTCAGATATTGCATTACCAAAGTTGGTTTTCTGATCTTCAAAACTTTCTAATATATTTTTCCAATCTTTACCCTCTTTTGGTGCATTACCCTGGGCAATTTTTGCTGCTGCTATTAAGCCATGACCCTGTTGTATTAATACTGCAATTTTTCTAACTCTTGTATAAGCATCGCCCCATTTGGTTTCAGACCAATCAAAAGGAATAATAACTGTACTTTGGCCAGATTCATTTCTAAGTTTTACTTGAACCTTTGACCTCATCTTCAAAACTGTTAACCCACTTACACCAAGTTCCTTCCCAAGGTTTCTAACCTCATCTTGAAATGCTTTAGCCCAGATTTGTTTCTTCAATGCGATGTCAAATCGATGTCAATTTAAGTATAGTTTGACATGACAAATAACGCAAGACTACGCAAC
>QCDO01000030.1 GCA_003278735.1 Prochlorococcus sp. AG-355-J09
TGGAGATTTTGTCGAAAACGCTTGACTTATATGTACTTTATGAAGCATTCTTCGAATTGAACATTCCACATTTAGTATTTAGTAGACAATGGCTACAGAAACAATGGGTATCGCTCTCGGCATGATCGAGACACGCGGACTAGTACCTGCAATCGAAGCAGCAGACGCAATGACAAAGGCAGCAGAAGTTCGCCTTATTGGTCGTGAATTCGTTGGCGGAGGTTATGTCACAGTATTAGTTAGAGGCGAAACAGGCGCAGTTAACGCAGCTGTAAGAGCTGGTGCTGATGCTTGTGAGAGAGTTGGCGACGGTTTAGTTGCAGCTCACATCATTGCTCGTCCTCATAGAGAAGTTGAACCTGCTCTAGGTAACGGTGAATTCCTTGGTCAAAAGGACTAATTAAGTAAAGCAAGATTTATTAATCTTGCATAATAATTATTTTCCCTACACAGACCTAAATTTATCCTTATGAGTAAGAAGTATGACGCAGGGGTAAAGGAGTACAGAGATACCTACTGGACTCCAGAATATGTACCCCTAGACACCGATTTATTAGCCTGTTTCAAATGTACAGGTCAAGAAGGTGTTCCAAGAGAAGAAGTTGCAGCAGCTGTGGCCGCTGAATCTTCAACAGGTACTTGGTCAACAGTTTGGTCCGAGTTACTTACAGACTTAGAATTTTATAAAGGACGTTGTTATCGAATCGAAGACGTTCCTGGAGATCCTGAAGCTTTCTATGCTTTTATTGCATATCCTTTAGATCTTTTTGAAGAAGGTTCAATTACAAACGTATTAACATCTCTTGTAGGAAACGTTTTTGGATTTAAAGCCCTAAGACATCTACGTCTAGAAGATATTAGATTTCCAATAGCTTTCATTAAAACTTGCGGTGGACCACCAAACGGAATCGTAGTTGAAAGAGACCGACTTAACAAATACGGAAGACCTCTACTAGGTTGTACCATTAAACCTAAATTAGGATTATCTGGTAAAAACTATGGTCGAGTTGTATATGAATGTCTTAGAGGCGGTCTTGATTTAACGAAGGATGATGAGAATATTAATTCTCAACCATTCCAACGTTGGAGAGAGAGATTTGAGTTTGTTGCAGAAGCAGTTAAGCTTGCTCAGCGAGAAACTGGAGAAGTTAAAGGTCACTATCTAAATTGCACTGCTAACACTCCTGAAGAACTCTATGAAAGAGCTGAATTTGCAAAAGAGCTAGATATGCCAATCATCATGCATGATTATATAACTGGTGGTTTTACTGCAAATACTGGATTAGCTAATTGGTGTCGTAAAAATGGTATGCTCCTGCATATTCACAGAGCTATGCATGCTGTTATTGATAGACATCCAAAGCATGGTATTCACTTCAGAGTTCTTGCAAAATGTTTGAGACTATCTGGAGGAGACCAATTACATACTGGAACCGTTGTTGGAAAACTAGAAGGTGATCGTCAAACAACTCTTGGTTATATTGACAACTTAAGAGAGTCATTTGTTCCTGAAGACAGATCAAGAGGTAACTTCTTTGATCAAGATTGGGGTTCAATGCCTGGAGTATTTGCAGTCGCATCAGGTGGTATCCACGTTTGGCATATGCCTGCACTTCTAGCAATTTTTGGGGATGATTCCTGTCTTCAGTTCGGTGGAGGAACACATGGACATCCATGGGGTTCAGCTGCTGGAGCTGCAGCTAACAGAGTTGCTTTAGAAGCTTGTGTAAAAGCCCGTAATGCTGGTCGCGAAATCGAAAAAGAGAGTAGAGACATTCTTATGGAAGCTGCTAAGCATAGTCCTGAATTAGCTATTGCTCTAGAAACTTGGAAAGAAATTAAGTTCGAGTTTGACACTGTCGACAAGCTTGATGTTCAAGGCTAACTCAAGTTTCGAAATTGAGGAGATTTATTCTCCTCAAACTTATTAAAATCTCGTTTTATACGAGTAATTACATTCACATTTTGATTAATTATGCCTTTCCAGAGCACAGTAAGCGACTATCAAACAGTTGCAACCCTGGAAACATTCGGTTTCTTACCACCGATGACCCAGGAAGAAATATATGACCAAATTGCGTACATTATTGCTCAAGGTTGGAGTCCAGTTATTGAGCACGTTCATCCAAGTGGATGTATGCAAACTTATTGGTCTTATTGGAAACTCCCATTCTTTGGGGAAAAAGATCTTAACTTGATCGTGAGCGAATTAGAGGCATGCCATAGAGCATACCCTGATCATCATGTAAGAATCATCGGATACGATGCTTACACTCAAAGTCAAGGAACAGCATTTGTAGTTTTCCAAGGACGTTAAAGCTACTTATTGTAGTTAATATCTTTCTCCAAAAAATTTTTTGGAGAAACTTTTTCAAAAGTGTTTTAAAGAATTTCAAACTTGAAGATTATGTCAAAAAAAACCAGTAGAGAGATTGCACTTGAAAGAAGAAAGGCGATGAGTGATAGCGGTAAAAAAGCTGCTGCTTATTCTTCAACTACCAAAGATAGAGTTCGATCTTCTCAAGATATACAGATTTCTGGGACTCAGTCTTCTCCAAATAATCATAATATTTCTAAACCAGCTACAAATCATATTCCAAAAACTCAGGTAAAAAGAAATTCTTCAACAATTTTATCTAGTAAAGAGCTAGTAATAGAGAGAAGAAAAGCAATGTCTACTCATGGGAAATCAGCTATTACTTCATCCGATAGAACCCGTACTGACGTTAAAAAAGAAAGTCCTGTAAAAATAGTTAAATCAACTATAAGTAAAAATCAAGAAAGTCAGGATTCAACTATTACACAATATAAGTCCCTAAAACCAAACGTTAAGAGAAGAATTAATCAGAAGAGAAAGCCTATTACTAATACAAGTAGAGATATTGTTTTAGCGAGAAGAGAAGCTCAATCTAAGCATGGTAAATCAGCAACTAAACAAAATACTAGTGCCGCTTCTTTAGCTAGAAGGGGAGATCCAGATTTAAGTAGTAGAGAAATTTCTCAGAGAGTGAGAGAGCTAAGAAGTAAAACTGGTGCTACAGGTAAAAAAGGTAATGGTAAATGTAGACCATGTGGTCCAAATAAAAACGGCGCCAAACAAAATACTGTAGATGCTAACTGGAAAGTTGGTAAAAGTGAAACTGATTTAGGTCAAATAGTTACTGGAACACAAGCTAATAGATCTTTAAAAACTACAGGTAATGAAGCAAGTACATGCAGAACAGTAACTGGTACCCAATATTTGGGAGCAGAAGTTATTGATCAATTTTGTCAAGATAGACCAAGTTATAAACAACCACTTAGATCTACTGTTACTTCTACAACATCAGGTAATAAAGTAACTGGAAATGAAGTTGGTAGATCTGATAGGGTCACAGGCGATGAGCCAGGGACTTGTAAAAACCTTACAGGTACTGAATATGTATCTTCAAATCAATCACAAAAGTATTGTGGTAATGTCCCAAAAAATCCTTCAAAGGTTAAACACAGCACTACAACCGATGGATTAAAAGTATCTGGATCACTTCCTGGTAGATCATCCCTAGTTACTGGAGATGAATCAGGATCTGGACATCAGTTAACTGGAGATCAATATCTTGGCTCTGAGCCAAATCCAAAAGGTAAAACATTTGAAAAAGTAGGCAGTTACAACACTCTTAATGGGAATAATGTAACTGGTACAGGGGTTGGAAGATCAGACTATATGACAGGCAATGAAGATGGGAGTTGTAAGAATGTAACAGGCGATGAGTACATAGGATCTCAACAATATGAGAAGTTTTGCGGTTCAAAACCAAAACCAGAGGCTAGGAAAGTAGGTTTGAGCCTTTCTTCAAAGTCAAATTTAATAAGCGGCACTATGACAGGAAGATCAAAAATAGTAACTGGAGATGAACCAGGTTCCTGCAAAGTGTTAACAGGAACGCCATACGCAGGTTTAGATCAGATTAATGAAAATTGTAGTTCTGAGATTTCTGAAGATATGAAATCCAGATCAACAGTTAATTCTGGAAATAATTCAAATGCCAGACTTACAGGACAGCAACCAGGAATTGGCGGAGTAATGACAGGTGCTAAGAAAGGTGCTTGTAAAAATCTAACAGGTACTCCCTATGTTGGTGGAGATCAGCTATCACAAGCTTGTGATAATCCTCCGCATGATAAGGCTTATGCGAATCCGGAAAAGTCATCAGGTAACTCTTGGAAGGAATTCTCTGTTAAATCACCATCAAGAGATAAATATTCTGAAAAAAATACTCAAGGTGTTACTGGGAATGAATATGAAAATGGTTCAAAGGTGACAGGACCTTTTGATATGGCAGTTGATAAAGTCACTGGTACTGAAAAATTTAGATTTGAGCCGAATAAAAATATTACTTATAAACAAAAAATGGAAATTGAAGAAGCAGACCTTGCAGCAAAGACACCAGAAAAAAGAGTCGGATCAAGGATTACTGGTGAAGGACAATCAGTGGGAAACGTAACTGGTGATGATTGGGATCGCGGTGATAAGGTAAC
>QCDO01000031.1 GCA_003278735.1 Prochlorococcus sp. AG-355-J09
TTCATTCTCTATACGATTTAGTAATGAAGAAAAGGAACCTCCTCTACTTGTCTTGGAGAATAATCACATATGCCAAACTGCATGCATTCCATTTGGTCATCACTTAATTTTCTTTCAAATGAAATCGCATCAATAAAAGAATTAAAAACATTTTGGAACTTGTGTTTCATAGGGTTTCCGCAAGTCATAATTAACCTCCTTTGTTGAAACTATTAATCCACTACTACTCATTTATGCAATAGGGATTACTTTGTGATTTAACGCAAAAAGTGTTTTTGCGTAGATTAGCTCTCATACCTTGTTGGTAAAAATTTTGTGTCATAAAAATGCCAAAATAAATTAATAAAACTGTAAATATAAGAAGTTCTAATCCTAGGTTGGTCATTGAATAACCTCCTTTGGGCTAATAATTAATTAGTATCTCTCACATGAAAAAATCAAGAGTGGTAATACCTAAAAAATAAGAGGGCATTTATTTGCCCTCTTCGAGTCGTATGCACTTCCTTGTCCACAAAGTCGATGAAGTGCTTTTGACTCCTGAATTATTTCTACTCCTACTGAACGAGAAAAGATAGTCGTGACAACCACAAAGCACTAATACTCGGGTAAATATACTCTATAAATTTTTGGTTAATTGTAGGACAATAGTGGGTAGAGATATGGAAGGTTTTATGAGTGGTGATATGGGATTAGATGAAACAATTATCTTCTACAGTGAGGAGATGACTCAAGCAAAACTTATTGTCTTAAAATATAAGGGAATTAAATTAGAATATAAATCACTTAAGGAAATCTTCGATGCAAAAATCCCTAAGTTTCAAAACTTTTGGGGGAGAGAATGTAGGGAACATCCAACAAATCAAAGTTGTTTAATTTACTGTGACTGAGTAATTAATTTTGAGTTTTTTTTAATACAATCTGTCTAAAAAAAATCTCCCCAAATGTTAGATCGACTTTCTTAAAGATCTATCAAATCTACGACCTAGGTAACCAAGGGCACTATGTCGTGGAGGGGGTAGCTAGGGGGGTAGCTAAGGTTACGTATTACCTATATACTTGTACGTACTTTGTGCAATATGCTGTCTCAAACTCGTTCCACTAGCATCAATAGAATCTAGTTATAGCAAGGGAATATTGGATAATCTCAAATTAACAAAGGAGTGCTTTGGGAGCACTAGGTCGCAGGTTCGAATCCTGTCGCCCCGACTCAATTATAACCAAGTCATACTAGCGAGTTACCCAGACTCGCTTTTTTATTACAAAAATATGACCACTCGAAATGTGGTCAAATAGTGGTCAAATTTATTGACAGCCCATCTACAATATGTAGCAATAAGCTTCTTTTTTTTATGAAGTTAAAAAATATTTTAAAAACTACTGGATCGCTTCATATCCTATTGGGATTGTTAATTATTTTCCTACTCATATTTTCTGTAGAAACTATTGCAGGCAAAGCTTCAAGTGAAACATTGCTTCTTGTTAGAGGGACTGCAGATGTTGTAGCAGCTAGTAATTTAGGGATAGGTTTTTTATTGATTATTTGCAGCTCAATCAAAGATAAAAAATCTTTAAAAAAAGTTTTATCAGGTGAACTAGCTTTAATGGCCTGTTTTTTAGCAGTTGCTTTATTCAATACTTTTAATGCTGGAACGATAGTTGATGAAGGGCCTCCACCTCCTTTTTGGGTTGTTTTGATAGTGAACCCTCTTTTATGTATTTATGGATTAGTTTAAAGTAAAAAATGAAAAGCTTTATTTTATTTATCCCTTTTATTGCTTTTATGTGGGGTTGTGCCAACACATCAAATAAATTAGTTACTCCAGAGAGTTCCGATACCCAAAGGCAAAGAGAAGTGTGTCTGGATTGGTATGGCTACAGAATTGATACTAAGAAGGCAATTAATGATTTAAATCTCAAAATTGAAACCGAATCAGAATTGATGACTTATTGTGATTTCTTTAAGAATGTAGCTGATACAAAATAGTAAAGATTCGATATCTGCAATATATTTTTGATTTATTTTATTTGTAACTCCTCCGCTTCCCTCAGTATTTGATTCTTTAAAAAAAATAAGTGCATCAAGTTTTTCTTCTTTTTCTTCAAAATTTTTAAATTTCATTTGTGCAATTGCAACAATTGCTTTATCTACATTTTTAAGCCGTTTCTTAATAACTCTTTTTGGGCTTTTGGTTGATTCCACTGAAATTACCTTTTTCTTTATATTCTCTTCATTTTCTTTAAAAGCAAGTATCTTAATGTAAATTTTGGTTAAATTTTCTACTTGTATAAAAAAAGAGCTAGGGCTGCACTCTTTGAAAAAGAGGTCAAATGGAATCTAATGGAAAGATTTAAAAGTAATTTATTACCTTTGCCAGAGAGGGTTATAGGTGAAGCTGCGGGTACTTATTTAAAATGTAGAGATAGTTGGATACCACTAAAAGCAGATATGAAAAGACATCAGGGAACTAATATTACTTGCTATTCCTTTGGACATTATTATTCCCTTCGTTGTCATTTAAAACTGATTGATTCTGGTAGTGCTTCTTTAAGCATGGGACATTCAATAGAAGCTCATCATAGAAATTATCCATATTCAAAAGAGTCAACAACTACTAATGCTTTTAAACTTGCAAGAGAGAAGTCAGTTGCATGACAAATGAAATAAAATAAATTAACTTATAGAACTTTTTTATGAAAGGTTTTGGAGAATTTCAGAAAATCAAAAAGGTAAATGGCAATATCAAACAAAATAAGTTACTTCAAGAAGAAATTATAGATAAAGCAATTCGGTTTCATTTGACAGGGAATATTAACGAAGCGTATAAACTTTATCAAAAATGTATAAAATTTGGTTCTATTGATCCTTATTTGTTTTCTAATTATGGGATCATCTTGAAGGGTCTAGGAAAATTAAAAGAATCTGAGCAAGCGCTACGCAAAGCAATCAAACTTAAACCTGAGTTCCCAGAAGCATATTCAAATCTTGGAAGTGTTTTAAGAGATATTGGTAGCTTAGGCGAATCAGAAAAAGCACTTCGTAAAGCAATTGAGCTGAAACCAGAGCTTCCAGAAGCACATTTAAATCTTGGTAATGTTTTAAGAGATATTGGTAGTTTAAGTGAATCAGAAAAGGCATTCCTAAAAGCTATAGATTTGAATCCTGAATATGCTGAGGCATTTTCAAATCTAGGGAATGTTTTAAGAGAAATCGGGAATCCAATAAAAGCAGAAAAAGTATTAAATAAAGCGATAAAACTTAACCCAAAATTTGCTACTTCATATTTTAATTTAAGTAATGTTTTTAGAGACCTTGGCAAGCTGCAAGAATCAGAAAAAGCCTTACGAAAGGCTATAGATTTGAATCCACAATATGCAAAGGCATATGCAAATCTCGGAAATTTGCTTAGAGACCTTGGCAATTTGCAAGAATCAGAAAAAGCCTTGCTAAAGGCTATAGATTTGAATCCACAATTTGCAAAAGCTTATTATTCTTTATCAATTTTTAGAGCTTCTGAAGAAACTAAAATTGTTTATGAAAAATTATTTTCGGAAGAAATTTTACATAATAAGACAGATAAAGAAAAAATAGATATTTATTTTGCAAGAGCAAATTTCTTGCATCAAGAGAAAAAATATGAAGGAAGCACAAACTTTCTTGATTTGGCAAATAACTTACAAAAAAAAATCAAAGCTTCAAATTTGGATTCTATTATTCAAAAGTCTCAATATCTACTAGAAATTTCAGAAAGACAAAATATAAATAACATAGAAAAAATAAATCTCCCCGAAACTATTTTTATAGTAGGCATGCCAAGAAGCGGTTCAACATTGCTTGAGTCAATACTTGATATGAATGAAGATGTTTTTGGTTTAGGTGAGACTACAATTTTAGATGATCTTTTTCAAAAGATTGAAGAAAGTAATAATTTATCGAATTTGGCTGAACAATACACTATCAAAAGTCAGGAACTTAGCAAAAATAAAAAAATAACTATCAATAAAAATTTATATAACTATCAATATGCTGGCATTATTTCCAAATATATTACAAATGCAAAAATAATAAATTGTGTTAGAAATCCACTAGATAATATTCTTTCCATTTATAGGGCTAATTTTGCCAAGGGCCATGGATATGCATCTTGTTTGCAGGATTGTTCAAAATTATTTTTACATCAAGAAGAATTAATTAAAAGGTATAAAAAAATTTATCCTTCCAAAATTTACAGTTTGGATTATGATCTTTTGGTTAATAATCCAATCAAGGAA
Organism: Prochlorococcus sp. AG-355-J09; assembly: GCA_003278735.1. Taxonomy (GTDB): domain Bacteria; phylum Cyanobacteriota; class Cyanobacteriia; order PCC-6307; family Cyanobiaceae; genus Prochlorococcus_A. The sequence continues at coordinate 4,270 of QCDO01000031.1, forward strand.
ATTAAATCATTAATAAATTGGTTAGCCTGGAAATGGGATGAAAAATATTTACTCCATCATCAAAATAAACGTCCAATCTTTACAGCAAGTTCTATACAAGCTCGTTTTCCTATTAATTCAAAATCAGTTGGGGGTTGGAAAAATTATGAAAATATGCTTAAACCAGCAATTCAAATTTTAGGTAATATTAATTTCTGAATGAATAAAAAAGTATTCAACATTA
>QCDO01000032.1 GCA_003278735.1 Prochlorococcus sp. AG-355-J09
TGCTCTTAGTGATCTAGACACCTTGGCGACAGCTATAAGTGATCAGGAATTCATCAACGCGACAAATCTGGAAACAAATGCGGTAAGTGATAGTGAAATTGATATAACCAGTTCTGCCGCGACAATCGACACATTAGATGAGATCGATGAAGGCAGCGTTGATATGACGATGGCCAGTGGCGCAACAATCAATGTTGCCGCTAGTGAAGTCGAGCATATGCTTGCTGATGAGAAAGCAGGAAGAATGACGATAAGTGATCAGAATATTACGGTTACAGGTGAGATTTCTGTAGAGACAGCGAATCTACTGGATGCGACAACAGAAGGAACAGTTACAGCAACAATCGAGCAATCATCAGTAGCAAGCTTGACTACACTTGCCGGAACTAATGCCTATACGATCAAGATTGCGGCAAGTGATGCAACAGCAGCAACAGCATCACAATTAACTGCAATCAGCAATGCGACGACAGAAGCTGTCGATGCAAGTGGTGTAACGGGACTAACCTTAGATAGTATTTCCAATATCAAGACACTGCTGACTGCAGGAAATGATAGCTCTCAGTTCACTGAAGATTCATTTGGCTTACTCTCAGCTGTCGAAGTCAGTGATGTTACATTAAGTGGATCAGATCTTGCAGAAGCGATAGATCAGGCCAACGCGGCGACTGGAAATACAACTACCGTCTTCACAATCACAGCAGCTGGTGAAATCACAGGAACAGAGGAAGACTTCACTGCCTTGATCGCTGATGAAAATGCTCAACAGATAGATATCACAAACGAAAATCTAACAATAGAGAGCGGAACGACCATAAGTGTTGCTACAGCGAGACTCTTATCAGAGATAACAGAAGGAACTGTTACTGGAACGATCACATCCGGTACAACAATTGCAGCGATGTTGGATGAAAATACTGGATTGACAGGAAACGATGCTTATACGATCACTATTGCAGCGGAAGATGAGAAAGTAACAGCTACAGATTTAACAGATCTATACAGCAAGACATCAGTTGAAGTGGATGCTAATGCAGTCACTCAGATCACAGGAACAGTAGCAGAAGCGAACATAGTATATGGTGCGGGAGATAGTGAGATAACAGGATTAGGAAATGAGATTGTAGTTACAACAGACACTAGTTTGACCCAGGAATCTTCAGGATCATCCACTCTGGCAGGGTTGAATACATTAGATAACAACACTGTAGGAATGGTAAATGCAGCAAGTATCCAATCGATAACAGGATTACTGGCTGATCTGCTTACAGCATACGGATCCAATGGAATAACAGGTTTAGATAATGAAGATATTATTATTAGTGATAAGACAGTGTCAGTATCAGATCTAAATACTCTTAATTCGTTTACCTCAGGAAGTATTAATGCAGAAAGTGTAGAAAATATTTCCGGATCAATTGAAGCCTTGAATAATGCTTATATCTCTCAGGGAATTATAAATCTTGGAACTAATATAACTGTTACAGATGTAGTTTCTACCGCCACTGATATTAATCTCTTAGATAACTTATCTACTGGAATAATTGATGCCACTTCTATAGAAACATTGACTGGTAGTTCTGCTTCAGTTAACACAATTTATGATTCTGCTGTGACAACGGAAGATGATGATGGAATCAGTAATCTTGGAAATGAGGTTGTTATTTTATCTGATTCAAGTATTGATTCAAGCACTCTTTCTTCAATAGCGACAGCCTCTACTGGCAAGATTCATGTTGATGAACTTATTCAGATTAAAGGAACAACAGATTCAATTAATGATCTTTATGATCTTTATACTCATATCCAAGATTTAGGAAATGAATCAATTACCATTACCGACAATGTAATAAATAGTTCAAGCTTAGAAACGCTGGATGGAAATACCACTGGTTTAATTAATGCTGAATCTCTCTATACAATGGAGGGTGATTTACAAGGCTTAAATAACCTTTATAGCTCAACTCAGATCAGTGGTCTTAATAATGAAAATGTTATTTTGACGGATGTAACTATTCTCCCAACTATTGATGTTCCAACATTTGATACATCACTCTTAAACTCTCTTGATGATTACACTTCAGGACTTATCAATACAAATACTGTCAAAACAATCTCAGGTTTCTTATCTGATTTGATTAATTCTTACGAATCAACAGGGATTATAAATCTTGGCGATGAGAACATTATATTGAGAGATGAGGGAACTGTTTCAGCGACTGAATTAACAAAATTAGCATCCCTAAATAATTCAGGAACAATTGATGCAAGTGCGATTGATAATATTACGGGAACTGCTTTAGAGATAATCGCGGTTTATACTGACTCTACTATTACAGAACCTCAAAATGTAAATCTAACAGTTGATTCAGGTACTGTATCTGTAAGCCAGTCTCGTTTCCTTAATTCAAGTACTAATGGAATAGTTACAGGAACGATTACTTTAGGTACAACAGTCTCAGAGATGTTGGATGAAAATACTGGATTAACAGAAACGGCAAATGCTTACACAATTACCATTAGTTCAGCAGATGAGGAAGTAACAGCTGAAAACTTAACAGCCCTTTATGGTAAGACATCAGTTGAAGTTGATGCTACTGCGGTTACTCAGATTACAGGAACAGTAGAGGAAGTAAACATAGTATATGCTGCTGGATCTAGTGAGATCACTGGATTAGGAAATGAGACTGTAGTTACAACAGAAAGTACTCTGCCAGATGTAGCTTCGTTGAATACGCTTGATGAAAATACAATTGGAACGGTAAATGCAGCAAGTATTGAATCCATAACAGGATCACTTTCTGACCTGCTTATTGCATATGGATCCAATGGAATAACAGGATTAGGAAATGAGGCAATAGCAGTAACTGACTCCATAACTTTGGAAGCTAGCGACTTAAACAGTCTTGACCTCAAGACAGATGGAATAGTTACAACAAGTACTAGCCTTGAGACGTTAACAGGTACAGTGGAGGAATTGAATATAGCCTATGGATCTTCCGGACTATCAATAGATGGAGATGAAGCAGTCATCATTAGTAATGAAACAGTTGATGCAGCGGCGCTGAATATTCTAAATAACTTCACCTTAGGAGTAATAGATGCTGATACATTAACGAAGTTAACCGGAGCTCTTGCAGAGGTTAATACTGCATTCGCTGCGAATGCAGTTACCATTTCAGATTCTAAAAGAGGCAGCGGAGCTACAATAATTGGTCTGGGAGATCAGGATGTGGAACTTACAGATACAAGTATTCTGGCAGCAGATCTAGACACCTTGAATGGCTACACAATAGGAAATGTAGATGCAACTACAGTTGATGTGATGGAGGGAAGTATTGAAATATTGAACAGTGTATATGAAGGATCTGCAAGCAGTAGTGATGGAATCAGCGGTCTAGGAAATGAAGCGGTAATTGTTACTGATAACAATGTTCTTGATGCAAGTACACTAGTTACCTTGAACAACAATACATTAGGATTAGTGAATGCCAATTCAGTAACTGAGATTTCAGGTTCTGCATCAGTCCTTAATACATTGTTCAGTTCAGGAAATGATACAGCCCAGTTCACTTCGGATTCATTCTCATTAATCGAAACAGTAGTTGTAATTGACAGCATATTCAGTATTGAAGACTTAAACGGGGCAATTGATCAAGTTAACGAAGCCACTGGTGCTTCAAATACTTTCTTCTCTATAAGTTCCGGAGCGACAATCAGTACAGGAGATGAATCAGCATTTAGGGTTCTTCTTACAAATGAAGAAAATGGTCAGGTAACAATTACAGATCAAAACATTAAAGTAGATTCTGGCACCTTAAGTGTTGGAACAGCTAATGATCTTGATGCAACAACGGAAGGAACAGTAACAGCAGAAATCGCGACTGATTCTACAGTTGATAGCTTGAAGACCTTGACCGGCACCAATGTTTATACAATCAAGATTGCAGATTCAGATGCAACAGGAAGTACAGCAGCAGAGTTCAATACGATTAATGGAGCAACGTCCCTTGCCGTAGATGCCAGTGCGGTTACCTCATTAGCCTTAGATGAAATTAGTAATATCAGCGAATTACTAGCTGCCTTAGAGGATTCAACTCAGTTTACAGAAGATTCATTCTCATTACTTGAGTCAGTAAATGTAAGTGATAGTACATTGGTCGTAACTGAGTTGAATGATGTAATTGAGTTAGCAAATATCTTGACTGGTGATTCAACCATCACTACCTTCTCACTAAGTTCTAATGCAAAAATCTTTACAGGAGATGAATCAGCCTTCAGAGCTCTGCTTACAAATGAGGAAAATGGTCAGGTATTAATAACAGACCAGAACTTGATAGTAGATTCTGGAGAGATAAGCATCGAGACTGCCAATGATCTTGATGCAACAACAGAAGGAACAGTAACAGCAGATATAGCTATTGATACAACAGTTGCTAACCTAGCAACCTTAGAGGGAATCAATGCT
>QCDO01000033.1 GCA_003278735.1 Prochlorococcus sp. AG-355-J09
ATTTTCTTCACGTGGAGGAAAATTAGGATTAAAGTTATCGGCGACTAAAGAATCTTTGGAGACATTTTCTAAAACGGCTACTACGATAGAAGATTTATCTTCTTTATTACTTCCATCGGGATCAAAACGTATGAGCGTGTCATTACCTGATTGATCTAAAGATAAAAAGCCTGTTGCGAAAGGATTAGAACCATCATAATCGAGAGTTCCATTTTTTAATAGATCACCATAATCAAGAACGTCACCTGATGCTCCTGTCACAAAATCAGTAACATAAATCGGTTTGGCATCAACAAATTCGCTAGTTCCATTGTCATTTTTTATATTGCGAGCACCTTCTAGAATCGTTCTATATTGCTTAGCTGTTAATGAAATAACATCAGAACCACCGCCAGTGGTAATAGAAATATCTAAGCCCCCAGAGACTGTAATTTCATCATCTCCTTCTCCACCATCAATTGTTACTTTTGCTATTCCATATTCGTTCCCATTCGAACCAGTGCTTGAACCTGCATTAGTATCGGAGACATTAATAACGTCATCACCAGCACCACCATCGATCTGTGTTTCTACTCTTCCCCATTCGTAATATGTAGTCCCCCCTCTGAAATTTAAATTGTCATCCCCTTCTCCGCCGTCAATATAATTAGTTAATGTTTTATCGAAAATACCATTATTATTTTTATCAACAATATGTCTATATTGACTTTCATAAATATAATTACTAGAAGCAGAAATATTATCGTCACCTAATCCGCCATATAATTCACTAGTTAAGAAACCGTTAGAATTTATATTATCATTACCATCTTCTCCTCTCGCAATAACATCTCCTGAATAATAAATATATAAATTGTCAACCCCTTCTCCGCCGTCAATATCAACTTTGTAATAAGAGGAGGCATTTAAACGATCTCGCCCTACTCCGCCCTTAAGTATTGCTTCTCCTTCTGTTAAATAACTTCTAGATCCTTCTCTATCGATATATCCAAAAGCATCGATATAATCATCTCCTTCTCCTCCATCAAGAGTCACTTTCCTACCGGTTGCCCTAAGACTATCATTTCCATCTCCTCCTATAAGAGTATGGTCTCCTGATAGGGATCTTGATGTCAGAGTGTCATCACCAGCACCACCATCGAGAATGTTGGATCCAGAATCATCCGTGATCCTGTCATTTCCACTCTCGCCGTATAACTCATCATTTCCAAAATTTCCTTCTATTACATCGTTTCCTTCTCCTCCATAAATTTTGTCAGATCCTGCTTGACCATCAATGGTGTCATCCCCTTCTAGACCTCTGATAATGTCATCACCAAAGCTACCAACTAAAGTGTCCGATAAATACGTTCCTTCTATTGTTTGAGGACTAGGAGCAGATCCATCAGGAGGAAAATTAGGATTAAAGTTATCGGCGACTAAAGAATCTTTGGAGACATTTTCTAAAACGGCTACTACGATAGAAGATTTATCTTCTTTATTACTTCCATCGGGATCAAAACGTATGAGCGTGTCATTACCTGATTGATCTAAAGATAAAAAGCCTGTTGCGAAAGGATTAGAACCATCATAATCGAGAGTTCCATTTTTTAATAGATCACCATAATCAAGAACGTCACCTGATGCTCCTGTCACAAAATCAGTAACATAAATCGGTTTGGCATCAACAAATTCGCTAGTTCCATTGTCATTTTTTATATTGCGAGCACCTTCTAGAATCGTTCTATATTGCTTAGCTGTTAATGAAATAACATCAGAACCACCGCCAGTGGTAATAGAAATATCTAAGCCCCCAGAGACTGTAATTTCATCATCTCCTTCTCCACCATCAATTGTTACTTTTGCTATTCCATATTCGTTCCCATTCGAACCAGTGCTTGAACCTGCATTAGTATCGGAGACATTAATAACGTCATCACCAGCACCACCATCGATCTGTGTTTCTACTCTTCCCCATTCGTAATATGTAGTCCCCCCTCTGAAATTTAAATTGTCATCCCCTTCTCCGCCGTCAATATAATTAGTTAATGTTTTATCGAAAATACCATTATTATTTTTATCAACAATATGTCTATATTGACTTTCATAAATATAATTACTAGAAGCAGAAATATTATCGTCACCTAATCCGCCATATAATTCACTAGTTAAGAAACCGTTAGAATTTATATTATCATTACCATCTTCTCCTCTCGCAATAACATCTCCTGAATAATAAATATATAAATTGTCAACCCCTTCTCCGCCGTCAATATCAACTTTGTAATAAGAGGAGGCATTTAAACGATCTCGCCCTACTCCGCCCTTAAGTATTGCTTCTCCTTCTGTTAAATAACTTCTAGATCCTTCTCTATCGATATATCCAAAAGCATCGATATAATCATCTCCTTCTCCTCCATCAAGAGTCACTTTCCTACCGGTTGCCCTAAGACTATCATTTCCATCTCCTCCTATAAGAGTATGGTCTCCTGATAGGGATCTTGATGTCAGAGTGTCATCACCAGCACCACCATCGAGAATGTTGGATCCAGAATCATCCGTGATCCTGTCATTTCCACTCTCGCCGTATAACTCATCATTTCCAAAATTTCCTTCTATTACATCGTTTCCTTCTCCTCCATAAATTTTGTCAGATCCTGCTTGACCATCAATGGTGTCATCCCCTTCTAGACCTCTGATAATGTCATCACCAAAGCTACCAACTAAAGTGTCCGATAAATACGTTCCTTCTATTGTTTGACCTTCGACCTTAGAAAAAATATTTTCAGAGGAAGTAGGTACTACTTCATCAAAACCTTGTGCATCCTGATAAGAGAGAACTGCTCTAATGGATTTACCTTCATCTGCAGAGGATATTTTATATATAGATTCTTTACCAACTTCTGACCAAACATTGCCATCATCAGAGGTTTGCCAGCTATAAGTTAAGTCACCAATTCCATCAGGATCAACAGAATCTTCTTTAATACTCAAAGTATTACCAACTACTGCAAATCCATTTATCGAAAAGGAAGCCTGACCATCATTCACATAAGGAATATTTACTGATGCGGTTGGGACATCTTCATCGAAACCTTGTGCATCTTTATAAGATAAAACTGCTTCGATAGATTTCCCTTCGTCTCTTGAAGCAATAAGATAATTAGAGGCAGAGCTTACTTCGTTCCAGGTATTCCCACCATCGCTGGATATTTGCCAACCATAAGTTAACTCGCCATTCCCATCAGGATCATCAGAATCTTGATTAATACTTAAAGTATTTCCAACTACTGCTGTTCCATTTATCGAGAAGGATGCCTGACCATCATTCACAAAAGGAATACTGGCACTAGATGTTGTAACCACTTCATCTACACCTCGTCCGTCTTTATAAGAGATGACAGCTCTAATTGATTTACCCTCGTCAGATGAATCAACTACATAAGAATTACCAGTACTTACCTCTTCCCAGATATTATTATCACTTGATGTTTGCCAGCTATAAGTTAACTCACCAGTTCCATCGGGATCTGGTGAGTCTTCTGTAAGAGTTAATTCCTGATTAACAGCAGCAATGCCATTTATAGAGAAGGAAGCGCTCAAACCTTTAATTTCTTTAGAAAGTACTATGCCTTCTGATTCTTTTGCTCTTTTTATTTCAGACTCGCTACCACTAATTTTAGAAGCAGATGTAGCATCGACTAATCCTGTTGTTAACTGATCTAATTTGTTTAGCTCAGATGCATCTACATCTTTATCATTAAGTATTATCTTTTCATCTCCAAGACCAGTAATACCAATAGAGGAATAAATGGATCTAATATCAGAAAGAGAACCTTCTATTGTTTTGACACTACTTGCATCTAATGTTCCTGTTATATGTGAATCAAGTATTTTAAAATCTTCGGCGTTTATTATTTCATCACTAATTTTTAAATCGCTTTTTATTATTGATGATGTTTTTATCTCGACATTATTACTGCCTAATAAAGCCTCTAATTCATTTTTTAAATCAATATGGCCTTAATTTAAAT
>QCDO01000034.1 GCA_003278735.1 Prochlorococcus sp. AG-355-J09
AACACCTCCACTGTGCCCTCCCCTAAATGTATTTGCCCAAGAGCCTTTATCGTATTGCTCCGAACCAATCTTCATGAAGTAGTGCTCTACTTCATAAAAATATTCCGTTGTAGAAGGATTATTATAGAAGTTATTTTTTGAGCTGATCTCACCAATATATTCAGATATTGATCCGTCGGGGTACTCATAAATCCAACCAGATAAATCATAATCATTTTTTGGTATTCCTTTTAATCCGATCCAATAAGGATCTCCAATGGTAATTCTTTCTGTACTACGATCTCCAGTAAAGGAAATATTACTATCTTCATCTACAATCAGCTCATTATCATATATTGGCGTTATGAATTGGCTAATGCCATCTATAGTTATTAAGTAATCATAAGTTCTCCAGTTTTCAGAATTAAAAAACTGAGGATTTACTTTATTTGTTAAAAATTCATCTTCTTCTTGATTATTAATATTGACTAAATTTCCACCAAGTTTGTTTGCATTTTCTTCAGCATTAATCCAAGTATCTCCTTCTACCGAGGTATAAATACTATTACCCCTTATAAAGGTTGAATAGGAATTATCTATATTTAAGGAGCCACTCTCGAATCCTGATATGGTAAGACTTGTTTGTAGGAAATTGAAAGTAGCATCTTTACCTGATGGAGATTCTAAGTAAGCTTTAAGATTATCTAATTGATCTGTAGTTATTAAATATTGATGTTCATTGCCATTAAGAGATAAGTTGAAAGAATCAAAATCATTACCACCATCTATACTTAATACTTTTTTTTCAATGGTTTCTGTTTTTGCATCAAAAGAAAGATTGGCAATATCTCTACCGTCATCAAGATGTATTACCTCAAATCCATCAAATGAAGTTTTAATATTATCTATGCCTGAATTATTATCATCATTTAAACTTGTTATTTCTGAGGAATTTATTACAGTTTCGTTCAGTACTTCTGAGCCAGTTAGTGAGGAAAATGATGATGCATTTATATCCCCTATAGTGTAAGTCTCTAGTACATTTAAGGTTTCTACTGAGACTGAAGAATCTGTCAATATTATTTCTTCATTTCCCTTCCCAGATATCGTACTATTTGAGTAAATTGATTTAATATGCTCCGCAGAGCCAATTATTTTTGTAATTGATGAAATATCAATCCCGTTGCTTTCAAATTGATTTAAACTTATTAACTCTTCAGCAGTAATTGTTTCTTGTTGGACTATAGAGCTAGGTTTCAGGGAAACAACTTCAGTAATAGATGATTGATTCTCTTGTAAAGAGGTATTGGATATTTCATTTATTGTTAATTCTGAATTTATTAATGATTGCTCTATGTTAATTGAATTAGCTGTAATTATTGAATTTGACGTTGTATCTAAAGTTTGCGAAGAAATGTCTAAACTTGCTGAGCGAGTATTAACTAGATCAATACCTCCTGCTACTGAATTAAAAATTGTGTTTAGTTCTGACTTAGAATAATCACTATTGGTTATTTTGATATCACCTTTGTAAAGATCACTTAAATTACCAACTAGAGCTGCAGCTAAGTCAGAGGAAGAACCTTCAAGAGTAATACTATTATCATGGAGTGTAATGATTCCATTTGTTAAATTGCTAAATTGAATTAAATCAGAAAGTGTATGCACATCTAGAAGAATGATCCTCTCATCACCCAATCCAATAATTCCATCGGAATTATATATTTCTATAAGGTCTTGCGAATTTCCACTAAGTTCTTCTATTGATTCTGCATTTATAATTCCTGAAGTGTATCCATCAAGAAGTTTCAATATATCCGCTGAAAGAGAAGTGTCAGTCAATATAACGACTTCATTTCCTAAACCACTTATTCCAGAGGATTCGTAGGCAGTATTTATATCTTCCGCTTTTCCTGAAATAGTTAAAATATTTGAAGCATCAATAATACCTGTAGTTAAAGAATCTAGGATATTAAGTTCTGAAGCTTCTATTGAAGTTTTCTGTAGATTATCACTAGGCAAACCAGTTATCCCTTCTGATGATCTCACCAATTCCTTGTCAGATTCTGAACCCGTGAGAATATTAATAGATGATGCATCTATAACTCCAGTTGTATTTTGATCAAGCCTAATCAATAAATTCGCATCTATAGTCGTGTCATATATTGTTAAATTCTCATCTCCTAAAGAATTTAATTCTGAAGAAATATAAAGTGCATTTAATTCTGCAACAGTTCCAGAGATAGAAATAACGGCACTTGTATCGATAGCTCCAGAAGTATTACTATCCAATATATTGAGTTTTAAAGCTTCAGTAGCTGTATCAATTAAAGTGACTGCTTCATTCCCTAGGTTAATAATATCTGAGAGTGAGTAAACTGTATTTATATCTGAGATAGATCCAACAATAGTTTGAACAGCATCAGCATCAACAATTTCATACTGAGCTTCTAGGGTTATTAGTGAGCTTGCAGTAATTGTTGATTCGTTAATAATGAAATTATTTCCATCACCTGCGAATGTTATTTTGCCTGTTGTAATTGCATCAAGTGCACTTAACTGCGCAAAGGTAGGATTGTCGGTGATTACGAGATTTGAGATACCTGCATTAACCTTCGTTGAAGCTGTTACTAAAGCCGCAATCAATTCTGCGGACGTTCCAGTAATGTCTAATGCATTTGAAACTGTTACTACTCCATTAGTAGTATCACCAATAGAACTTAATTCAATTGCTTGGACTAATGTGCCTTCAATGTCAGTGATAGTGATACTAACATCAGCATCATCACCTGTAATAGCTGCCAAATCTGCTGTTATAACCCCATTAGTAGTGAGATTTGTTATGGAGTCCACTATACCTCCAGAGAATATTGCTGAAATGTTATCAATCTGAGCAATTTCACTGGCACTTGGAACTGTGATTGAGCTTGAAATATCTACTTCTGTAGGAGCTAAAAAATTAACCTTGAATTCATTTGTTATTAACGCAGCGGTTATTTCAGCCTCAGTACCTGAAATTAAAACACTATTAGGAACAGTAATCGTACCTGAAGTAGCAGAATCAATAGTGGCTAAATCTACAGCAGGGATGTTTGTTCCATCAACATCAGTGATAGTTAGATTTCCTGTATAAGAAGAAGTAAATGTTCCTCTAAATGCAACTAATAAATCAGCCGACGAACCACTAAGTGCGACTGTATTATCTAAAAGAGTAATTGCTCCAGAGGTTGCATTATTAATGGCTTTTAATTCTTGAAGAGTATGAGCATTAGATAAGATAATTGATTCATCACCTAATCCAATAATTCCGTTTGAACTATAGACTTTAATAAGATCTTCCGTAGTTCCAGAAAGAGACTTGATTGCAAAAGCAATTACAATACCAGTAGTATTTTTGTCTAAGTCATTTAATACTGATGCATTAAGAGTGTCATCAAGTAATACGCAAACCTCATTACCTAGTCCAGAAAGAGTACCATTAATATTCCCTATATATGAATCATTTATATTTGCAGCATCTCCAACCAGTGTTACAACTGTTGATGCATCTATAACACCTGTTGTTTTTGTATTAAGGAGATTGAGTATTGAAGCAACAATTTTTATATCAACTAGATTCAATTCTTCATTGCCTAAACCAATAATTCCTCTTGATGAATAAACAGTTAAGAGGCTAAAAGCTTCTCCAGAAATGGTTTTAACTGCTGATGCATCAACAGTTCCAGTATATTTTTCATCAAGATCGATTAATTCATCAGCAGTTATTGATGAACTTGTAATAATATGATC
>QCDO01000035.1 GCA_003278735.1 Prochlorococcus sp. AG-355-J09
AGATGATAAAGCCTCCTTTAACTTTCCTCTGGCTTGGAAATAATTAAGATCATTATCCTTACCCGAATTTACCCATTTTCCAAATTTTTTATTTCCATAAATCGCACCATTCAGAACTTCTTCTTGAATAAACTCAGTTTTCTTTTGAAAAACATTTCCAATTTCAAATATATAACAACTTGCTTGACCAGCTTTTATATTACGGTTCACTATTTCCAAATGTTCTTTCCAGATATTATCTCTAAGACAGCTTGTTTCTAATAACAAAGGATTAGAAATCTTTATAAGGTTTTCATCATCTTCTGGAACAAGAGAGTAGCTTAGTACCTCGTTAAAACCATTTTCTATAAAACCATTTTTTACTTTTCTCAATGCTAACTGTTCTGATGACAATTTTCCAGGCTTAATTGGATTAGGAAGTATTAAGTCGAATCTGTCATACCCTATTAATCTTGCTATTTCTTCAATTAAATCTATTTCTCTTGTTAAATCATGAGATCTATTAGGAATTACTGCTACATCCCAGCCATATTCTTTATTCTTAAGAGTACAACCTATAAGTGTTAATTTATCAACTATTTCATTATCAGATAAATTTCTTTTTTCAAATTGATCGTCAATAATTAATGGACCAAGAATTTTATGTATTCGATTTCTCCGTAGTTTAATAAATATATCCTCATTACTTATTAAATGTGAAGTATTTATAATTGGTGAATTAATAGAGAAATATTCTTCTAAAAGATTAATTGCCCTTGTTACTGCACATATTGTATTTTTTGATGAAATCCCTTTTTCATACCTGCTGCTAGATTCTGTTCTTATGCCAGCCGCCTTGGAAGATTTTCTTATAGTAACTGGATTAAAAACAGCGCCTTCAAGATAAATAGATGAGGTAGTATTACTTACAGAAGTCTCTAATCCGCCTATAACCCCTGCAATAGCAACCGGTTTATCGCAACAAGTAATAACTGTGATATTGTCATTTAAATCATATTCTTTACCATCTAAGCAAATAAGGCTTTCGTTATTCTTGCCTTTTCTTACAGAGAAATCTTCCGGAGAAACTTCCTTACCAATTAAGCTTGACAATTTATCTTTATCAAACGCATGCAAGGGTTGACCTTGTTCTAAAAGAATATAATTTGTCAAATCAACTAGAAGATTAATAGATTTTATACCTGATTTTTCTATACGGTCTTTTAGCCAATTTGGCGATAATTTCTCTCCATTTACTCCATCAATGCAGCTTATTGTATAAATGGAATTAGATTCTATAGCCTCTGGACAGAGTTTATTTCCCTTAAGAAGATGAATATCGTATTTATGGTTTAATTCTGGAAAATTTAAGGAGGATTCTAAAAGGGCAGAAATTTCACGGGCTATGCCTATAACAGACATTCCATCAGGTCTATTTGCTGTAATGGCTAAATCATAAATAAAATCATTTAATTGAAGTAATTCAGACCCTGGAGTGCCCAATTTATGTTTTAGAGCCAAATCTTCATCAATGATCTCTATCCCTTTGCTAGAGTCCTCTAAACCAAGTTCCTGCAGTGAACATATCATTCCTTCACTCATGACACCTCTAATTTCACTTCTTTTAATAGTTAAATCAACTGCTTTTAATTTTGCGCCGATAGTAGCAACATAAACATAAATATTTGGTTTAATATTTCGCGCACCACAGATGATTTGTAAATTCTTTGAATTACCAATATCGACTTGGCATATTGAAAGTTTGTCAGATCCCTCATGTTTTAGAACAGATAATACCTTACCTAAAACAACACCATTTACATTTTTTGAACAATCTTCTAATGATTCAACCTCAAATCCACCAATAGACAATTTCTCAGAGAGATCTTCAGGAGTAGAAGTAATGTTTACAAAATTTTTCAACCAATTTTGAGAAACTTTCATATATATTTTTTAATCAATGATGATAAAAGAAATGAGTATATCTTCAAAAAAGATTGTTGAAGATGTACAATAGAAAATTATACATTAAAGTACTAATTAAAATGGCAAAAAAAGGGACAAGAGTTGTAGTAACCCTAGAATGTACTGAAGCTAGGACAAGCACAGATCCTAGAAGATCAAATGGTGTCTCAAGATATACTACTGAAAAAAATCGTAGAAATACAACAGAAAGATTAGAACTAAAAAAGTTTAATCCTCATTTAAACAGAATGACAATTCATAAAGAAATTAAGTAATCAAATTAAACTAAATCATGACTAATTCAATTTTTAAAAAACAATTATCACCTATCAAACCAGGTGATCCTATTGACTATAAGGATGTAGAACTACTAAAAAAATTCATAACTGAGAGGGGCAAAATTCTACCAAGAAGAATGACAGGTTTAACCTCTAAGCAACAAAGAGATCTCACATTAGCTGTTAAGAGAGCCAGAATTGTAGCTCTTTTACCCTTCGTAAATCCTGAAGGATAATTTCATATTGAATATAGTTGGCACTATGATTAATATTTCAAATATTTGAAAGATTTAACTGATTTAAAAACATATATTATTGACTCTGATGATCCACATGAGGTCGATGACGCTATTTCATTAGAAATAAAAGAAGGAAATAAAAAAAATTTATGGATACATATTAGTAACCCATGCAAACTCTTTTTGCATGACTCTAATGTTGATTTAAATGCAAGAAAGAGAAATAGCAGTTTATATTTAGTTGATGAATATGTCCCAATGCTTCCTGATGATATTCTTGAAAAGGCAAATCTAGCTCAAAATAAAGTTTCAGAAACAATTAGTGCAGCAATAGAATTCAATGATGATGGATCGATAAATAAATATGAAATAACTGAAGCAATAATTAAACCAAAATATCAATTAACATATGAAGATGCAAATGAAATATTAGAAATAGAACCCAAAGAAGAAATAGAATTAATTGAGATTAAAAAATTATTAGAAAAAAGTATTACATTCAGAAAGAAACAAGGGGCAATTATTTTTGAAAGTCCTAATAATAAAATCAAATTATATGAGGATAAGATTATCCTAACTAAATTAGAGAGAACAATATCTCAAATTATAGTTGCAGAATCAATGATATTAATGGGTTATGTAACAAGTTTATTTATAGATAAATATGATTTAGCGGCTGCATTTAGGATTCAAAAAATAAACTGCAATCCATCTGAAATACTTCATAGATACAATGATAGTGATATTAAATATATAATATTAAAACAATATATGGGTAGAAGTTACATAACTACTAAGCCAGGAATCCATGAATCATTAGGCCTTAAAATGTACGTACAATGTACATCACCGTTAAGAAGATATCTTGATTTAATTATTCAAAGGCAAGTCTATAATAAAATTAATAATTACGAAGTTCTAAGTAAAGAATCAGTATCCATGATTATTGATTATTCAAAAAATAGACAATTAGAAAATAATAATATATTTAAAAATGATAAATTTAAGCATTTACAATTATTTTTTAAGAATGAAAAAAAACCTTCTTATAAAATAATA
>QCDO01000036.1 GCA_003278735.1 Prochlorococcus sp. AG-355-J09
TGCATTTAAAACTAACTTCTTGGGAACGAGCTTTTTCAGAGATAGATTTATCGTCAATATCGGGAAATATATCTCTAATTAACGAAAGTAGATTATCTTTTGACTTAAATAGATCTTCGCTGAAAGAATTAATTTCTTTACATCTTTCTTCAAGTAGTGAGACAAGTATAGGGTCAGTATCTTTTTTAGGTAGAATTTGAGCTAATAAGCCACCACTACAAATAACACTTTTATTTTGAATTTTTTCTCCAATAAATACAGCAGAGGGAGTTTGCTCTGAATGATATAAATATGAGGCTAAGTCTTCAGCAATATTTCCATTTACTAATTCAACAGTGCTTGTAAAGGGTTCTCCAAATCCACTATCTCTAATTACATTTAAATATCCTGTACCTATTGCTTTTGTGAAATCAAAAGAATATTTATTATTGCTTATTTTGACTAGGTCTAATTCTAAATTAGGATTCCCTACATAACCCCTAACTTTTCCGTCTCTACCTGCATCAACTAGTAATCCTTTTAAAGGTCCGTCAGATCTGACTCTTAAGGTAACTCTCCCATGCATTATCTTCATCGAGCTTGCTAAAAGCAGTGAAGCACTAAAGGCTCTTCCTAAGATACAGGTTGTCAGATAAGAAAGACCGTGTCTTTTTTTTGCTTCTAAAGTAGATTCTGTTGTTAAGACAGCAACTAATCTTATTCCTCCATTTGCTGCAGTAGCCCGAACTATCCTATCCTTCATGATTTTCTTTCATAAAATTTTTGATTTTCCCTTTTTCCAAGAATAATATCCTAGAAGGAATTCCCTCAAATAAGGCAGGTTCATGAGTAACAATAATAATTGTATTTTTATTTTTTAAATCAAGAATTAAATTCTTCACATCATTTCTCATTGAATAGTCTAATCCAGCAGTTGGTTCATCAAGTAAAATAATTGAGGGGTTTCTAAGAAGTTGAACTGCCACAGCTAATCTTCTTTGTTGTCCGCCACTTAGTTGTTCTGGTGGTTGGGTCAGATTTATTTTTTTTAAACCAACTTTATTTAAAACTATTTCTATATTTTTTTCTCTTAAAGATTTATGGCCTATTTTTAATTCTTTCCCAATGGTTGTACCTATAAAGTATCTTTCAGGAAATTGAAAAACTACTCCACAAAACCATCTTCTTTGTCTAGAAGATAAATTTTTATTCTTCCAAGTAATTTTTCCTTTTTGTGGATTTGTTAATCCGCTTATTATTTCGAGTAGTGTTGTTTTCCCAGAACCACTATTGCCGCAAATTAGAATGATTTCATTTTCATGAACTCTTAAATTTAAATTGTCTATTATTTTTCTTTCACCAGTTTGGGGTTGATAAGATATTTCTTTTAAATCAAGCATTATTAATTAAGTTATAGGTATGAATTTTAATCTAGTAATAACTTACTTATAATAGCTGTAGATCTAAAAAGCTATTAGTCAATATGAATATTATTTTTAGGGAAGTTGATCCTTTTAATTGTTGGATATGGGTCAGGTTTTCAGAATCACCAACTCAAGATGAAAAAAATTATTTAGATGGTGTTTTTGATAGTTGGTACGTTTTAGGAAGGTTAGGTGGATTCAATTCTGAAAATTTGCAAACTCACGAAGAGGGTTCCGATCTAAGTTGGATGTCCTACGATAATGACCAAAAAAATGCATCTCTTCCAGCCTTAATGCATAATTTAGGAATTATGGAATATCAAAATCTTTGGGGAAGATGTTGGGTTGATTTTGGAACTTCAGACTCCATTTCAATAGATATATTAATTAATTCTTTGAATGAGATATCAAATAATTATGTAAAAATTGAAGAATTAATTATTGGGGGTGAAAATAATGATTGGGCAATTGAAGAACATGAAGATTTAGTTTTCAAAGATTAAGTGTTTTAGATGGAAGACTTAACAAGATTAATTATTTCCCATGAAAGAATTGAAAATATTAAGGACCAAAACTTAGAACTTTATAAAGAGGAGGCTCATTATTTAAATAAAGTAATGAGGATAAAAAATGGTAAAAAAATATTTATAGCTAACGGAGAGGGTTCATTATGGAAAGCTATCAAAGTTAAAAATGATTGTTTAGAAATAATTCAATTAAAAAACCCTTACTTATTTCAAAAACAAGAAATATACTTATTGGGCATAGCTGTTGTTATACCAAAAAGTGGTTTTGAGGATATTTTAAAAATGTCTACTGAAATAGGAATTGATTTTATACAGCCATTATTTTCCGAAAGACAGGTAAACAAAAAATTAAATTTTTCTAGAAAACTTTTGAGATGGAATTCAATTATCAAAGAAGCAGTTGAGCAAAGTGAGAGATTATGGAAACCATCTATTTTAAATGGTATGGATATTATTGAATGGCTAAAAAGTAGAGATAATCAAGAAAGAGTTTCAATTTCTATAACTAGAGAAGAAACCCAATATGACTTAAATCAATGGTTAAGAGAACAACAAGAATTTGGAAATAAAAAAGGAGGTATTTTTTGGAATGTAATTGGTCCTGAAGGAGGTTGGTCCTCTAAAGAAATTGATTTTTTTAATAAAAATAATATTACCTTTGTTAAACTCTCCGACACTATCTTAAGAACTTCGACAGCTAGTATTAACGCATCATCAATTCTAAATCAGTGGAGAATTGATTTGAAATTAAAGAATTAGATAAATATGGATTTAATTAGAAATCAATTTTTAATAGGTTTTTGCATTAATTTTATTTTGATTTATATATTTTGCAGGATTCCTTTGATGACGAAAAGTGGTTGGGTAAGTGCAGGCATCTTAGGCACAATTTTGTGGGGATGTTTGTCTTGGCAGGGATGGATGTCAGTTGTAATTTATTTATTATTTGGATCTCTCGTCACCAAAATAGGTTTTAAATTTAAAAAAGCACAAGGAATTGCTGAAAAAAGAGGCGGGAGAAGAGGTCCTGAGAATGTATGGGGCTCTTCAGCTACAGGACTATTTCTTGCCATTATGACCAAATTTAATGCTGCCAACATAGTGATGTTTAAAGTAGGTTTTGCTGCAAGTTTTGCTGCAAAGTTGGCAGATACTTTTGGTAGCGAAATTGGGAAAAGATTTGGTAAAGACACATACTTAATTACTTCCCTTAAAAAGGTGGATAGAGGAACTGAAGGGGGAATAAGTATAGAAGGAACATTAGCTAGTGTTTTGGGATCCATATTTATGGCTTTTATAATGCTTCGGCTATCAATTATTTCTACAAAATATCATTTTATAGTTGTTGTAGTTTCTGGATTCTTGGCAACACTTTCTGAAAGTATTATTGGTGCTAAATTTCAAAACAAATTTAAATTAAGTAATGAATTGGTAAATGC
>QCDO01000037.1 GCA_003278735.1 Prochlorococcus sp. AG-355-J09
GATGCAGAAGCCGCAGAAGAAGCGGCACGAATAAGAGCGGCTCAGTTACAAGAAGTTGCCTTTAAAGCAGAGGCTGAAAATAGTGATGCACAACAATTAGTTGCCTTAAGAGAAAAGGCCTTATTAGATGCACAAGATGCGTTAAGAGATGCAGAAGGATCAGATTTATTGGCAGATGCAACGGAAGTTGTAGCTGCTATTGAAAGTGCACAACAATTAGTTGCCATAAGAGAAAAAGCCCTATTAGATGCACAAGATGCATTAAAAGATGCAGAAGGATCAGATTTATTGAGAGATGCAACAGAAGTAATAGCTGCTATTGAAAGTGCACAACAATTTGTTGCCATAAGAGAAAAAGCTCTATTAGATGCACAAGATGCGTTAAAAGATGCAGAAGGATCAGATTTATTGGCAAATGCAACAGAAGTAATAGCTGCTATTGAAAGTGCAGAACAATTAGTTGCTTCAAGAACACAAGCCTTACAAGATGCACAAGCTGCATTAGATGCTTCTCAAGCAGCAGTTGTATTATCAGATGCAGAAACATTGGCATACTCAGTAGAGGCAGCAGTTGAATTAACGAGTTCAACAGAAGTAATAGCTGCTATTGAAAGTGCACAACAATTTGTTGCCATAAGAGAAAAAGCTCTATTAGATGCACAAGATGCGTTAAGAGATGCAGAAGGATCAGATTTATTGGCAAATGCAACAGAAGTAATAGCTGCTATTGAAAGTGCAGAACAATTAGTTGCTTCAAGAAGACAAGCCTTACAAAATGCACAAGCTGAGTTAAGAGATGCAGAAGGATCAGATTTATTGGCAGATGCAACAGAAGTTATAGCTGCTATAAAAAATGCACAACAATTAGTTGCGATAAGAAAACAAGCAGTTAGAGATGCAGAAGATGCATTAACAGATGCAGAAGGATCAGATTCATTGGCAAATGCAACAGAAGTAATATCTGATATAGAAAGTGCAGAACAATTAGTTGCTTTAAGAACTCAAGCCATATTAGATGCACAAACTGCATTGGTTGAGGCACAACAGGCTGCAGCTCAAGCAGTTACGCAATCATTACAGGCACAAGAAGCTTCAGATCTTGCAGATCAGGAATATTCAGATGCAGAAGCAGAATTATTACAAACTTTAGATTTAATAAATAATTCTGACAACAGTTTTTCCGTCACTATTGATGTTACCGTTGAAACGAAGACATCTGAACATCCCTACTTTGGTTTGGGATCTAATAGTGGATTTATAATAGATGATAAAATCTCACCTAATCTTTCTTTAGAACCTGGTTATACATACAAATTTAACCAGTCTGATCCAAGTAATTCAGGCCATCCATTACTGTTCTATCTAGATGAAAATAAATCTAATCTTTACTTAGAAAATATAACTAAATATGGAACTCCTGGAACCGCTGGTGCCTATACCCAGATTGTAGTAACTGAAAATACTCCATCCACATTACATTACCATTGTGAGAATCACGCTTTCATGGGAAACACCATAACCTCGCTTACTGATGTTATGGTTTCTTTAGATGCATCTAACACATCTACTCCAGCAAATGCTAATTCTGGCAACGCAACTTACTCTATTAATGGAACTGTGGAAGTCGGAAATACGCTGCAAATCAATGAGGATTCAGTTGATCCTGACGGGGGAGGAACTCTAAGTTATAGCTGGCAGACCTCTGCTGATGGCAACAGCGACTGGAATGTGGTTGGTACAGAGTCAGCTTATACAGTTACAGCAGGAGAAGAAGGAAAATCTATAAAAGCAGTAATTACCTATCAAGATGCACAAGGTTTTGATGAGACAGTTACAACATCCTCTGCAAATATTCCTATCATTGATAATGTTATAGAAGATGAATCTCATTCTATTAGTGGAGCTGTTAAATTTTGGAGAGAAGATAAAGCATTAGAAGATTTAAATTTAGAAGCTAGCTATTCCAAAATAAATGTTTCTCCAGATGGTCAAGTTAACTTTAGAGACATTATTAGAGATAAAGAGAATGGTAGTATTTCTGCATCATTATGGGTTGATAGTGGCTTAAGCGACTTTGAAAATATTAACTTCTCTTTTGACAAAAATAATGATTCAAAATTTGAGATCACACCAAATAATGATTTATTTACTAACGATTGGCTTAAAACAATAAATGATACTGATACTGAATATTCTTTATCCGCCATTAAAATTGGAAATAATAATTCAGGTGATGTAAAAATTGCTGATATTACTTTAACATTGCCAAGCAATGATATAAGAAGTGCTTATTTAGAATGGGGATTAGTAGGACTAACTTCTCTTGATCAAACACATTTTGATCAAGTTCATCACCAGGTTATAAGTAATGAAAACTTTGAGATAGAAAATTTGGATGGTAGTAAAGGTCTTTATTCATTGGTTTTTGAAAAAGAACCTCTAACAGATATTGAAAGAAGATCTGTTGATTCCATGGATGCTCTTATGGCTTTGAAAATGTCTTCAGGAGTAATAACATCTAATGACTTAACCCACAATATTCAGTGGATGGCTGCAGATGTTGATGATAATGGTTTTATCCAAGCAAAAGATGCATGGTTAATTAATAATTATGTTGTAGGTAAATCAGATATAGATTCAAAAGTGGGATCATGGGAATTCGTTAACAGTCTTTCAGAATTTAATAATCTGGGAATGACGAATACAAAGCTCAATAATTTTAATTTGAATAATATTTTATTTTCTGATCAGAATAATCATCTAAGCATTACTTCATTTATCTCAGGAGATATTGATGGTTCATATATATCGTATTTGAATTAGAACATAACATTGTTATGGCAGTTTTTGAAATTACTTATGAATTTCCAGATGTTCAAAGCTCTAATTCTTTATTAAGAATTTTCCTTAAAAGTAGCTCCTCCTTTTCATTAGGTGGATTTACATTAAGACCGTCATTTTTTGATCCAACATTAAATAATCAAAAAATTGATATAGATTCAATTTCAGCAATAAATAATTTCTTCACAAGCACAAATCTCGATAGTGGCATTATTTCGGGTTTTTCTGATTCAGGACAACAAAGTATTAATAGAGAAAATAAAGATGGGCAGTGGGTAGAAATTGCTAGATATCAATTCAATAAACTTTT
The DNA here is from genome assembly GCA_003278735.1 of Prochlorococcus sp. AG-355-J09. Taxonomy (GTDB): domain Bacteria; phylum Cyanobacteriota; class Cyanobacteriia; order PCC-6307; family Cyanobiaceae; genus Prochlorococcus_A. The sequence continues at coordinate 3,152 of QCDO01000037.1, forward strand.
TTCAGAGGATATTCAAGTTCAAACAGATGTAAATGATGGAGATTTTTTTCTA
>QCDO01000038.1 GCA_003278735.1 Prochlorococcus sp. AG-355-J09
ATCGAGACTGCCAATGATCTTGATGCAACAACAGAAGGAACAGTAACAGCAGATATAGCTATTGATACAACAGTTGCTAACCTAGCAACCTTAGAGGGAATCAATGCTTACACGATCAAGATTGCGGATTCAGATGCAACAGGAAGTACCGCTGAACAATTGCTAGCGATTGATAATGCAACAACAGTGACTGTAGATGCAAGCGCAATTACAAGCATAGAAGGAACATTTGAGGAAATCACAGCTTTATATGGTTCCTCAGGAATAAGTGATCTAGGAGATGAAAATATAATTATTGATGGAGATTTAACAGTAGGAGAGGCTAATATTATTGATGCTCTGACAGAGGGAACAGTAACAGCAAATATAGAAGCTAATACAACATTGGCTAACTTGAAGAACTTAACAGGATTTAACGCATATACAATTACTGTCGCAGCTTCAGATGCAACAACAACAGCATCAGATTTAAATACTATAAGTGATTTAACATCAGCGACTATAAATGCCAGCGCTGTTACTGCTATAAATTTTGATACCTTAGGCAATATCAAGACATTACTAACAGCAGGAAATGATAGAGCCCAGTTCTCTTCTGGTTCATTCTCTAAATTAAGAGAGGTCTCTATCTTTGATTCTGAAGGATATTTAGAAAACAATCCAGATTTGGTCCCCTTCTTTGGGTCTGATCTTGCGGCAGCTACTGCTCATTACATAAATAATGGCTTTAGTGAAGGAAGAGGTGATGGTCCAAAGGATTTAGCTGATTTAAACGAAGTTATCAATCTTGCTAATGAGGCAACTGATGCATCTATAACTACATTTTTAATTGCGCAAAATGTAACTTTAAACGCTGGATCTGAAACTGATTTCTTAAATCTTCTAACAAATGAAAAAAATGGACAGTTAAGCTTATTGAATCAAAACTTAGTACTAAGTTCTGGTGATATTCTGGCTGCGACTGCTGTTCAATTAGCAGAAATAACAGAAGGGACGGTATCTGCTGCTATAACTCAAACTGCAACAATAGCAGAACTTAAGAATCTTTCTGGAACGAATGCATTTGATATAGTTATCAATGATGGAGACTCTTCAGCACTAGCCTCTGATTTAATATCAATTGACAATGGAACATCCTTACCTATTGATGCCACTGCAGTCACTAATGTTATAGGAGATTTTAAAGATCTTGTTGATATATACCAATCTGAAGGTTTAATAGGTCTTGGCGATGAAACAATTTTCGTAAATGGTGAGTTGTCTGTAGGTGAAGCAAATATTATCGATTCTTTAACAGAAAGTAAGGTCACTGCGCTAATCGCTACCGATTCAACGGTAGATAACCTTGAAACCCTAACTGGAAATAATGCATATACTATTATCATTTCAGAAAGCGATGCGACGGATAGTACTGCCTCTCAATTGAAAAATATCAACAACGCGACAACTGAAGCAGTTGATGCAAGTGTTGTAACAAAATTAGCCGCAGATGAAATCAGTAGTATTAACGAATTATTAACAGCAGGAAATGATCCTACTCAGTTCACTGAAAATTCATTCTCATTACTCGAAACAGCAGATGTTATTGATGTTGAACTTAGCCTTGCCGACTTGAACGGAGCAATATCTCAAGCTAACTTAGCTACTGACGCAACAAATACTGTCTTCTCTCTTATCTCTGGAGCAACAATAAATGGAGGAGATGAATCAGCATTTGAAGCTCTGCTTATAAATGAGGAAAATGGTCAGGTTTTAATATCAGATCAAAACTTGAAAGTAGATAATGGATCCCTAAGTATTAAAACTGCGAATGATCTTAATGCGACAACAACAGGAACAGTTACAGCAACAATCGAGCAATCATCAGTAGCAAGCTTGACTACACTTACCGGAACTAATGCCTATACGATTAAGATTGCGGCAAGTGATGCAACAGCATCACAATTAACTGCAATCAGCAATGCGACGACAGAAGCTATAGATGCAAGTGGTGTAACGGGACTAACATTAGATAATATTTCCAATATCAAGACACTGCTGACTGCAGGAAATGATAGCTCTCAGTTCACTGAAGATTCATTTGGATCACTCACAACTGTAGAAGTCAGTGATGGTACATTAAGTGGATCAGATCTTGCAGAAGCGATAGATCAGGCCAACGCGGCGACTGGAGATACAACCACTGTCTTCACAATCACAGCAGCTGTTGAGATAACAGGAACAGAGGAAGACTTCACTGCCTTGATCGCTGATGAAAGTGCTCAACAGATAGATATCACAAACGAGAATCTAACAATAGACAGCGGATCAACCATAAGTGTCGCCACTGCGAGATCCTTGTCAGAGATAACAGAAGGAACTGTTACCGGAACGATCACATCCGGCACAACAGTTGCAGCGATGTTGGATGAAAATACTGGATTGATAGAAACCGATGCCTATACGATTACTATTGCTGAAAGTGATGCAACAGGAATCTCAGCCAATGATTTGATTGAAATCGATAATATTACGTCAGAAATAATCGATGCCACTGCAGTAACTGAGGTCACTGGATTATCTTCTGAAATTGAAATTCTTTATGGATTAAGCGGATTCGATGGACTTGGTGACGAAAATATAATCATTACTGATCAATTGGATATTGATCAAGCAAATATTATTAATGATCTAACAAGTGGAAAGGTCACTGCATTAATAAAATCAGCAGTTGATCCTTCCACACTTATTGATCTAAATGGTTCCAATAACTATACTTATGTTCTTGAAGGAGGCTCATCAATTTCTGTCTCAAGATTAAATGAAATAAGTGATAATATATCTATTTCCGTCGACGCAAGTGCTATTACTTCACTAAAAGGTACTTTTGATGAGTTTGATTCTCTTTACAAATCA
>QCDO01000039.1 GCA_003278735.1 Prochlorococcus sp. AG-355-J09
TAGTAGTTTTGGAAAAATTTTTCGTGTTAGTACTTTTGGAGAATCACATGGTGGTGCAGTTGGAGTTATCCTTGATGGATGTCCCCCAAAGTTAAAAGTAGATATAAAACTAATACAAAATGAATTAGATAGGCGCAGACCTGGCCAAAGTGACATTACAACACCCAGAAATGAAGAAGATAAAATTGAAATATTAAGTGGAATAAAGGAAGGGTTAACCCTTGGAACTCCAATAGCGATGTTGGTTAGAAACAAGGATCAAAGACCAGGAGATTATGATAATTTGGAGCAAGTATTTAGACCTTCTCATGCAGATGGTACATATCATCTGAAATATGGAATTCAGGCAAGTTCTGGTGGTGGAAGAGCATCTGCAAGAGAAACAATTGGAAGAGTGGCTGCTGGTGCTGTAGCAAAACAATTATTAAAAAACTTCTGTAACATTGAAATACTATCTTGGGTAAAGCGTATACATGATATTGATTCTGATATAAATAAAGAAAAAATTTCTCTTAACAAAATAGATTCTAATATTGTTAGATGTCCTGATGAAAAGGTATCAGCAGAAATGATAGAGAGAATTAAGCAATTAAAGCGTCAAGGAGACTCTTGCGGCGGTGTTATTGAATGTCTAGTTAGAAATGTCCCTTCTGGTCTCGGAATGCCTGTTTTTGATAAATTAGAAGCTGATTTAGCGAAGGCTTTGATGTCTTTGCCTGCCACGAAAGGCTTTGAAATAGGTTCAGGTTTCTCTGGAACTTATTTAAAAGGAAGCGAACATAATGATGCCTTCATTAAATCTGATGATAATAGAAAGTTAAGAACAATATCTAATAATTCAGGCGGTATACAGGGAGGAATAAGTAATGGCGAAAATATTGAGATGAAGATAGCTTTTAAACCTACAGCAACTATCGGGAAAGAGCAGAAAACAGTAAATGCTGAAGGAAAAGAAGTTTTGATGAAAGCAAAAGGGAGACATGATCCATGCGTTCTACCAAGAGCAGTTCCTATGGTTGATGCTATGGTGGCTTTAGTACTTGCTGATCATTTACTACTGAATCAAGCTCAATGTGGCTTAATCAATAATTAGTAGTTTTGTTAGATAAATTATATTTATCTTTGATTTAATTATTTTTGAGCCATTCATATATCTTTGGATCAAATTTTTTTTTAATAATACCTTTATCTCCAATCACAATTGCTTTATATCCTAAAGATTGATAAGTTTTTACATCATTGATTGAGAGGCCTCCAGCAGCAATGAAATCAATACTTTCAAAGTTGAGTATATCTATGGAACTAGCTTTACTTTTTATTGGATAAATTTTGATAATGTTGCAATTTAAATTTATCGCTTCCTCAAGATCTTTTATATTTTTAATTCCGGGTATTAATAAATAATTTTTTGACTTCGAATAATTAAAAAGATCTTTATCCCAAAATTTCATCATAGAAAAATTTAATCCAATTTTTAATGAATCTTCTATTGATTGCTTATTAACTATGGAGGCAGAGCCTAAATTAATTTGTGGAAAATTGAGTTTGATTTCGGATACAAAATCCAACCACATTTCGTTGTTTGACCAACTTATTTCAATATTTTTTAATCCTAATTTTACTAAGGTTCCTAATTCTTCAAAAAATGAATTTCTTATAGAAGTATTTGAGTAAATTTTATCTCCCGGTTTTACGAGTAAAAAAAAAGATTCCCTTAGCAGCAAGTCAGAAAAAGAATCTTCTTTAATATTCATTAAATATTTGTTTTTTTTAATTAAATATAATTCGCTACTTTGACTTCTGATCGGTTGAGCAAGTCTTGAATATCTTCAGTGTCTATGGTTTCTCTTTCAATTAGCATTTGAGCCATTTCGTCAAGAACAGGTCTATTATCTTTTAAAACTTTTGTAGCTCTCTTATAAGCAACATCAACAAGTTCTGAAACCTCTACATCAATTGTTGCTGCTGTGTCTTCAGAAAAATCTCTTGTAGAACTCATGTCTCTTCCTAGAAACATTCCACCTTGAGATTGACCTAGAGCGACAGGACCTATTTTGTCACTCATACCGAATTTAGTGATCATTTGTCTTGCTACATTGGCAACTTGTTGTAAATCATTTGAAGCTCCGGTTGTTACCTCTTCTTCGCCATAGACTATTTCTTCCGCAACTCTTCCACCAAGAGCTACAGCCATTTGATTTTGAAGGTAAGAACGAGAGTAAAGACCTGATTCCATTCTTTCTTCACTTGGAGTAAAGAAGGTTAGACCCCCAGCTTGACCTCTAGGAATGATTGAGACTTTTGCTACAGGATCATAATCAGGCATTAATGCTCCAACGAGTGCATGACCAGCTTCGTGATAAGCAACTAATTCTTTTTTCTTATCACTGATGACTCTATCTTTCTTTTCTGGACCGGCCATAACTCTTTCAATGGCATCACCGACTTCATCGTTACTTACTTTATCTAAATCTTTTCTAGCTGCTAGTATTGCTGCTTCATTTAAAAGATTAGCTAAATCTGCACCAGTAAATCCTGGTGTTCTTCTTGCAACTTTATCTAAATCGACGTCCTTTGAAAGAGTTTTATCTTTCGCATGAACATTTAATATCTGCAATCTTCCAGCATAATCTGGTCGGTCAACTGTTACCTGTCTATCGAATCTTCCAGGGCGCATTAAAGCTGAATCTAAGACATCTGGTCTGTTGGTTGCAGCAACTATTATTATTCCAGAATTACCTTCAAAACCATCCATTTCGGTTAGGAGTTGATTTAATGTTTG
>QCDO01000040.1 GCA_003278735.1 Prochlorococcus sp. AG-355-J09
GTAGCTAGGAGGGTAGCTAGGGAGTAACTACAAGTACGAATAGGTGCTCAAGGGGTAGCTAGAAACTACTGGTAAATATCGAGTAATTTTATATAGATTCCAAGCAATACTAATGTTGCTAAACCAACGCCAATAAGTGTATTTGGTTGATTAATCCAAAGATTATTGAAAAATTCCATTAAGTACTAATAAGCAAATTGGTGGTTTTTATACATCTGTCTATAATCTTCGTGCAATCTTTCAGTAGCTAATCTTTTGGTTTTCATTGCTTCTCTAATCAAATCCATATCTCGGAAGTTTTGATTAAGGATCGTGAAAGGAGTAATGAGTTTCATAAGACCTCCTATATCTACACCTGTATTGTCCTCCTATTGTTATTAAATAGATAGTGCGGTTATAGGAACTAAAAGTAGCTATTGAATATAGAAGTTTTCTTCCAACCCTCTTCAAGTAACTTCTTATATTCTTCTCTTGCAGCTTCAACAGTTTCTACCCTCGAACCTTTCATAACTGGTTTACTACTCCTTTTATATACACATCCGTAGGAGATCATCATTGCATCAATAGTTGGACTAGGTTTACTTAAATCTTCAAATGGTTCAAATATTTTTATTCTGCTCCTGTCCTTATTGATAAGAGTAAATTTTTCCATTACTACTTATATGTATTGAGTAATGCTATATAAATTCCCAACAATATGAATATTGACATACCTACACCGATAACTTCATTTGGTTGATTATTCCAAAGCTCCTGAAAATATCCCATAAAAAAGATTCACTCTCTAGTTAAGAATACTAATGAAAATAATTATGGAACGAATAGAAAAGTTTTACGAAAAATTGGAAAGATAATAAAAGATTTAACTTTCTCTTATGTGGACAAACAAGGTGAGCGCTGAGATCATAGAAAAAAAGAATGGTAGAAAATTTGATTACTAAATTAGATGACGCTTCTTGGCAGAAAGAGTTTTTGGAGATGAAGTCACATTCAACTTCAGATGTAAGACTTCTAATGCAAGGTGCAAAAGGATTCAGAGAGGCTTGGCACTTAGGTACTCTGCATGAGGAATACAAAATCATGAAACGTCGAGAGCACCAACAACAGCAGTAACTAAATAACGAATACCAAAATACAAAAAGCCAAATTAAGTATCAAACTTAAGGTTTTAGAAGTAAATTTCATAAACAAAAAAAGGGCGTTAGATTCGCCCTAAATAAAAAAGCTTGATAATCCCCATCACCCAGCTCTTTAAAATATGCTAGCACTATATATGGTGTTTGAAAGTTTTAAAAATTACCTATCGATGGGGTTGTTTGTTCCTTTTTAATTTGTCATGATAGAAATTCCAATCATCCAGGCTCGCAAGGGTCTTTTTTTTTTGCTTGTAAAAACAAATATGTGAAGGATTCAAAAAGCACCATATATATATAACAGTCTCTCTTGATACACAAAAAAACCTATGACAAAGTATTAGGATTTTTTTACTAAAGGTAAGGTATTCAATATGTCCCTAAAGGATCAAACTAATGATATTTATCCATGGGATTATCAAATAGGAGATGATAATTTCCAATTAGAACCTTGGATTCTAGAGAAAGGGAAAGAATCTGTGTCTATTGAGAAAAATACAGATAACAAAGGATTTTTTTATTTACAAAAGAATAAGGAGAAACGTCTTTCTCTTAACTCTTTACAAATAAAATCAACTTATAATCAATTGATGAATTTTGGATATAAGTTACGAATAAGCAAGCTCTAATTTTCTTTTTGATTTAAAGTAATAATCATCAGAATCGCAAAGTAATAATAACTAATTATTTCTATTAAATTTATTATATTTTTTATTGTTGGGTCTGTCTCTTTTCTCAGCCTCGTTGACCCTTATCTCTCTTCCCATCCATTCAACATCTTGAAGATCATCAATGGCTATTTTCTCAGAACTTTGATCATTTAAATCTACAAATGCAAACCCTCTTTTTCTTCCTGTTTCTCTGTCAAAAGGTAAATAACACTTCTTGACTACTCCATAATTACTAAAAAGCGATTCAAGATCTTCTACTTCAGTATCCCAAGATAAATTTCCAATAAAAATAGTCATTTCTTTTTGTCCTTGTGTAATATTTTCGAATAGTTAGCAAGGACCAGCGATAAAAGACCAATACAAGATACTACTTTATTTAAAATAACTCTTGGTAGGTGAGATTCAGTATTAATAGACCTAACCGTTAATAAATAAGTTATTTGCCTCTTATTTTAGATCGACTGTCAATCAATAAGCAGCTCCTCCTAAGTCCTCGAGTAATTCATTCTTCTCTCTTTTCTCATACCACTTATTTAAATCTTCATCACTTACTGTTCTAAATAAAAATAAGGATATCTTTTCCAAATAATCAGCGATATAAATTCTTGAAATTGGGTTTAGAGAAACATAAATTATGGTAATTAAAACTAATAAAAGCTCAACTAGAAGTATGCGTTTCATTCAGAAATTTAAATTGAAGTTCCTTTTTTGAGCTTTGACGAGGAATCATTTTCTGGAAAAATCTGTTTTATATTTTCTGGAAAGAAAAACTCTAATTGCCTCCTTAAATCACCTTCATATAAATAGTCTTTTGTTGAGACTTTAAAAGTATCTCTTACTAATCGAACATTTATTTTTTCCTTTTTACCTGCCTCATTAATTCTTGATAAAACTAATTTAATTGGCTTATCTTTTGGTCCTTTTATGAGAGAAACAGCTTCATTTATA
>QCDO01000041.1 GCA_003278735.1 Prochlorococcus sp. AG-355-J09
GATATATCAAAGGCCCAAACAGCGGTAGAAGATGCTCAAATTCAAGTCACTGATGTAAATGATCTATTTATATCAGCCTCATCAGATACTCAGCAGTCAGAAATTTCTGAATTAGAAGCACAAAGTGCAGTAACGGAAGCAAATAATTTATTAACAGAAGCACAATTAAACTTATCAGTAGAAGATGGTGCCTTTAACACAGCAACAGCTGCTGTCAACGCAGCTCAAGAAGCATTAGATAATGCTCAAACAGTATTGTCAGACGCACAAGCAGCTGTTACTGCAGCTCAGGAAGCATTAGGAGATGCACAGCAAGCAGCCTCAGAAGCAGAAACTGCAGCTCAGGAAGCATTAGGAGATGCACAGCAAGCAGAATTTACAGCAGAAGCAGCACAAGAAGCACAAACAGCAGCAGCGCAAGCAGCCTCAGAAGCAGAAATTGCATTAGTGGAAGCACAAGCAGCAGATATATTAAAAGATGCAGCAGATGCAGCCGCAACAATCACAGAAGCAGAGGGAGTAGTCGCATCAAGAACACAAGAAGTAGCAGATGCACAATCATCATTGGAAACAGCTCAACTCGATTTAGCCAATGCACAATCAGATGAGGTATTAACAAATGCAGAAGACGTAAGAGCAGCAATAACAGTTGCACAAAATGCAGTCCTGGATGCACAAAGTGCAGTAGATGAAGCACAAACAGCAGCAGATGATGCCTCAGATTTATTAGAAGCACAAACAGCAACATCTCAAACAGTTTCTGATGCAATGAGTGCAGCATCAACTGCTAGAAAATTAGCAACAGAAGCACAATCACTAGCTGATGATCTCGCATCAACAGCTGCAGCGAAAGCAATAGCACTTACAAATGCACAAGCAGCAGCAACAACAGCACAAACTGCATTAGAAGAAGCACAAATTGAAGTCAATGAGGCAGAATTAGCTGAAGAATTTTTAGTTGATGCTCTAAATGCGTATCAAGCAGAACAATTAGAAAATCCATCAGAAACATTAAATAATGCACAAGAAACAGAACAAGAGGCACAAAATGCAGTTAATGAAGCCACTACAAGACTTACATCGGCTGAGAATGCTCATTTGGTGGGACCAAGCGATGCAACAGCACAAGAATTAGAAGATGCAACACAAGCATTAACGGATGCTGAAGAAGTCCTAAGTAATGCAACACAAGCTGTTACCACAGCTCAAGCAGTACTAAATGCGGTAACAAGAGCAGATGATGCAACCACAGCACTAACAAATGCACAAAATGAGTTAAGAGAAGCAGAACAAGAAGTTTCAGATACGAATGCAGATGTATTCATTGCGAATGAAGAAGCTGGAATGGCATCTGACGAAGCAGAAATGCAAGAAGCACTTGCACAACAATTAGCAGCTAGTGCACAGTCAGCTGAAGATGCCGCTGATGCAGAGTTACAATCTTTAGAGGCACATCAAGCCGCTTCTGAGGCTGCTTTATTAGCAGAAAGTAATCTACTGTCAGCTCAAAATGCTTTAGAAAGTGCCCAGGCTGCAGAGGTATTAACAGACGCGACACAAGTATTAGCAGAAATAACAGAGGCAGAAGAGTTAGTCGCAACAAGAACACAAGAAGTAGCAGATGCACAAGTAGCATTAGAAACTGCTCAATCCGATCTGGCCAAAGCTCAAGCAGCATTAGAAACAACTCAATCTGATATAGCCAACGCTGAAGCAGCAGAATTAGCAGCAATCACAGAAGCAGAAGGAGTCGTTGCAACAAGAACAGAAGAAGTAGCAGATGCACAAGCAGCATTAGAATCAGCTCAAATAGATCTAACTGCAGCACAATCTGCAGAGCTAGCAGCAGAAGGAGTAGTCGCAGCAAGAACAGAAGAAGTAGCAGATGCACAAGCAGCATTAGATACAGCTCAAATAGATCTAGCTGCAGCACAATCTGCAGAGCTAGCAGCAGAAGGAGTCCTCACAGTAAGAACACAAGCCGAAGCAGATGCAGAGCAAGCATTGGCCGATGCTCAAGCTGATCTTTCTACAGCACAATCACAATTATTGACGGCTGCATCAGATGCAGCATTAGAAGTAACGGTTGTCGTTGAAGAATTAGAAACAGCTCAAACTGATCTTGCTACAGCACAGGGAGCAGCAGCAGTAGCAGAGGAAGCATCAGCAGCAGCAGCTTTAATCTCAAGTAACGCACAATTAGCATATACAGAAGCACAAGCTAGAGCAGATGAAGCAGTTGAATCAGCCCAAGATGCTGATGTCGCAATAGTTTCCGCCCAACAAACTGTTACTGATACCCTGTTGACATTAGCTAATGCTCAAGGTGCAGAAGTAGTTGCAGGTGAAGCATTAATCAATGCACAAGAATTTGCAAGAGAAGTATTAACAGCAACAGAAACGATAGTTACGGAGTCCGCAAATGTACTTACAGATTTACAAGTAGAAGTTTCGAGCGAATTGGAATCTGGGTATAATAATGCCCTTATTGCATTTGCAAATTTAGAAGCAGCAATAGCAACACAAATAGCTGTAGATCAGGCTCAGGCAGTAGTGGATGAGGCACAGTTAGGTTTCGAAACAGCACAATCTGAACTGGCTACAGCTGAGGCAGCAGAAGTATTAACGGATGCAACAGAGGTAAGAATATTAATAGCAAATGCAGAAAGTGTAGTAGAAGCAAGAGCAATAGAAGAAGCTAAAGCGCAATTAGCAGCCGACGCGGCAGCAGCATTAGAAACTGCTAATGA
>QCDO01000042.1 GCA_003278735.1 Prochlorococcus sp. AG-355-J09
GTAGCTCTAGGGGTAGCTTAGCTTACGTACTTTCTACGTACTTGTGCCTTAAAAGTAACTATTGAATATGGAGGTTTTCTTCCAACCCTCTTGTAGTAACTTCTTATATTCTTCTCTTGCAGCTTCAACAGTTTCTACCCTGGACCCTTTCATAACTGGTTTACTACTAAGTTTTCACGGTGTGGTTTTTGGAGAGTTAGGAGTACAGCCCTAGCTCTCTTTTTTTTAAGAATCTATCGGTTTTTACGATTCGGTTTTGATGTGTAAACCGAAGTTCGGTGTATTTGCCCTATATAATCATTCGGTTTATAACATTACAAATATTGCTTATTCATACAAAGATAGTTATGTACTAATTCAGAGGTAAACAATGTATTCAATGTTTGATCTATTCTTTGATACTCCTGCATATAGACCCATATATGTAATCTCTGATAGTGAGATGGAGGAGTTACAAAGAACGCAAAATCAAGATGAACTTGAAGAAATTCGTCATCAAAAGAAAAGACTTGAAGAATCATACAAAGCTCAAGTCAAACATCTTGATGAAAGAGAAAAAGAGTTAAAAACTGAACTAAAATCTATTGAACCCGCTAAGAAAAAAGTTTAGATTTTGATTCTTTTATCGAGAAGAGGGTTTATCCCTCTTTTTTTTATGACAGTAAAAACTATTTACCACCACATACCGAGATTTAATTTTTTGGGTTCATTATTGCATGCAAGCTCACACTCGCTTAACTCTTTGACTGAGAGAGCCTCAAGTATTCTTGCCATATCAATAGAAGATAGTTCTCCATTAACATTCCACTTAAGTGTAGTTTTACGTTGAGGTGTGTTTTTTGGTTTCTTCATCATGACTTTTTAAGGTCGGGAGTAATTAAATAGCATGATTATTTAAAATTCTCAATTATTTATTAAATAAAAGAGTATAAATTACCAAAAAAATGTGAAGTTTTTATAAGTAAACCAATTAAATTTATTTTTAAAAATATAGAAACTATAGGTGTTAATTATCCGTCTAACCTATCTGCGTAATCTCTTAAAACTTCAGCCATCTTTTGAGGTGGAATTTCTTCTTGATATTCTCTACATAAATCAAAAAATTTATCTAAGAAATCTTTCATTGAAGAGGACATTAAAAAAGGAGCTATTTGCTCCCTAGTTTAGATCGACTGTCAATCAAATTTATTTTAATATTTTTCTTTCAAATATAGATTCTTTGTATTTGCACTATCTGAAGAAAATAATAAAAACAATATGATTCCAATTAAACCTGAGAAGGTAAGTGTTAGTTGAAAAACTTCCATAAATAACCTCCTTAATTATTTCTCTACTACTAACCTAGCAGTATCGTTATTTTTCAAAAAGAGTAAAACTCCTTAATTAGGGTTGAGGGTAGATAAATATCGAGTAATTCCATATTCTCTATCCTTTAATTATTAGTTCTGATTTAATTATTCAAAGTCAATTACTCAATAAGCATAAAAAAAGTCAGCCTGTATCCCCACTGGCTGACTTCCATGACGATGTAAGTTTTAAAACTATACGAATGTATTTGTTGTTGTGATGCTTAAAACAATAGCAACGAAAAATATGTAAGGAACCACCTTAAGGGGTACATATCCTTGTTTTTTAGATATAAAATCCATTTATACAAACCCTGGAATAATTTGTCCTGTTGTTAGATATGCGCCAATAAGTGCAATAAAGCCAATCATCGCAAATCTACCGTTAAGCTTCTCAGCTACGATTTTTTCCTTCTCAACTGTTTTTGTTTCGTTCATTTGTTTGGTTGGTTGTTTAGCTAAGACGCTTCCTAAAGCAATCTTGATACAAATGTAATAATGGAAAACTATAAGTGTGAGTATAATTACTTACTCTCATACCCTCTATAAGCTGAACTTATTAAACCTATTTGGATTTTCTCGATATTAATATGGAAATTATCTAATAAATTAAGAATAAATTATCTAATTAATTTCGCATCCAAATAATGCAGGATTATCGTGACACTTAAGTTTCCAATAAATCACTTTTATTTTTGCAATTGGCTCTTTTTCATAAATGCTATTGAAAAAGTAAGGAATAATTGTATAAGGAATTCTTTTATTCATAAAGTCCTCCGAATTAATTTTGAATTTTGAATAACTAGAAATCTTTTTTTTCTGTTAGAGAACAACTTATTAAATCTTTATTTTTGAGCCTCTCTAAAATCAAAAGCATATCTCCTGGTTCTAAGTCACCATTTTTATTCCACTTAAGGGATGTTTTAGTATGAGATCTATTATTTGTCATCTAATTCCCCTCAACTCATGAGTCTGTTCTAATAGTTTTTCTGATAAAAACATATAATTAAAATTTAGTGATTTAGGTATAAAATTTTCCTTAATTACAACTTTATTTTTTTTTATTTTCGTAATAGAATTAACTCATATTGGACGGGTATTAAATACAGATTAGATTTAGACTATGCGTTTTAATTAATAAGCATAATTTATCAATGGCATAAGATTTACTCCGCTCATTTATTGAATTTTTGGACTATGCTTACTGGGACGGAATAT
>QCDO01000043.1 GCA_003278735.1 Prochlorococcus sp. AG-355-J09
CCATTGTAATATCAAAGTCTTTTTTTGTTATCCCTGCATTTAATGAAATTGATACCATTTGAATAATCTCAGACGATGTTTCTCCAAACATATGACATCCTAGGACTTTGTCAGTTAGCTTATGAACTACAATCTTCAACATACATTTTGATTTATTCTTTTTAAAGGTATTAGACATAGGGGTAAATTTGCATTTGAAAATTTTTATATTTTTTTCAGAGTAAATCTCTTTAGCTCTTTTCTCACTTAAGCCAACTGTTGAAATTTCTGGAATAGTAAAAACGGCCTTAGGGATATATTCATAATTTACTTTTCTTTTTTGATCATTAAAAAAATTATCCGAAAAAACTCTCCCTTGTTCTATTGCTACTGGAGTTAAGTTTGGTTTATTTATGATATCGCCAACTGCAAAAATATTTGCGTTGCTTGTTTGATTAAATTCATCAACATCTAGATATTGGCCATCCATCTTTAGATTTAAAAAATCTAAATTTAAAGGCAAAAGATTTGGTTCTCTTCCTGTAGCAATAAGGATATTACTAGTTAGGAGTTTATCCCCCGAGTCTAGGGTGGCTTCCAGATTTTGATTTACTCTTTTGATAGACTTTAATTGAGTATTGGAGATTATATTGATTTCAGTAAAAGTAGGTGATTCCTCTAGGCATGAAGAAAGATCCTCATCAAAACCATTAAGTAAATTTTGACCTCTAATTAATTGGGTTACTTTAGTACCTAAATTTCTGAAAATAGAAGCAAATTCACAAGCAATATATCCTCCTCCTACTATTAATATTGATTCGGGAAACTTTTCTAATTCAAAAATATCATCACTAGTCCAAGCCAAATCTACCCCAGGAATATTTAATTTCTTTGGTTTACCTCCAACTGAAATAAGAATTTTTTTTGAACTTATTTTATTTTTAATTTTCTTCGTTTTTGGGCAAATAATTTCTAATTCATTTTGAGTAGTAAATCTTCCTAAGCCCTCAAATACGATTACATTCAATTTTTTTAAAGAATTTCTATGTAAATTACTTAATCTAGAAACCTCCTCCCTAACATTCTTTAATAAAATATTTGATTCAAATTTAATACCCACACTTTTTAATCCATATCCTTCAGAAGAATCCATATTTTTTTTACTTTTAGCTGCATAAACCATCAATTTTTTAGGAACACATCCCCTAATCACACAAGTTCCTCCTATTTGATTTACTTCTATTATTGCGACTTTTGCTCCATAACTAGCAGCACGTTTAGCCGCTGCGAGTCCTCCAGATCCAGCGCCAACAACAATTAAATCAAATTCAAATTCCAAGACTTTTTTTAATCAACTATTATAACGTTAGTTTATAGCTTTAATTCAAATAATGAATGGGATTTTGACATGGGATGATTTAAATAAATTTGAAGTTGAAGACCTTAATAGAGTCCATGGTATAAATAATTCCTACTCAAATTTAAGATTATTTGGGCATAGTGAAAATGATGTATCAGTTACACTTTATAGGGATAGGCATTCTTGGTGTCCTTACTGTCAGAAGATATGGTTATGGCTTGAATTTAAAAGAATTCCATACAGAGTCAAAAAAATAAATATGTTTTGCTACGGTCAAAAAGAAAGTTGGTTCCTTGAAAAAGTCAGATCGGGGAAATTACCTGCAATTGAATTTAAAGGGCAAGTTATAACTGAAAGCGATGATATAATAGCTTTTTTAGAAAATGAATTTGGAGCACTTGGATCTTTTATAACATCTAGTAACCTTATCAAAATTCGAGAATTAGAAAGAGAAATTTTCAGATCCTGGTGTAATTGGCTCTGCCGAGAAAGCTTTAATTTTATAGATAATTCTTTTAGAAAAAAAAGATTTAAGGAATCCATTTCTAAACTCGATGAAATCTTAAGTAGATCAAAATCAGGGTTTATTGATCCATCAGTATCTAATACGAGTGATATAGAACCTGGTGTAGGAGATATAATTTTTATTCCCTATATGGAGAGAATGAATGCATCACTGGTTTATTATAAAGGGTTTAATTTAAGATCTAATTACCGTCATGTAAATAACTGGCTTACCCTTTTTGAAGAGACAAGTGCTTATAGAGGCACTCAAGGAGATTTTCATACTCATTCTCATGATTTACCCCCACAAATGGGAGGATGTTATACAGAAAGCAATGAACAACAAATTACTTTCTCTAAGCTAATAGATACTGGGGAGGGTCTAGGTAATTATGAACTAAATAAAAATTATGATTCAAAATATTTCGCAAAAATTGCTCTTAAAAGAGTGATTAAGCATAAAGACAATTTAATAAAAGTAAACCCATGTAATAAAGAATCCTTTGAGGAATCATTGAGAGCAGCTTTGACCCATATGATGACAAGT
>QCDO01000044.1 GCA_003278735.1 Prochlorococcus sp. AG-355-J09
CTTATATTTGTATTTATTATGTAAAGAAGTTATTGCCTAAAAGTTAAGATAATTCAAATTCTAAAATATAGGTTCTTTTTAGTTTGCTGGTGTGGGTATTTTCAGACCGCAAAATCCAACTAGGATTGTGCCACTAAATGTGGACTAATTGCGGACAAAAAGATGCTTAATTGAAAGGGAAAGTATTCTTAGTGGGAGATATAAAAAGCACTTCAAAAACAATTCCAGTTAAAGTAATAGGCAATACCCAAATAGCTATAAACCTATGATCAAAAAATCTTAAATGGTCTTCTCCTTTAAAAACACCTTTTAAAGAGGTAAACAAAGTTTCTGGTCTTTTATAAGAAGGGCCATTACTAGTTGGAGAATATGGTTTTATAAAAGCAGAGGAAGCTACTAATTTTGCAATTTTTCCAATTAAATAAATAGGTAATACCCAAAGGGCTACATATCTTCCACCTAACCACTGTCTCGCATTAGGTAGAACATAGTCTTTAATAGATTTATTCTCTGGCATGCCAGATTCCAAATTGTTGCAGATATTTTCTAATGAGGATACTTTTTGTGATTTATTAATCATTTGTTTTTAAGAAAAAATTAACCTTAAAATAAAAATATTCCTAACTACTAAAATAACTAAAACGTAGTTAAGAATATTTTCGTTGGCTAGGTTTATAAAGACGGAATCTATACCGTTGCAGATTCGCCAAATATCTACATATTCTTTATAAATAAAAAACTCTTTTTTAAAAAGTAAATAATATACATAATCATGAATAAAATTTAATAAATAGATTTATATAAAAAATTAACTTTAATATTCCTGACAATTAAAAATTATTTAAACCTCATTTTCTAAGATTGCGAAAAAGAAAATGAGGTCAAAGGGAGGTTCTCATTACAAACCGCTTTATCAAAGCTAGCGGATAGTAGATTGCCCTAATATCTACTTATATATTTATATAATTAGTTTTAAGATAAAGGAAGATTAATTTTATACAAATATGTGTTTGATATTTTATGTAATTATTCCTTAGGAAAAACTAATTAATGTACTTACTATAGTTATTGAAAGATAAAAAAATGCATAAAGAGAAACTGCAAAAAACAAATACTGTTCTATTGGAATCATGACAAGGTATTAATTTAAGGGTGAGAGAAATTTGATTAACTTTTTGTTAAAAAGATATTCTCCAAAATATAACTTTGTTCTATTGATTCATTTTTAACAGAAATATTTTTTGTTTCATAGTTATGTGGTTTCGATCTACTGCATAGCAGACAGAAAGAACTTGACCAAGAAGTATTTTATTAGCTTCAATATCAGTCATTTCATGTAAAACTTTTTCATTGGCAATAACATTGTTGGGTAAGGCAAAAGCAGCCAGCAGAGTGAGTAGTAGGGGTTTCAAAATTATTCAGAAATCCAGCGGTTAATTATTGTCCCCTCGTAAATATGACCGGATGCTTCGACTATTGGCTTAGTTTCTGGGTTAACAAAGATGTCGTAACAAGTATTTAATGGTCCTTGAAACATAACGGTTGCTCTATTGGGGTCTTCTAATGATTTTCCAATATAAAAGGTTTTTACTCCCATCTCTTTAAACATGGCTTGTTGTTCAGGTGCATTCATATGAGCTTCATATTCCTCAAAAGTATTGCTTAATTTGAAATCTAAAACAGTTGTTTCAATTGACATAAAAAAAAAGCTAATTGCCCCTTATTTTAGATCGACTGTCAATCGAATTACTTTGTTTTAAGTTCAGGTTCGTACACAGCACCATTGCAAACTGCTACTGCAATACTTTCTTTTGATGCTTTATCCCAATTTTTAAGTTCCATCTCGTATTTATCAATCCATTTAAAAGTTTTTTTAAAGCATTGATTCCAATAAAATGCCTTTTTTGAAATAGGTATTAAAGAGATAAAAATGAGAACTATCGCAGTTGTAGATGTAATTACACAGTATTTGATGACTTTTGGGCCTTTGTTAGGTGACATAAAAAAAGGGTTTTATCCCTTTATTTTAGATCGACTGTCAATCGTTAATAATTATAAGATCAATCTGCAAAACTTAATTTGATCGACCTACATAACAAAGGGCACTATGTCGTAGTGGGGAGCGCTAGGGGGAGCGCTAAGCGTATGTACAAACTAGATATAAGTACTTACATGGTGCAAAATACTGTCTCAAATAAGTTCCACTAACTTACT
>QCDO01000045.1 GCA_003278735.1 Prochlorococcus sp. AG-355-J09
TGGTTTTGTATTGATACTGGAAGTTCCCTTAGCAGCAGAAACGAAGAAAAAGAAGCCTACAATTCCTGATATACCAAATATCGCAGCCAAAGGATCAAAAGTGAAAGAAAACATAGAATTTATAAAATCAAGATAAATAATAGTTTTTGAATCAAAATTGTACAATTATTGTTAAGTATAAAAAATAACAATCGCGCGATTCATTATGTCATTATTAGTTTCTCAGCAGGTTCAAAAAAATTATTATTTAAATTGATTTTAAGAATAAAAATATCAATACATACCAAAGATCTATTCGTTCTAAAGAGAAAAGTTTTTAAAAAATACTTATAGAAATATTGAATAAAACACTACCCAGAGGATCCACAATTGTTGTTTGTTTAGATTAACATCAGTTCATGACAGAATTTTACTCAGCTTCTTCCTCAGTAAGCCCTTTTACAGCGATATTATGGTGCCTCTATCCAGTAGCTGTACTTGTAATTATTGAATTACTTCTAGGGGGTGGGTTTGATGATGACAATAATGATGATCAAGATGGTGGAATGCTAATACCTGCTTACTCTAGATCAGACGTTTGAATTTTTGAATTAAAGACTCGTAAGGAATTTAATTAAATTGGCGAACGATATTGATACAACTCATATTTCTCTAATTACACTTATCATCCTTATGATTTCCTCTCTAACTTGGCTCGTCTTAAGATCCCTTAAGGAAGGTAAAAAAGCTCTAACAGAAATAAATAAGGATAGATCGTGAAATACAATAAACATTCAAAAATGTAGAATTTTATTAGATTTATAAAACTCTTAGATTTATAAGTTTTACTAACTAAATAGATATATTCTAAAAATTTAAAAACTTTTCCTTCTCAAAGTTTGGGGAAAGCATAAAAAACTTTAATAAATACTAGAATTTGTTTGATTGCTAAGTCAAAAAATTAACAATCTGTTGAAATCCCATTTTTATGAAAGGACTTCTTTGTTATTACTTTAATAAATAAAATGCATCTAAATTCTTTACTTTATATTTGTTCTATATCTTTATTCATTTATATAATGGCGCTGTTTTGGAGAGACTTGCCAAATCAAAAAAAGTAAATAAATAATTAATATTAATTTTGTTGCTTATAAAAATAAATTGAGTTATTAATTTAATATTGGATTTAATTTTTTTATATAAATGCTGAAAGAATCTTCAAATAACAATAACAAAAACATATTCTCAAAAACTAACGGTTTTGCAAAAGAAAAGATGATTTGCAAAGACGGATTCTGTTCATTACCAAATCAAGATGAGATTTCAAAAAAAGATTCTAATGATATGAATTTATTTGATCCTATTAAGTAAATAAATAATTTTTTGATAAATTAAAGATTAAATTGATAATGTTAGATTCTTTGAATTTTTAATTTATGTTTAATGACTTTTTAAACGCATATAAAGAGTTTTGGATTAAAGCTACAGACTTCAAAGGATTCACATCTCGATCGGACTGGTGGTTGGTTCAACTAGCGAATCTTATAATTTCTTTCCTAACTATCCCAATATTTTTAAAAACGTTTGGTTTCAATGTTTATGGCATATTTTGTATCATTCCTCAAATAGCTATTGATGTAAGAAGAATCAAAGATTTTGGAAAAGATTGGAAATGGATCTTTATTAATTTAATACCTATCTTAGGATGGATCTTGTGGTTCATCTGGCTAGGCTTTGGTAAGACGGGTAATGGAAAAAATAAATTTATATAGAAACTAACTCCTCAATTTTTTCTTTTTTTAAAATCTACAAATCTTACCTTTTTTCTCAACTCTATTTGTTTTTCAAGAATTCTAAAGACATGCATCTCGCATTCGGTTAATTTAAGAAACTGATCGAGTGTATCTTTATCTTCTTCATCAAAATTCTCGAAAACTTCTGAAATAGCATTACTATTTCTAGAAATAAAATCCTCTGCTACATCTCGTGGATTCTTGCCTGATTCGAAATCCTGAAAAGCTTCATAAGAATTAAGTTCTCTCGTTAACCATTTAAACCATGGTTCATTTTTATTATTTTTTTTATTTATGATTTTCTTCTATTAGAATTATTTATATTA
>QCDO01000046.1 GCA_003278735.1 Prochlorococcus sp. AG-355-J09
TGACATCTTTTCTTTTGAATTATTAATGGAATACGATACATCAGAAATATCTAAATATATTCAAATTGCAAAAAAGAAGCATAAAGAGGGAAATTTATATCAAGCAAATGAAATTTATAAAAAATTAATTAATCAAAAGATTTATACATATGATTTACTTATTTCATATGGACTTTTTAATAGGGAAATTAATAATCTGAAGATTGCTAAAAACTTATTTTTTTTGTCTGTTAAGCAATATCCATCAATTATTAAGCCTTATATATTACTAGCTGAAATTTTGAGGAAGGAGAATAACTTTAATGATGCTATAAAAACACTATTTGCAGCAAAAAAAATAGAAAAATCTAATTCCGATATCTACTATAATTTGTCAATCACTTATAGAGCTTTTAAATCCCTTAAGGATGCATTACTTTCTATTGACTTTGCTATAAATCTACAGCCTAAAAATAAAATATATAAAATTTTAAAAGCTGATATTCTTATTGAATCTTTTCAAAATGAAGAGGCAAAAGAATTATTGACAAATTTAAAATTACCAAAAGATAGTTTTTTATATTTTCAGAGGGAGATTTTAATCTCAAAGCTATTTATTAATCAAAAAAAATATATAAAGGCAGAAGAAGTCCTTTTAAAATTAAAAAAATTTTTTAATAAAGAGAGAATTTTATATCTTACTTTAAGTGATCTTTATTTTAAAAATAATGAATTAGAAAAAGGAGTATTTATTTTAAAGGAAGGTATAAAAAATTTCCCGGATTTCATCCCACTAAGGTTTAATTTGGGAGTCATGTATAGGAATTTAGGGTTATTAGAGTTATCTATAAATACACACATAGAAATCTTATTAAAGGACCAATTTAATTCAAATAGTTTTTTTGAATTATCAACTATGTATGATTTCTCAAAGCATAATAAACAATTAAAAAATCTATTAAACATTGAAATAGAAGAGCTATCTCAACTGGAAAAAATATATATATGCTTTTCAAAAGCGAATGTTTATCATCTTAAGAAAGATTATAAAAAAAGTGCATATTTTTTAAAAATTGCAAATGAAGAAAAAATAAAACTTCAACCATCTGATTTAAGAAGAAAGTTAAATACAGGGGAACGCTATAGAAAAATCAAAATAAACAAAAAACTTAACTTAGAGAAAAAAATTGATAGTAATCGATATTTATTTATTGTTGGTATGCCAAGGTGTGGAAGTACATTACTGGAGACCATTTTGAGTCTTAATCCTGAGGTCAAAGATATGGGTGAGGTTTTTTTCTTAGAGGAATCCCTTCGTAAAAATGACGATTTAATAGATGTTAAAAAGCTTTATGATGAAAAAGTTATGGTTATAGGTTCACAAAAAAAAATCTATACAGATAAAAATTTGTTCAATTTTTTATATTGTCCAATTATCTATAATTTTTTCCCTAATGCAAGAATTATTCATTGTAAAAGGAACCCACTTGATAATATCCTTTCCATTTACAGGACTAATTTTTTGAATCAAAGCTTTACAAGTTCTTTAAATGATATTACCGAACTATATCTATACCATTTGGAACTTATGGATGAGTACAAAAACAAATTTGGATCGATTATTTATAGTTATGATCATGATAAGGTAGTAAAAAATCCTAAAGAAAATATTCGAAACTTAATTAATTGGCTTAGATGGGAATGGAATGATGAATATCTCTCACCTCAAAAAAGTAAAAGAACTGTATTTACTGCAAGTAGTGCTCAGGTAAGAGAAAAAATTAATTCTAATTTCTCTGGATATTGGAAAAAATATGAGGATTTACTAAATCCTGTAAGAAATCTTCTCCCCTCGTCCGATTAGGAAAATGGCTATCGTCCTTTGCAATTTATTTGAATTGCATTAAAATTATTAAATAACAATTCTTGTGTGAGGAATTTTCATGAAGTTATTCCAGCAATTGCTGGTAGCTCCAGCAGCTCTTGGTCTTTTAGCACCTTTATCTGTTAGTGCTTCCGAAGTAAATTTTGATGACATCTCTAAATACTCTAATGATAATTTAGAGATAGATGTAAACTCATTTAATCAAAAATCTACAAATAATCTTCT